>JACYME010000079.1 GCA_015272155.1 Leptolyngbyaceae cyanobacterium T60_A2020_046
GCATCAACATCTTGATCGTGGACGACCAGATTGACAACCTGCGGGCGCTGTCCGCACTGTTGTCGGGGCAGGGGTATCGTGTGCGCAAAGCCCTGAGCGGCAAAATGGCCCTCGAAACGGTGGCGGCTCAGTTGCCTGACCTGATTTTGCTCGACATTTCTATGCCGGAGATGGATGGCTATGCGGTCTGTCACCAGCTTAAGGCCAGCGAGGAAACTGCCCACATTCCCATTCTGTTTCTCAGTGCGTTGTCTGATCTAAAAGACAAGCTCAGAGCCTTTGAGGTAGGCGGGGCCGACTACATTACGAAACCCTTTGCCGCCGAAGAGGTGCTGGCTCGCATTCAGCACCAGGTGCAGATTTTGCAGCAGCAGCGATCGCTGCACCGTGAAATTCAAGAGCGCCGCCAAATCGAAGCCCGCCTCGAACAGCAAAACCAAACCTTGAAGGGCATTTTTCAAGCCGTCCCCGACCAAATTTTGCGCCTCAGGGCCGATGCCACCATTTTGGATGATGGAGGACAGCCCCTCACAACCCAAACCCTGCCCTGGCCGATCTCCGTACAAGGCCAGATTAAAACGGCGTTGCAACAAGCCCTGACCGAAAAGTCTGTGGTAACGGTGGAGTTTACCCATCCGCGTCAGGGCGAGTGCCAGTATTACGAAGCGCGGATTGCCGCCTTTCGGGCCCAAGAAGCGATCGTCGTCATTCGGGATGTGACCCGCCGCCGCCTCATCGAACTCGACTCTGCTCGCAAATCAGGCCGCGAGCAACTCCTCGCCAACATCACCGAGCGTATCCACCAATCCCTAGAGGTCAGCCAGATTTTGAGCGCCGCCGTGGAAGGCACTCGCCGCCTGCTCAACGTGAATCGGGTTTTGGTCTATCGCTTCAACCCTGACTGGAGCGGTGAAGTGATCATAGAGTCTGTGAATCGCACGGATCTTGCCATTCAGGGCGTTACCATTTATGACCCTTGCTTTGAACGCAACTGGCATCACCGCTATCTCGAAGGGCGCAACCACGTCGTTGCTGATATCCATCAAGACGCTCACCTCCAGTCTTGCTACGTCGAAATGCTCAGCCAGTTGCAGGTCAAGAGCTTACTGGTGGTGCCGATTCGTCTCCAACAGACGGAGGTGGGGCATCCGCTCTGGGGGCTGTTTATCGCCCATCATTGCGATATGCCCCACCCGTGGGACATGTGGGAACAAGACCTGATGCAGCAGATTTCGGTGCAATTAGCGGTGGCCCTCCAGCGCGCCCAGTTGTATGAAGTGATGTCGCGTCGGGCTAATCGTGAAGCGTTGCTTAACCGCATTTTAGATGCTGTCCGTGAAAGTCTCGACCTCACGACAATTTTGCAGCGGGCTGCCGCAGAGGTGCGCACGGCCTTTCAGGTCGATCGCTGCACCGTTGCGCTGCTAGATTTTACCCAGAGCGATGAAACAACGCCGGGGTTAGGGATGATGGCTACGCCCAACGGCGTGAAGGAAGTTACCCATGACCCCTTTGCGTCCCTCGATCGCGTTTATGTGGGCGTTGTGACCCGCACGCCTCGCCCGCTGGTGATTCACAATGCTTCCCTGCCTGCGCCTCGGGTGACCGCGCCCAGCCCGCTGCCGTCGGGCGCGCCCGCCGCTGATGTACGGATGGCATCGCGCCCTGCCCTCGATCCGCCCCCTGCGAAGCCCGTCGAGAGTCCGGCAATATTGGCCACCTCACTTTGGTTTGAGGGTAAGGCCCAGGGGGTGCTGAGCGTGCAGCAAAACCAGACCCCCCGCCACTGGACGGAGGATGACATACTGCTAATTAAGGAGGTGGCGGATCAGCTGGCGGTGGCGGTGCAGCAGGCGCAGCTTTATCAGCAGGTGCAGACGGCCAACGCCACCCTCGAAAAACTCGCTAACTTAGATGGACTTACCCAGGTGGCAAATCGTCGTAAGTTTGACGAATATTTGCAGCAAACGTGGCGCTGGCTGCGGCGCGATCGCGAGCCGCTGAGCTTGATTTTGTGTGATGTCGATTATTTCAAGCGCTATAACGACTGCTGTGGACACCTCGCGGGGGATGATTGCCTCAAGCAGGTGGCCCAGGCGATCGCGCGGGTGGCCCAGCGTCCCAATGATCTGGTGGCGCGCTACGGGGGCGAAGAATTTGCCATCATTTTGCCCCAGACGCCGCCCGCTGGTGCGTTGCACATTGCGCACCAAATTCAGGCGGCGATCGCGGCATTTAACTTACCTCATCCAGACTCGCCCATTAGCGATCGCGTCACCGTGAGCCTCGGTGTTTCGAGCCAGATTCCCGGCGTGACAGGAACCCCCGCCATTTTGCTCACCCATGCCGATGCCGCCCTCTACAAAGCCAAACATGCAGGCCGCGATCGCTGTGTCACCCTTTGGTGCAAAACCGTTAACCCAGGTGATGAACAGCCGTAATCGTTGAGGCGTGGTGCGGCTCAATTTCCTAGACGACTTGGCTCCCGGTTTCTTCACTTCGGTGGTGAATGGAGGGCGAGCCCAAATGCCGGACGCGACCAAAACTGTGGCCATATCCGCAGAGTGGTCGTTTTCACAGATTTGGCCTGGATGCCGCTATTCCTAACGTCCCGAGAGCTTCACCAAGCCAATCCCACCAAAGTAGAGGGAGAGAACGGCTCCACCCAGCAGGCTCTGGGTGACGGGATCGGTCGATGGCGTCAGCACAGCCCCTAGGACGGCTGCGCCCAACAGCACATAGCGCCAGCCCTTGAGCATGGCTCCAGAGTCCACAATGCCAAGCAGGGCCAGCAAGAGCTGCACAATGGGCACCTGAAACGCCAGGCCCGTGCTAAACAGCAATAGCAACACAAACTCAAAGTAGCGATCGATAGACCAAAGCTGCTCAACCACATCAGCGCCATAGCTGATGAAAAAGTTCAACGCAGCGGGAATCAACGCAAAGTAGGCAAAAAACAGGCCCGCAAAAAATAGGACGCTTGACCCCAGCACCACCGGCCCAATCACCCGTCGTTCGCGGCGGGTGAGCCCCGGCAGCACAAACAAAATAACTTGGTAGAGGATGAAGGGGCTGGCAATGAGCAGCCCGCTATAGCCTGCTACCTTTAATGAAACGAAGAAATATTCCCCTGGGGAAAGCTGCAAAAACTTGGCCCCCTGGGCGGGAACTTCCAGCAGTTCCACAATGCGATTGACGATCGCAAAACACCCAATCACCCCAACGACCACTGCAATCAGCGAATAAAAGATGCGCTGCCTGAGTTCTTCGAGGTGGTCGAAGATCGACATCTCCACATCCCCCGGAACCTCGTCGAGGTAGTCATCGCGGTCAATGTCGGGAGCTTGTGGCGCGATCGCATCCGTCTTGGGAGAAGAGGTCATAGGGCAGGCGAGACTGAGTGAACAGGCCAGTAGCTTCCATTGTAGAAGGGGGATCGCCTAGCCTAGCTAGGCCACACCGGACTCTTGGCTACTGGTTTTGAATCGCGTCTGGCGATGTGTCAGGGGTGAAAGTGAGGCGGCGAACAGCACCCGGCTCTCCTAAGGGGATGGCCGTGGCTCCATTCAACGACAACTGTACTGCCCCGGCATTTCCACTGGTGAGGGCAAGTTCGCTTTCGGCGGTCCAAGTTTCCGCCGTTCCACTCGATAAGATACCCTCAAAGATTTCTTCCCCATCCGCCGAAACTCGCATCCATGAATCGCCAGTTAGGGTGACGCTCACGGTGATGGGGGCGTCAGTGGTGGCAGCGCTTTCAGGGGCTTCTGTGGGCACTGCCTCGGCGGGTGCAGCCTCCTCAGGAGAGGCGACATCGGATTCGTCAGCTTCGGGTGGGGGCGACTCTACCCCACTGCCTCCCAGGGATTGCAACACCCCAGATTGGGCGATCGCCCAAATGCCGCCGCCCACCAAAACCAGGGCTACTAAGCTACTCAGCCAAGCTCCAACCTTCGCCCCATTCACGGAACGGGTGCGCTGTGTCGTAATCGATGGCGTTGGTTCTGCCTTTGCTAAGACCTTTAGGCCGTGCTCATCTTGCTGATGGATCACGCCATCGACCCTACTTGTGGCTTGTTTGGGGTCTTGCAGGACAGCAACGGGGGTGGACTCAAACTCTTGGGCGATCGCCCTGCCATCTAGCCCGAGGGCATCGGCATAGCGACGGATGAAGCCCTGGACGAAGACAGGCTCTGGCAGAATATCCCAGTTGCCAGCCTCGAGGGCACGGAGCAACGCCGGACGAATAAAGATCTGAGTGGCGACTTCATCTACCGACCGCCCCTGATCCTCACGCACTCCCTGGAGGTAGGTGCCGACGTTCAGAAGCTGCTCCTGCTGGGTTGGACTTAGGTTGCTCACATTGCCTCACTCAGGAAAACGAACCAAAACTGGTTAGGTTACCATTTGTTGCTCATTGTAAAAGGAAATGGGAGTGAGCGCGTCTTCCCTAGGAAAAGGGTGTTCTATCACACCGCCTGTGTCGTTGAAGCGGCTTGGACGACGCAGCTTACCCAGTCAACTCGTCTGCTCAATCCTCGCATAGGCGATGCATTCACTGGTTGGTTTCAGCATCGGTTGCCTCTGCTTGTCACTGCGGAATGCGATCGATTTGGGCTTGAGTGTTGGCGGCCCATTCTGGATTGTTTTGGGTGATGTAGAGGTTCTTAGCGTGTTCAAGGACACCTCGGGCCTCGTCGTAATAGCCGAGCCGCACAAAGGCGAGTCCAGCGCTGTAGTAGGCGTTGGTGTAGGTGGGGTTGATGGCCGTTGCAGCGCGAAAGGCGTCCAGTGCTTCGGTGTATTTGCCTTGGTTGTAGAGGGCGACGCCAAGGTTGTAGTGGGCTTCGACGTATTGGGGAAAGCGCGCGATCGCCTGTTCAAAGGCCGTCACGGCTTCGTCGTAGCGTTGCGATCGCAGATATAGCCGTCCTAGATGAAAGCGTGGCTCGGGAGCATTTGGGGTGAGATCTGCCGCGCGTTGCAGCGACACCAACGCCCCATTGACATCCCCGTCGGTGAGCTGCACTAGCCCCAGATTGTAATAGGCATTGCCCAAATCGGGCTGAAGCTCGATCGCGCGGCGTAGATAATCTTGGGCCTGGGCCGAATTGCCCCCCTCCCACAGCGCGGCCCCTAGGTTGGAATAGGCCATCGCAAACTCGGGATCCGCTTGGATGGCTTGCCAAAACGCACTAGCGGATTCTTGCAGGTTGCCCGTTTGGCGCAGGGCTAACCCCAGGTTGTAATGAGCCGGGGCCAGGGAAGGATTGAGCCGAATCGCTTCCTGAAACGCCGCGATCGCGGCTCCAACCTGTCCCTGCTGAATCAGTTCTAGCCCACGATCGAGGGCTTCTTCTCCGGCGGGGGGCACCTGGGCCATCCCGACTGGCAACCCCACCGTCCACAGCAACAGATCAACCGGCATACTCAACGCTAGCCCGAGACTTAGCGCTGCACTGCTAACGATGCGACTCCAAACTTGGCGAACCATTGGGTTTTCTCAACTCCTGGCGGGCAACATCCCGTGTTTTTAGCCCACCGCTCTGGGGATTCGCCTGTAGTTATATCAAAGACCGCTGAGCCTGTAACATCTGGTTCAAAATTCACTATCCAAAACGGGTTGGAGCCTCAAGCACTGGTGCTGGATGGCGAAGACGACTGGCGAGCGGACTGGTTGCGTCAAGGATTAATTTTCGAGGTTAGGCGCATTGCCCCAGAAGATCTGGGTTGCTGTGCCAATGGTCTGGGCGATCGCGATCGCCTAGACGCGCCTACTCGCCGCCCTCGCTTAACTGGCGGATCTGGTACTGGGCATCTTTGTAGCAGCCCATGCGCCCGACATCGAGGCAGAGTTGGGCAGCGTGCTCAAAGTCGGCGATCGCCGCTTCGGGCTGACCCAGTTGGGCATAGAGCAGGCCGCGATCGTAGCGGGCAAAAATGTGATCGGGGAAGAGGGCGATCGCCTTCGAGAAATCTGCCAGTGCGCCGGGAAAATCATCCAGGCTTTGGCGGGTTAGGCCACGATTGTAGTAAGGTTCGGGGCTATTGGGCTCGATTTGAATGGCGATTTGATAGTCCTGCAACGCCCCTTGAAGATCGCCGAGGCGTCGCCGCACCAAGCCCCGGTTTTGGTAGGCCAGGCCATGGCTAGGGCGCAGGCTGATGGCGGCAGAACAATCCTCAAGGGCACGCACCTGCTCCCCCAGGTTGGAGTGGGACAGACAGCGATTTAAGTAAGCGGCGGCTTTTTCTTCCGTCGGTGGATTGCGGTCGAGGGCCTGGGTGTAGTCGTCCACGGCTCCGCGATCGTCGCCCCAATCGGCCCGAGCACTGCCCCGGTTGATGTATGCCTTGATGAAGTTTGGGTCTTGGTCGAGGGCTTGGGTGTAGTCGTCGATCGCGCCCTGAATGTCGCCAATGGCAAACCGCAGGTTTGCTCGGTCGTAATAGAGCCGTGGTGTGGCGGGGTTGATTTCTAGGGCGGCGGTGAGATCTGCGATCGCCGCATTGACCTGATCGTTTTGAAGATAGAGCTGGCTGCGCTGTCGCAACGCCGTGAGGTTGCGATCGTCCCATTGCAGCGCGTCGGTATAGCGGGCGATCGCGCCTGGCACATCGCCTGCCTGCTGGGCCGTTTGGGCCGCTGCAATTTGCTGAGTCGCCATGAGCTTTTGGGGCAGTCGCAGCGACCACACCGCCGTGAGCACCGCCAGTGCCGCTAGGCCCACGAGCCCTGCAATCAGGCCCACGGGCTTGCGTGGGAGAGCGGAGTTTGGGGGTGGGGGCTGGGCTTCGGTCAAAACCGATTCCTCCGAGGGCATTTTCAGTGCGGCGGAGGGCGTCGTCATCAGGCTTAGGTCGTTGAGAATGTCGATGGCGCGCTGGTAGCGGCGATCAGCATTGGGGTGAACCATGCGGGCCAAAAGGCTGGCTGTGGGGATGCTGAGGTTTGCCGTGCCCTGGAGGGTTGCGACGATCGCGTGGTAAATATCGGGATGTTCGGCATCGGGCAATTCCTCGGCGGGCAAGCCCGTCAGAGCCTGAATCGCAATCATCCCCAGGGCATAGTGATCGCTACAAAACCGTGCATTGCCCTCGCGTTGCTCGCGCGGCACGTAAACCCGGTTGATGCGCTTCGGCTGTTTTGTCAGGGGAACGTCGCGGCTGATGACCTGGCGGCTTACGTCTTTTACCAAGCCAAAGTCGAGCAAGACTAAGCTGCGATCGCGCTTGCGCCGCATCAGGTTACTCGGCTTCAGTTCACCATGAATCACCCCGTGCTCTTGCACAAAGGCCAGCACGGTCAACACTTCACGCATGAGCGCGAGGACGGCTCCCTCCGGCCACGGATTGCCGGGTAGAATCTCAGCTTCGAGCGATCGCCCCGCGATAAATTCCTGCACGATGTAAAAGCTGTGGTTGGCCTCAAAGGCGGCCATCGTGGTGGGAATCTGGGCATGGCGACCGATTGCCTCCAGCACTTCCACCTTTTTTTTCAGTAATCCCAGAATGAACTTCAGCGTGGTAGGGTTGCGAGTCGGCAGATTAAGCTGCTTGACCACACACTGGGGATGGCCCGGAGAATGCACATCTGCCATGAGCAGGGTTTTGCCAAAATCCCCCGATCCCAATACTTGAAGAAACTGATAGCGCGCCGCAAGAAGCTGATTCGTCGCAGACATATGGCAGATGACTCCCCCCAGACCAGCCCTGACTGAGGCGTGCCCTGACTCGCGGTTTCTGCCGGGATGGCACCCCGCCTCTGCCGCTCAGAATACCCGTGAAATCTGAGAATCCCACAGACGATAGAGGACTTGCTACCCCTGCGTTTCTCCCCAGATTGAGGGGTGAACGGTTGAATCACTTTGGTTTTCGTCAGAATTGAGGATGGCTCCCTCCGTGCGGCCAAAATCTGCAAAAAATCCAGCGATTAGAGGGTGTCAGGATTGGTCTAGGGCGTCATTCTAGATAGGGATGAACGCTGCGCCAGCCCCCCGATGGGAGTCCCATGCAGGGGCGATGGATTCGCGAGTCGATGACCCGCATCTCAAACGTTGCCCTCAGGCGGTGGGCTCTCTGGGGGAGCCTCCCAGACGGCCTCCCCTGCTCAAGGGCGCTGCAACCGTAGGGCATCGGACTGCGGTGCTGAACCGTAGTCCAAAGGGGACGGGATCAGGGGGCTGGAGAGCGTCATCTCAAATTCAGCGCTGCCTGCGATCGCATTGTTTGTAGACCCATGCTCAGCATCACTTATGGATATTAATCATCTCCATCTGTACGTCGATGAGCCCCGTGCTTGCCATCAATGGTGGGTTGAGAACTGCTCCTTTCAGTCTGTGCCAGAGTTGGCGGCCCAGTTTGAGGCAGACTCTGCCGTGCAACGGGCGGATATTCGCCTACTGTTCTCTGGGGCCACCGCTGGCGGGGTGGGGGCGCATTCTCCGGTGGATGAGTTTCTGCGTCGGTATTCCCCTGGGGTGGCGGATGTGGCGTTTCGGGTGCGCGATCTGGATTGCACCCTTGCGCAGGTACGTCGGGCGGGCGGGCAGGTGCTGAGGCCCCCCCAAGCGATCGCGGGATTGGCCAATGGGGGCCGTTGGGGCCGTATTCAGGGCTGGGGGGGCCTGGTGCATACGTTGATTGAGCCGGGGCTTGCGAACCGCTCGCGATCGCCAGAGGGGTTCTCTGACGCGCGATCGCCGCTCCCGTGGCAGGCCGTGGATCATGCGGTGCTCAATGTTGCGGCCCACCACCTTGAAGCAGCGGCGAGTTGGTATGAGCGCACCCTTGGATTTTGTCGCCAGCAGCAGTTTGCGATTCAGACGCCGAACTCTGGGCTGAATAGTCTGGTACTCCGGCATCCAGAGGGCACTGCAACCTTGCCCATCAATGAACCGACATCGCCAAACTCTCAGGTGCAGGAGTTTTTGGACTACCACGGCGGGGCGGGCATTCAGCATGTGGCCTTGCGGACGCACAATTTAGTGCAGACGGTGGCGGTGCTGCGTCGGCGGGGGGTGCAGTTTCTCACGGTGCCGCCTACCTACTATGAACAGTTGCGCCAGCGTCCGGGATTTTGGCACGGGGCTGGGGATTGGGCCGCGATCGCCCGCCATCAAATTCTGGTCGATTGGCCCCCAGACTGCCCCCAGGCGCGACTCTTGCAAACCTTTACCCAGCCGTTGTTTGAGCGCCCGACCTTCTTTCTGGAACTGATCGAGCGGCAGATGGTGCCTTCGGGGTCGGTGGTGGCGGAGGGGTTCGGGGAAGGCAACTTTCAGGCTTTGTTTGAGGCGATTGAGCGGGAGCAACGGCAGCGCGGTAGCCTGTAAGCCTGTAAAACTGGGGAAACAATGGGGTAGCCTGGAATCAAACACCATTGCGGGGCAGCGCTCCATGCCAGCCAGCCAACGGCATCTTTGGGCGGATTACAGCACCCTGATTCTCTGGGGCAAGGGCGAGGTAGGGATCGCCACTGGTTTTTTACCGCGATCGCGCGATATCGACACACTTGAATGGGGACAGCCCCGTCTGCATTGGGGGCATTGAACCTGATGATGCGCGTCTTTACTGACTTTGATGGCCCCATTATGGATGTGTCGGAGCGGTATTACCAGGTGTACCAATATTGCCTGTCCCAGGCGAGTGAGCCCGACCAATTGATTCGCGTGTTGCCCAAGGCGGAGTTTTGGCGGCTGAAGCGAGCCCAAGTACCCGAGCGCCAAATCGGTCAAATCTCTGGCCTGCATGATGATCAGGCGCGGTACTTTGCGCAGCTTCGCCGCGAGACGGTGCACAGCCGCGACTATCTACACCACGACAGGATTTTGCCGGGGGCGATCGCGGCGTTAGAGACGATGCAGACCATGCAGTACGACTTGGTGGTGGTGACGATGCGCCGTCAACAGTCGCTTTATCCGGTCATTGAGCAGTATGATCTGGGGCGGTTTTTTGGGCCGGATGCGCGCTATTGCCTGCCCGATGATTATGTGAAGGATCAGGATGTTATTGAAAAAACGCGGCTGATGGCAAAGGCGATCGCCCAGTTGCCACCCGCCAGCACGATGTGGATGATCGGTGACACGGAGGCGGATATTGCCGCCGCCCGTGCCCACGACCTGCCCGTTGTCGCGGTGTTGAGCGGCATTCGCGATCGCGATCGCCTCGCTGCCTACGGCCCTGATCTCATCGTCAATAACTTGACCGAGGCCGTAAATGCCATCCAGCGCGCCACCCCTTGCCCACCCTCAAGGCCCTTTTTGGGTTAATACTCCGCCATAGCCAGGCTGACAAGGCCGTTGGCGAGCATGGTTCAG
>JACYME010000044.1 GCA_015272155.1 Leptolyngbyaceae cyanobacterium T60_A2020_046
CCTAGGCCGTCGCGATCGCCCAGGGTCTTTAAAGCAGAATCACCCGCCGCCGGAGATCCCGCCGGATCTCTGGAAAAACCCCGAGGCAGGGTACGCTTTCCGATAAGATCGAGGAATGCCTAAAACCAACCGCTGACGCAATGGTATGTTGCCGTCTCGATTTTTGGGGCAAACCCGTGGTTTAGGTTTTAGAGACATTGACTGTGTATTGCCACAAAAGAGGTTGATCTTAAATGAGCCAGGAAGAGGTTTTTGAGAAGGTTAAGAAGATCGTGGCCGAGCAACTGGGGGTTGACGAAGCAGACGTAAAACCCGAAGCTAGCTTTGCCAACGACTTGGGGGCAGACTCCCTAGACACCGTGGAATTGGTCATGGCTCTGGAAGAAGAGTTTGACATCGAAATTCCCGATGAAGCTGCGGAAGGGATTGGGACGGTGCAAGCCGCCGTTGACTTTATCAAAGACAAGAAGGCTGCCTAGTCTTTTGCATCTTTGAAATTTGCACGCGAATGTTGTCTAATGCTGGCGTTCAGGCAATTTGCCTGGATGCCTGCGACCTAGGTGAGCCATGACAGAGTTGGAAAAGAAGCGCGTCGTTATTACCGGCATGGGGGCGATTACGCCACTGGGGAATGATTTAGAAGCCTACTGGCAGGGCCTCATGGCGGGTCAGTCTGGAATTGGCCCCATTACCCAGTTCGACGCCTCTCAACACACCTCACGGATTGCTGCTGAAGTGAAGGGGTTTGATCCTCTCCAATACCTTGACCGCAAAGATGTGAAGCGGATGGATCGCTTTGCCCAATTTGCGGTGGCGGCAAGCCAGCAAGCCCTGGCTGATGCCCAACTTCAGATTACCGATCTCAATGCCGAACAGGTCGGTGTCATGATTGGGACGGGGGTGGGTGGCATTCGTGTCATGGAGGAGCAGCAAGAGGTTTATCTCACCCGAGGTCCCAGTCGTTGTAGCCCTTTCATGGTGCCGATGATGATTGCGAATATGGCGGCAGGGCTGACCGCCATTCACACGGGAGCCAAGGGGCCAAATTCTTCACCCGTGACGGCCTGCGCGGCGGGTTCAAACGCGATCGGGGATGCTTTTCGGCTGGTGCAGCAGGGGTATGCCCAAGCGATGATTTGCGGTGGCACCGAGGCCGCAGTCACGCCACTGGCGGTGGCAGGATTTGCGTCGGCTCGGGCGCTTTCGACGCGGAATGATGATCCTCAGCGGGCGAGTCGGCCTTTCGATCGCGATCGCGACGGGTTTGTCATTGGGGAGGGCTGCGGCATCCTCATCCTAGAGTCTTTGGAGCATGCCCTGAGCCGAGGGGCCAAGATTTATGGCGAAATGGTGGGCTACGGCATGACCTGTGATGCCTACCACATGACGGCTCCGGTGCCGGGTGGCACGGGGGCAATGCGATGCATTCAGTTGGCGCTAAAGGATGCGGGGATCACGCCGGAGCAAGTGACCTATATCAACGCCCACGGCACCAGCACAGGAGCGAATGACCCGACGGAGACTCAGGCGATCAAAACTGCCCTAGGCGAGTCGGCCTATAAGATTGCAGTGAGTTCAACCAAGTCGATGACGGGACACCTGCTGGGGGGCTCCGGCGGGATTGAGGGTGTGGCAACGGCATTATCAGTTGCGCGCGATCGCGTCCCCCCCACAATCAACCTTGACAATCCTGATGAAGGCTGCGATCTCGACTACGTGCCCAACCAGAGCAGAGACCTGTCCGTTGAGGTCGCACTCTCCAATTCCTTCGGATTTGGTGGGCACAACGTCACCCTGGTTTTTCGCAAATATCGTAGCTGAGGCTACAGATTGATAAGTATAATAACCTAAAGGGGTTTATTAAGCTTAACGCCTGACGTGCTGACAAGTGAGCGTACCCTAGGGCAAGACTTTCAAGGTTCATACTCCTTCAAGTTGTCCATCGGCAAGCGCGGTGGGATGATGGGGCAAGTGTGCCTATCGTTTTGGTTCTTGTCCTCACAGGTTCGCGCGTCAGGTGTTTACTGTTCCGTCGTTGAGTGTTAGGTCTATGGCTGTCGCAACCCAATCTTCCTTAGACGCCCTGTGCGTTAATTCCATTCGCTTTCTCGCGATCGATGCGGTCGAAAAAGCAAACTCCGGTCACCCTGGGCTGCCAATGGGGGCTGCACCAATGGCCTATGTGCTTTGGGATCGCTTTATGCGGTTCAATCCCAAGAATCCTGCTTGGTTTAACCGCGATCGCTTTGTACTATCCGCAGGCCACGGCTGCATGTTACAGTACGCCCTGCTTTATCTGACGGGCTACGACAGCGTCACCCTAGACGACATCAAACAATTTCGTCAGTGGGGCTCTACCACCCCCGGCCACCCCGAAAACTTTGAAACCCCTGGCGTTGAAGTAACCACTGGACCCCTGGGTCAAGGCATCTGTAATGCGGTGGGTCTGGCGATGGCCGAAGCGCACCTCGCCGCTCGGTTCAACAAGCCCGACTGCACGGTGGTCGATCACTACACCTACGTTATCCTCGGCGACGGCTGCAACATGGAAGGGGTTTCCGGTGAAGCCTGCTCGTTGGCTGGTCACCTGGGCTTAGGTAAACTGATTGCCCTCTACGATGACAACCATATTTCCATTGATGGTTCGACGGACATCGCCTTCACTGAAGATGTCTCGAAGCGTTTTGAAGCCTACGGCTGGCACGTGCTGCACGTTGAGAACGGCAACACCGACCTTGATGCCATCGAAAGGGCGATCGCCGAAGCTAAAACCGTGACCGATAAGCCGACAATGATTAAGGTCACCACCACCATCGGCTATGGTTCACCGAACATGGCAAACACAGCCGCCGTTCACGGAGCCGCCCTGGGCAAGAGCGAAATTGAGCTGACCCGCGCCGCCCTGAATTGGAGCTACGGTGACTTTGAAGTACCCGATGATGTGCTCACCCACATGCGCAAAGCGGTAGAGCGTGGTGCCAGCGCCCAGGCCGAATGGGAAGAAACCCTCGCCACCTACCGCACCCAGTATCCCGAAGAGGCGGCGCTGTTTGAACGGATGCTGTCGGGTAAGTTGCCCGAAGGCTGGGCCGACGCACTGCCGACCTACAGCCCCGATGGAAAGGCGATCGCCACCCGTAAGACCTCCGAGGCAACCCTCAACGCCCTGGCTCCCGTTTTGCCTGAACTGATTGGCGGCTCCGCTGACCTGACCAAGTCCAACAACACCTTCATGACGGTGTCGGGCGACTTTCAAAAGGGAGCCTATGAAAACCGCAACCTGCGCTTTGGGGTTCGTGAGCACGGCATGGGCGCAATCTGCAACGGCATTGCCCTGCATGCCTCCGGCCTAATCCCCTACTGTGCAACCTTCCTGGTCTTTGCAGACTACATGCGGGCTGCAATCCGCCTGTCTGCCCTGTCCCGAGCGGGGGTTATCTATGTAATGACTCACGACTCCATCGGTTTGGGCGAAGATGGCCCCACTCACCAGCCTGTCGAAACGATCGCGTCGCTGCGGGCCATCCCCAACCTGTACGTAATTCGTCCGGCGGATGGTACGGAGACTTCCGGGGCTTACAAAGTTGCTGTCGAGAGCCGCAAAACTCCGACGTTGATGGCGTTCTCTCGTCAGAACCTGCCCCAAATTGCTGGCACTTCTGTTGAAGGCGTCGCAAAGGGGGCGTATGTGATTTCTGACAGCGACGGCACTCCCGACCTGATCCTGATTGGTACAGGTAGCGAGTTGCAGCTTTGCGTCAGCGCTGCGGAAACCCTCCGTGCTGAAGGGCGTAAGGTTCGCGTCGTTTCCATGCCCTCTTGGGAACTGTTTGAAGCCCAAGATGCGGCCTATCAAGAGTCGGTATTACCCAAGGCTGTG
Source organism: Leptolyngbyaceae cyanobacterium T60_A2020_046 (assembly GCA_015272155.1). Taxonomy (GTDB): domain Bacteria; phylum Cyanobacteriota; class Cyanobacteriia; order Phormidesmidales; family Phormidesmidaceae; genus JACYME01. Next base: position 3,881 of record JACYME010000044.1, read on the forward strand.
ACCAAGCGCTTGGTGGTGGAAGCGGGGATCAGCATGGGCTGGTGCCGCTACTTTGGCTCTGAGGGTGACATGATCAGTGTGGAGCGCTTCGGTGCTTCTGCTCCTGGCAACGTCATCTTCGAGAAGTTCGGCTATACCGTCGATAACGTCATTTCTCGCGCCAAGGCTCTGCTGGGCTAGGCTTCAAAGCCTCCCTCAGACAATAAAAGCATCGGGCTGCCCTCCTGAGTGGGGGCAGCCCGATGTTTTTTAAAATGGTCTGTAAAGAAACGTGCTGACGGAATTTCTCGCGTTGACCCGCGATCGCCCGTTTGTTACCCAGAACCCACGGCTCTGCGAAAGAAACGAGGTCAGAACAAGCTGCGGCGAGTCGTCATCATTTTGTAGCCACATCCCATCACCCCCAAGGACACAAAAAACTGCCACAAGCTGGTGGAGTTGAGGATGGCCCGGCTACTGGCAAACACACAGACAATGCCAAAGCCAACTGCCAACCAGCCAAACAGCTTGGCATCACCCGGCAAGAACACCAGGGTAAAGACCCCGATGCACAGGGACAGCACAGACAGGTCTGCAGCAATCCCACGCCACCACGGCGACGCATAGGTCGTAAAGAAAATATTCTGCCCTAGAAAGTAAACCCCCAGCAGCATGAGCCCTAAACCGATGAGGAAATATAGCCCTCGCATCACTTACCTCTTGAATCACAGATGATGACAGCAACCGTTTTGGGGTTTAAATGCACCAGGGGCTAACTCCACCGTTTGTCTAGGACATTCCGAAACGTTGCATGACACCATTGCCAGTATACTCAACGGTTTAGTTGAGATGACGACACTAAGTGAGATAGCTGTCAACTTGTTGGGTTTGTCCAATTTTCAGGATTAAAATTCCCGAGGCGAGACTTGCCAAGAATGACGAAATGACGGCAAAGGTCAAGCCGGGATGTTCGACGATTTTGCCCTGTCAGGGGGGTGACCGTCTCTGCCAGCTTGACCTTTGTCCAGTGGATGACCTGTCCCTAGTAGCGGCAAGTTTTTGCCCAAGTGCTTCGCCTACTTGCCTTGAATGTCTTCAAACAACTGTTGAAGTTGCTCAAAAGCAGGCTCGTTTCTCAAGGTTTTGTTCGCCTGGAAAAGAATCGCAGCTAAGACCGTTAATGCAGCAGCGAGCTTTAAATAGTTCCAAGCGGCAACGAGGGTGGGATTGGTATAAACGCGCATTGTCTTTCCTCCTGAAAACTGCAAGATGTGAATCAGAGATGGCAAGACCAGCAGGGTTTTCTTGGGATAACTGTAAACCGCTAGAGGGCTTAAACCTGAGCCACATTGCCAAACTGTCAAGGGGAATACCTTGACTTTCACAGTGCCTGCAATCCTTTGCTGGGCTTTACTTCCTTAGTTTAAGGATGCCGCTGAGGTGGGGGGAAGGAACGCCCCTTTCTTGAGCTTTATTGAAGTTTTAAAGGGTTGCGTCGTTGATGAAGAAATTGCAATCTGAAAGGCAATTGATTTTGCAACACTGAAACATAATCCGACTGATTTCCGTGTTTTTTCGGGCTTTCCTAAAAGCTCATGGATTGTCGGGTTTGCTCAGATGACTGTGGGATGAAAAAGAGTCCGTGTGATTACGGAATCCAGAAGGAATTTAACGCGAATGGTTTGCGATCGCCCGCAATTCCCCGGCACTGAGATTTGCTTTAGACGGCATCCATGCCCAGACTTCTCCCGTACACAATCAGGGCGGTGCGGTACAGGTTACGGGATCAAACGTTTCTGCGGGGATGAGTTGCGATCGCGTAACCGAAGCGTATCTTCCCATAGACTCTTTTGAGTTGTGTGATGTTTTCGGCATGGTTTCAGCCAGGTGTGCTTAGGATTTGATCGCCATCTCCTCACAAATCAGGGAGCTTTCAGCGATGTCCCCCCAGGCCGTTCCCCACTTTCCAGAGGCCGCGATGATTTCCACGCGGCAAGAATGCGAAGACGTTGTGCTGAAGGTCGTGGAGGGGAGCCTCCCAACCGATCTCCGTGGACATTGGTTTGCGATGGGCCCAGTCGGCAGTGTGGCGATGACGCCTCCCCCGGGTGAACCCCACTATCCCGGCAGCGACGGCACCTCGTTGTTTAATGGCGATGCGCTGCTGCACCGATTTGATTGCGATCGCCTTGGCGAAGTTCGACTCACCCGCCGCTTGCTCAAAACCCCCTGCTACTACGCCGATCGCTTCAGCACCTTGGGCACCCGCTTCAGCGACCTCAAGTTTTTTAGCAGCGGGCTGGCTCGATTTTCCTTCTTGCTCGGGTTTCGCGATGAAGTGAATACCGCCGCCATTCCGGTGAAATTTGCCACGGACGATCGCTGGCGGCTGCTCGTCTCCTGGGATGCGGGCCGTCCTTACGAAATTGACCCAGTGAGCCTCCAGGTCATCACTCCTGTCGGGCGCAACGATGAGTGGCGCGAGCAATCCGTTCCCCTGCGGGTGGGGCCGTTTAAGCTGGTCACCACCGCCACCCACCACGCCTACGACGACCATTCTCAAGAACTTTTCACCATCAACTTTGGCAAGTCCCTGCTGACAATGATTGCGCCCATTTTGGTCAGCGGCGCTGGGGTACTCGCCCGCCTAGGGCCAATCGCGTGGCTGATTAAGTGGCTGTTTCGCATTGTGATCAAGCTGCTGCAATTTCTCAACCTGCTGCTGTATCCGGTGGGTCGCTGTGCGGATTTTGTTTATGTGCTGCGGTGGAATGGTCAGGATGATTTTGATCGCTGGCAGGTAATGCTGCCCCGTACCCTGGGATTGCCCATTCGGCGACCGGTGCAAATTGAGCAAAGTATGCACCAGGTGGGCATTACCCGCAATTATGTCGTGCTGATGGACACGAGTTTTAAGCTTGGGCCAGAGCAGTTGATTCCAAATCCGCTGCCGGGAAACACCAACACAGAACGGGTGTTGCGAGAGGTGCTCAACTTTCCCCAGTTCCCCAATACCAATGTGTATGTGGTGAAGCGATCGGATTTGACGGGCGATCGCAAAACTGTCATTGCCCAAAAGGTCACCATTCGCCGCGAAATCGCCCACTTCCGTGTAGACTACGACGACAGCAACGGGGTGGTGCTCCACGTGGCCCACAACAACGCCTGGGATGCCGCCGAATGGCCCCAAGGGTACGACGACTATGTCAAACGTCCCAAGCCGAATCCGCCCTTTAAGGGCGAAATCGATCGCGTCGTCGGCATGACTGTGACCACCACCGATCTCAACTACCTAGGGCGCTACGTGATTGAGCCAGACAAGGGCAAAATCAAAACCGCCCAGCTTGTCAGCGACCCAACCTGTACCTGGGCTCCAGCTATCTATGCCGACATTGGCAACCTTGGCGTCCCCGATCGCTACGACCATATTTATTGGATCAACTGGGGCTGTTGGCCCGACCTCATGACTCAATTTATGGCGAGCATGTATCGCCGCTACAAGTATCGCCAAATGCCGCTGCAACAGGTGGTTAACGCCGCCAGCTCCAGAACGGCACTGCCCGCCCTGTGTCACCTCGACACCACCACCATGAAGATTGTGGACAACTACGTCTTTCCCCAGGGGCACTTTGGCAACTCACCGCAGTTCATCCCCCGAGGCGATAGCGGCGACCAAACCGACGGCTACATCACCTGTGTCGTCTTTGCCGACTACCTGCCCGGTATTTCCCCCGATCACCCCAACCACGGTAGTCCTACCAGTCAGATCTGGATTTTTGACGCCCAAAACCTGGCTCAAGGCCCGGTCTGCAAGTTGGGCTTTCCTGAGGAAGCTGAGCAACTAGGGCTGACGATTCATACTACTTGGGTGCCTGAAATTTTGCCGCGTACCGCCAGCTACCACATTCCCATCCAGGCTGACTATGATCCCTTGATCAAAGATTCTCCAGAGATGGTCAAGCGGCTCTTTCGGCACCATGTTTATCCCCATTTTGAGTGAGCGGAGTGAGATCGCTCACTCCGCATTGAGGGGTAGCCATCCTCCTCAATGCTTGACCATCTCAGGATCAACCCAATGCTTGTCTGAGCAGGTAGGGCTTGCCTGATCTGAGTGATGTGAGTTCGATGAAGCGTCACAAATGCTCGCTAACAACTTGACACCTGAAAATTTCTCACGAGTTCATGAGGATCACGAGTTCATGAGGATTTGAAGCCTTTCTCCCTTTGGGAGAGAGGTTTGGAGAGAGGGCGCAACGAGTCGGTCGAACTGACGTTGAGTAGGAAATTGGGGAACTTGTTTTATAACGTCGGATCTTGATCCGTGGAAGATACCCGATGCTCTGCCTTGCGCTGAGACAGTTGCGCCAGAATTTGGTGATGCATGGCACGACTGATGGGGTAGCCCATCGCGCAGATGATTCCGCTGATCATGAGCAGGATGGGAATTGGCCCCATGATGAGGCGAATCATCCACAGGGCGGAGGGCGGTTGCAGGATGTGGTGGCTGCCTGTGGAGGTGATGTAGCCTGACCACTCTAGGATGCGACTGGTGATGAAAATTGCGATCGCAATGCCAATTTTTTGGACAAACACCGCAAACCCGTAGAAAATGCCCTCCCGCCGTTGTCCAGTACAAAGTTCATCAAAATCCACTACATCGGGCAGCATTGACCACGGCACCAGGTAAATGGTGGCGGTCCCCACCCCCGCGATCGCGGCCAGCCCAAACATGGTGTGAACCTGCCCCGGCTGCACCGTAAACAGACCCAACTGCGCCACAATCAACAACGGCGCACCGAGATAGTAGATCGTGCGTTTATCAGTGCGGCGGCCCAGCCAGTTCCACGCCACCATCGTGACGACCGCTGTGCCCTGCACCACCAGCGCCAACTCCACAAAGCTCTGGTCGGGCAGTCCCATCCAGTCCACGACAAAGTAGGGCAAGACCACCGCTGCAATCTGTACTGCGGTCCACGAACAGAGATACAGACCCATCACCCACCGAAAGGCGGGATTTTTGACTGCGCCCACCGCCTGACGCCAGAGGGAAGATTGCGCCGCCGATGATCGAATACTGGGATGAATGGCCTGCACAGCCCGATAGCGGGGCCAGGTGCCCAGGACGCAAACCGTCACTGCAATCACGACAAGAATGCCATTGGCAAGCCCCACTGCGAGATACTTGGTGTTGACATCGCTGATGCGGGCAAACAGGGTTTGGGCCATAACCAGCGCAAAGATGCTGCCGCCGATACTGAAGGCAGATTTGAAGCTGATCAGGGTGATGCGTTCGTTGTAGTTTTGGGTGAGTTCTGCCGAGAGGGCCGAAAAGGGCAGCAGCACCGCAGTCAAGGCGGTAAAGGCAATGATCGCCACACTGCTGTAGTAGGCAAAGAGCAGCCAGGAATTTTCGGTGGGGGGTACAATCCACTGCACGACGCAACAAATCGCAAGGGGAATCATGCCGCCCAACATCCACGGGTAGCGACGCCCCAGGGGAGAATGGGTGCGATCGCTGAGCCACCCAATCACTGGGTCGCTGACGGCATCCCACAGCTTGGCAATGAGAATCGTGCCGCCCGCGAGGGTGGGTTCTAGGCCGGCGACATTGGTCAGAAAAAACAGGAGGAAAAATGCTGCGACGCTGGTCGGCAAGGCTCCGGCGACTTCGCCAAACCCGTAGGCGATCCGGGTGCGTGAATTGAGGCGATCGTCTAAGGCTTGAGCAGCATTCTCACCCACGGGTGACGACATCATAGGGTTGACTCTAGACAGTGGGTGGGGGTCGGCATGGGGCTGAGATGACTGAAAATGAGCGATCGCGCCAGCACTATCCTGCGTGCGAGCGGGTTTAGGCAAGCCTGCAACCAGTGAACCGCGATCGCAAAGGGCCGGGCAGGTCGCCAGTTGGCTCACAGGGTTCCAGAATTGGGCGAGGATCTTTAGGGTTCATCGATTCCGCGATCGCGAACCTGACTTCACAGGCACGACCTCCTTACCATCATTTCACATTGCTTTACCATCGGGGGCGTTACGCGGCTCTACCCTGGGTTGCAGACGCTATGATGCTAAGCAAAACCCAGTTGCGCATCGTGCCAGAGATCTCAACCCGTTGTAGTGATTGGCCGTGTCAAACTTGGCCTACCCGTACCCGGGTTGGACGATCTGTCATATCAGTCTGCTGTATGAGGATTTTGCCTGTGAAGCGCCAGCGTTTACATCACCTCGCCATCTGTCGAAACTTGGCGTGTCTGCTCTTGGGGTGGATAGTGCTGTTGTGGGGCGTCGCCTATGTGCGCCACGCATCCAGCCAACCAACTGATCGCTATAGCCCCCTCGAAAAGCTGGCTATCTACGGTATCATTCTACGCGCCACTCAGGAATAACGCGCCTAGGGTTGACAG
>JACYME010000109.1 GCA_015272155.1 Leptolyngbyaceae cyanobacterium T60_A2020_046
TCGACATTCCGGCAGGCACCGCCGTCCGCTTTGAACCGGGCGACGAGCGCGAAGTCACCCTCGTCCCCTTGGTCGGAAGCCGCCAGGTCTACGGCCTCAACGCCCTCATCAACGGCCCCCTGTAACCCCGCTGGGAGAAGGCACGTGTCGATGCCCTGCCTTGACCCCATCCTTCATGTCAGAATGCTCATTCAACGCTCGTCCTAGAAAGTTGACGAACTGGACTTGGGGATCGTTGAGGGTGGTGTATTGGATGGCGCGTTGTTCGATGTGCTGAAGCTGTCCAAGGGCGCGCCCACAGGGAAACCCATATTTTGCCTCGACGCGATCGCTCGCAATGGTCAGGGCAGTGCGCGATCGCGCGACAAACTCTGTCAAGGAATACGCTTCACCGGGCGAAAAATAGTCCTTCACCACCAACGATGGTGAGTAGCAGGTTTCCTCACTGCCGTCGGGCCATTGAATTTGGAAGCGAATTTCAGGCATGGGTTGAGATCAGGAAACGTAAGCTATCAACATGAACGGTCAATGCAGAACGATGCAGCGCTGAGGATGCCCGGCTCGCGATCGCGGTGCGCCAATTCACAGCCCGGCGCTATCCCAATCTGGGCACAGTTGCCCAGGCCAGATCCGTGAATCAGTTGCGTGAAGAAGTCTCTAGCACCCCGCAGCCGCAAGGAATTGCCACTGTAGAATGCTGCGAGTTGTCAGGAATGTAGCGGCTAACTGGGAAATTCTTCTCTACAGTACCTGGAGCGCGCGTGCTCAGCCTCTGCTGGGTGTCTGGATTTTTATCGAAAAGGAGCCCCCATGAGCTATCGGATGGATCGACGCGCCTATGGCGAAACCTACGGCCCCACGGTGGGCGATCGCATCCGCTTAGCTGATACGGCGCTGATCATCGAAGTTGAGCAGGACTTCACCACCTACGGCGATGAGGTCAAGTTTGGCGGGGGCAAGGTGATCCGCGATGGCATGGGGCAATCCCCCATCAGCCGGGAGGAGGGAGCGGTGGACACGGTGATCACCAATGCCCTGATTTTGGACTGGTGGGGCATTGTCAAAGCCGATGTGGGGATCAAGGACGGTCGCATCGTCAAAATCGGCAAGGCGGGCAACCCCTATATTCAAGACAACGTAGACATCATCATTGGCCCCAGCACTGAGGCGATCGCGGGGGAAGGGATGATTCTCACTGCTGGTGGCATTGATGCCCACATTCACTTCATCTGTCCTCAGCAGATCGAAACCGCGATCGCCTCTGGCGTCACAACCATGATCGGCGGCGGCACTGGCCCCGCTACCGGCACCAATGCGACAACTTGTACCCCCGGTGCGTGGCACATCGCCCGCATGTTGCAGGCCGCAGACGCCTTTCCGCTAAATTTTGGCTTTTTGGGCAAGGGCAACAGCGCCCTCCAGCCCGGATTGCGGGAACAGGTGGAAGCGGGTGCCCTGGGGCTCAAGCTGCATGAGGATTGGGGGACAACTCCAGCAGCGATCGACACCTGCCTCAGCGTGGCGGAGGATTATGACGTGCAGGTGGCGATCCACACCGACACGCTGAATGAGTCCGGCTTTG
>JACYME010000097.1 GCA_015272155.1 Leptolyngbyaceae cyanobacterium T60_A2020_046
GCGCGATCGCCAAAATCTGCCCCACTTTCTCGCTTTTCTCACATCCACATCCCACTAAAAGGTTTAGACTTAAGCGTAATTTTGTACGCCTTGTTGGGAGTGCGCCCCTATGGGTCCTTCAATTTTTGCCATCCTGGCGCTGGTGGTCGTGGGCTACACCGTCGGCTCAGTTCGCATCATCAACCAGGGCAACCAAGCGCTCGTAGAACGCCTTGGGCGTTACCATCGCAAGCTGCGCCCCGGCCTTAATTTTGTGGTGCCCTTTCTAGATGTGATCGTCTGGGAAGAAAGTATGCGCGAGCGGCTGCTCGATGTGCCGCCCCAGTCTGCCATCACCCGCGATAACGTCTCCCTCGAAGTGGATGCCGTGGTGTATTGGAAGATTCTTGACCTAGAGCGCACCTATTACGAAATTGAGAATGTTGAAACGGCGATTCGCGAGCTGGTAGTGACGACACTGCGATCGGAAATCGGCAAGATGGAGTTTGAGCAAACCTTTTCCTCCCGCGACAAGCTCAACCAGGCGTTGCTCGATCAGCTCGATGAGGCGACAGAACCCTGGGGCGTCAAGGTCACCCGTGTTGAGGTGCAAAGCATCCAGCCGCCCCAAGCCGTGCTGGATTCCATGCAGCAGCAGCAGGCGGCAGAAATTAAACGCCGCGCCACTGTTCTCGAAGCCCAAGGGGATCAAGAAGCTACCGTCAAGCGGGCGCAGGGTACCGTAGATTCCATTCGCCTATTGGCCGATGCTCTAAAAGAACGGGCTGATTCCCGCGAAATCCTCAACTTTTTGATTGCCCAGCGTTATGTCGATGCCAATCAAAAGCTCGGGGAAAGCAAGAACTCTAAGGTGGTCTTTATGGATCCCAAGAACCTAACGGAGAGCCTGACTCACCTCATCAGTAGTGATGATTTCCCCAATCATTCTGATTCTTAGGGACGATTGATTTCCAGCCAAGTTAAGAGTGTTCCATAGAAATAACTCTCCATTTGTCATGGCCCTTTGCCCTCACCCCTGCCCCTCTCCCTCAGGGAGAAGGGGTTGGGGGATGAGGGCCTAGTTTGAATGCTGAATTCGTTGGCGTACTCTAAGGAGCAACCTCAACGACAGCGTGGGTATTTGAGCGACTTTTTCGTTACGGATAGCCCAGCGCAAGTGGGGCTTTGAATCCGGCTCTTTATCGCCGATTTTGGGCGAAGGGTGGAAATGAGGGGCACTGGCAAAAGTGGGATGCAGAGCCTCCCGAGTCCTGACGCTAAGGTCGATGAGATTATCGTCGTTCGTTCAATTTGGGCAAGACTGCGAGCCAATGGCCTTCTGGGCTGCCCATGGGCAAGAGTCGCTGAACCCTACGCAAATTGGCCAAAGTGAGGGGTTCTGTTGTCGGTCACATTGCCGTTTCTTTGTAACGTCCTGCTGTGAGGATGCACTGAACCCTGTAGCAAGCTGCTATAACACGGGTGGGGGTTGTTTCTATGCAAGTCACCTGATCACCCACCAATCTTGTGTAAGAGGTAAATGAGAGAGAAGCCGCCTGATTTTTGACGGTTGCACAGCGTTGTTCTCAGCGTTTGCCGCGAGTCATCAAGCGGGTGCTGGTGTGGGTACGGGGCGTGTGATCGGTGCAGGGCGACAAGCTTAGGGTGACAACGGCATGGAGAGAGACGCAAATCTCAGCAATCTAGATTTGTCTGCGGTATATGCCTTAATTGACAGCATTTTGCCCTTTGAGGCGTGTTTGTATTACCAGGTGTTGCCGTTGACGATTGAGGGAAGTCGCCTGGTCATTGGCATGGTGAACCCAGACGACCATGTCGCTATGGAGTATGTGAAGCGCCAGCTTGCCTACATCAATTATTCGATTACGACGCAAGCGATCGCGTCAGATTGGCATCGCGACTTACTTTCTAAATACCTCAGCCACCACGCCAAAACCCGTCAGCAACCCGCCACCCCAGCCGCGTCGGTGCGCCCTGCTACAAAGGTCAGCAAAAGTACGGGCGATGAGCAGAACAACCGCCCTACGCTGATTGTCGATCGCCCCGATCAGTTTTTAGAAGAAAACCGCGATCGGGAGAATCCCCCCGTAGTGGCGGCGCGTCCCGCCCCAGTCAAGTCGTCGTCTAAGGCAAATCAGACTGCTGGGGAATCTCCTGAGAGCACCACGACCGATCCCCTAGCACCGTCGCCGCTGAGTACGCCGCCGCTGCATCTCCAGGTGGATGAGCGCCATAAGGAATCTGGTGAGCTGACTTTGGCTGCGCTGTCGCCCAAGGACTTGATGCATGCGCTATTGAGCAAGGTGCTGAAGGAGGGCATCGGGCGACTCTATTTTGAACGCAAACCCCAGGGAGGCCGCATTCTGTGGAGTAAGGATGGGGTGTTGCAGTCGGTGGTGGAGTCGGTGGATGCGATCGCCTTTCAAGGGGTGATCAATGAATTTAAGCTGCTGACCCACCTGTCCCTGATTCCGGTGCATAAGCCGCGCCAGGTGGAAATTGAGCGCCTCTATCAGGATACGCGCCTGCTGCTGCGGTTTCGGGTAATGCCCACCGCCAATGGAGAAGAGGCCACGCTGCAAGTGTTGCGGGGGTCTGCGTTGCGCTTTTATCAACAACAGCAGATCGATAAGCTCGGTCGCGATGCGTTGAATACGGCCCAAACGTTGCAAATGCGGTTGAATGCAATTCGCGATCGCGCCCGCCAAAACTTGACCTACAGCCCAGCTCGGTCAGAAACGCTGCCTGCCCTGATTGAGTTGCTCAAGCAAATGGAAATTCAGGTGCAGGAGATGATCGCCGCCCGCGACAGCCTCAAGGAAGCAGACAAGCCTAAATCCTCGCCTGAGGGGTAATAACCTCTGTTCCAATCGGATGCAATGTCTTTGGGTCTCCATAACTGAATTCAGGCCTTCCGCCCATTGCGTTGGCGTTGGGAACCTCGCTGCAATACGTGTCGTCAAAGCCCATAGAAAGAGCTCAATTTTCTGCACACTTAGATTTTCTAGGTGTGCTGTTTTTTTGCTTGAATTCCTCAAAATCCATAAAATCCATCGCACTCTGTGATAAAAGTCTCCCTACCCGCCGGGAGGAGGTCACGTTGAGCCGGTAAACCTCGGATACCCTATTTCCTATCGTCGGTAGTGGCCGTATTTGTGCAGCCCTCGACCCGCTGAAGGCCCGAACAACGGCACTGGCATGAAAGTAGGATGCTCTTTAGAACGCTTGCTCCACAAGGATTCTGGGCAACGAGAAATCAAGGATCATACTTTTAGAAACCAGTGCCAAAATGACTCCATAGCGCATAGAGCGCAAGTCCTGAAAGAATAATGCTGACAGGCAATAGGAACCCGGACTTCAGAATATTTTTCACCTCTACCGTTGCGGCTAGTTTGTCAATGCTGAAATGTCAAGACTGAAACACCAGTGCTGAAATGTCAGTGCTGAACAATGAGCCACAATCGAACATCAAGGTTCAGTGCCCATTTACCTTACCAGAGGCAGGTCGGCGGGAGATTGGCTTGCTTTCCCTTGCTCATTGGGGCAGAAGGGCGAAGCCTCGCGGTAGTGCGCCCCTCATCTCGGACTTGCTCCTAATAGGAGAGGGAAAAAAGGGGACAGCAAAAAGGGAAGGGGCTAACGATTCTTTTAAGGTTTGGAGGGTGGGAGCGGGATTGACCCATAATCAACGGGTAAACCGGGGGCGTGTGCAGGCCAGAGCAACCGATGGCAGGGGGCTTTGTTGATGCGCGGAAGAGTTCCCGTTGGAGCGAGTTTGTGTTGCACCATGACGGGCGCTTCGGCTTCTCGAATTAAATTCAGTCAGTTGCGGGCGTTTTCGGCGGTGGCGCGGCGGGGCAACTTTGGTGAGGCGGCGCTGGATCTGGGCCTCACGCAGCCGACGGTGAGCCATGCGATCGCCACCCTAGAGGACGAACTCGGCGTCATTCTTGTGAGTCGAGGACGGCACGGGGCATTGTTGACACCGGCGGGCGAAGACATTCTTAAAACCGTGGATGCGATTTTGGGCTTGCTCAAAACGATGGAGCAGCAGGCCAATCGCTTTCGGGGTTTTGATGGCGGGCGGGTGCGTGTTGCTTCTTTTCGTAGTGCAGCGGCTAATTTGTTGCCTGAAATTGTGGCGCAGTTCACGACGCAATATCCGGCGGTAGAAGTCACGATTACTGAACATTATGATGCGCGTTTTGTCGAGGAATCGCTATTACAAGAAACAGCGGATATTGGCATTACCTTTTTGCCGACGCGCCCTGAGTTTGAAAGCTTTGAACTGTTGCGGGACCCCTATGTGGTGCTGTGGCCACCGACCTTGCCACGTTTGGCCGATGCCCTTGATTGGGATGCATTGATGACGCTGCCGCTGATTTTGTATCCCAATGACAACAGTTGCTTTTTGGAAGTGAGTGCCTATTTCAAGGCGGCGGGCTATGCCCTAGAGCCGCAGTATCAGTTTCGGGAAACCTCGACAATTTTGAACATGGTGGCCCAGGGTTTGGGGGTGGCAATTTTGCCCCGGCTGTCGGCGATCGCGCTGCCATCCGGCGTTGCGGTTGGGCAACTGCCCACGCCGCTAGAGCGCATTGTAGGTGTGGCGACCAAAGCGGATGTGTTGCATCCGCCAGCGGTGTTTGCCTTTTTGCAGGTGTTGCGCCAACATGGGGCGATCGCGCCTCAACATCCGTAGGTCAATACAGCATTGCCTTGCTGGGTGAGGTGCACCTTACCCGCTGGTGCTAATGGGGCTGGTTTTGTCTCTCACGGGCTACCAAAACGCTGCACCTGGGTTGCCTCGGAGATTGAGAATCCCAACCATTCCAGCCCTTTGCCCTGGGGAGGTGCGTGTTTAGGACGCCGAATCTTGGCGCAGGCGGCTGATCTGATGGGATACCCAGCGCAGCACGCCGATCGCGATCGCGCCCGCCATCAGCAGCCCAATCGCAGGCTGAAACAGCGGCGTCCACAGGCTATACCACACCTCCAGACCCAGATCGACATTTATACTGCGGCCCACCACCGACACAGCAAACCAGCCAAAACTCAGCAGCACAAAAAAAAGATTGGCGACCAGCAGCCAATTCAGCCCGTTCAGTACTTTTCCCCACATGCCTTTGATACGGTGTTGTTTTGCGGATGGTTGAGTCTAGCAAACCATAGAATTACCGTCCTGGGCTGATTGATTGAGAGATTGAGAGATTGAGAGATTGACGCTATGCATATTCACCCCACCTGGTTTGAACTTGCCACCACAGAGGCGATCGCGGTTTACAACCTCACGCCCCAGATTCAAAGCTGGATTGATACGTTAGGCATTCAGGCGGGGCAGGTGACCGTTTGCTCACAGCACACTACGACCGCGATCGCGATTAACGAAGATGAAGAGCGGCTGCTGATCGACATTGTGGCCTACCTCAAAAAGCTGGCTCCACCGGGCGATCGCTATCTCCACAATGACCTGCACCTGCGCGATGTGCCCCCCGACGAGCCCGAAAACGCCCACGCCCACCTGATGGCGATGACCCTTGGCAGCAGCGAAACTATCCCCATTGTGGCGGGCAAGCTGGCCCTCGGCACCTATCAATCCATCCTATTTGTTGAGCTTGATGGGCCGCGATCGCGGCGAGTGTTGGTGCAGGCGATGGGGCAGTAAGGCGGCGATCGCAAAATTAGGGCAGGCGGCAATTTCCCCCCTCTGCCAGAACGGTCATCCTCTGATGAGTCACCCCTGATGAGCCACCAGGGCGAGCCCGTTATTGGAGTGTTGTGGAGCTGAGTTGTGGCGTGTATTGGCCGCTGGTGACGGTGCCGACGACCTGTAAATCCGCAGTGAGAATGGCAAGATTGGCGATCGCGCCGGGGCTCAGGTGGCCGAGGTCTGCATCAACGCCAATGGCTCGCGCCGGGTACAGGCTCGCCATGCGCAGCGCCTCATCAAGGGGAATGCCCGCGTGCAGCACGCAATTTGCGATCGCCTCAATCATGGTCAGGGCCGAGCCGCCCAGGGTGCCCGCTGCTGATACACACTGGCCGTCGCGATAAAACACGCGCTGTCCGCCAATCATAAAGCTTTCAATGTTTGCGCCAGCGGGGGGCGTGGCATCGGTGACCAAAAATAGGCGATCGCCCTTCAACTGCTTCGCCAGACGAATCGACTCAAAATGAACGTGGTGCCCATCAGCGATGATCCCGGCATAAATTTCGGCCTGCCCCAGGGCTGCCCCCACCATGCCCGGACTGCGGCTCTGCCACGGCGACATCGCATTAAACAGATGGGTCACCATGCTAATGCCTGACCGAAAACCCGCGATCGCCGCCTCAAAGTTGGCGTCGGTGTGGCCCGCTGACACCCGCACCCCCGCTGCGACAAGTTGCTGAATCATGGCCGCAGGCACCTGCTCGGGAGCTAGGGTGATGAGTTTCACCGTGTCGCTGCCTGCCGCCGCGATCGCCGCCACCATTTCCGGATCGGGCTGTCGCACGTGGGCTCCATTGTGAATGCCCTTGCGCTTGGGGTTGAGGTATGGCCCCTCTAAATGCAGTCCTAATACCCGGTGCGGGTGCTGTTGGCGATAATCGCGCACCACCGCGATCGCGGCGTGCATGTCGGCATCTGGTGCGGTGATGAGGGTCGGCAAAAAGCTGGTGGTGCCGCTGCGACGATTTGTGGCCTGCATGATGTCCAGCGTCTCTGGCACGATCGCGTCGTTGAACATCACGCCCCCGCAGCCGTTGAGCTGCAAGTCGAGAAAGCCGGGTGCGATCGCGTAGCCGGGCAGGGCAACCTGCGAGCAGTCGGGGCTGAGCTGAGCCTCGGGTAGGATATCCAGAATGCGATCGCCCGAAATGACCAGGGCGTGGTTGGTCAAAATCTCGGTGCTAGTATAAAGGACGCATCCTGTGAAAGCATACATAGGCGATCGCGATCGAAGCTGCTTCAAATTCCCTTCCACCCCTTAATCGAAAGCGCGTCACCCCAACCTATCGGTTGCCCCTTCGCCAGTCACAAACCTCCCGCTATTTGCGAACCCATCCATGAAACTGTTACTCCACATCGGCGCTCCTAAAGCAGGCTCCACTGCCCTCCAACGCTCCCTCGCGGCAACTCGCTCTGAGCTAGAAGCAAACGGGTTTCTGTATCCCTCCCTATTCCCTGAGCCCGCCGAGAAAAAAGAGTTTCATTCCCTAGATAACAATCATAACGCCCTCCGAATTGCGCTCTTCACCCTGGAAGGAAAGCAGAATAATCGATTCTTTACCTTTCACAAAATCCTTAAGGACGCCGATCGCCAAGACTGGGCTAAAAGACGAATCGCCGTATTAAAAGAAACCGTTAAAAGCAGCACCGCTCACACCTGTATCCTTTCCAGCGAGCACTTTTTGGGGTTTGCGAATCGAAGTGGGTTTCCTGAATTCTGTGACCTGTTGCGATCGCTGTTTGACTCCATTACGGTCATCTTTTACTTTCGTCCCTATCATCAGGGCTATTGCAGCTCAATTCAGCAAAATCTGAAGGGGGGGAAAGTGATTTCAACGCTGCAACTACCTCAGAATTTTGGTCGCTTTCCGAATCGCAGAGGTGAAGAAAAGAGTCCGCTGACAGCCCTGAATCAATACTTTGATAAATTTGGTCGCGAGCCGGTCAAAATCCTTCATTTTGCTTCCGATGCGTTGATCAATGGCGATGTGGTCGAAGACTTCTGTCAGCGCTTTGTCTATCCCCAGTGTGATCCGGCGTTTCGAGTACCAACCCGATGGGATAACGCGTCCATTTCTGCCCCCGCTGCCATCCTCATATCAATGGTGAAAAACCTTTCTCCCATTCGCGGAACAGAAACGCCAGGGCAACCGCCGTTATTGCCCCTAGATATCGCCAACTTTGTGGTGGATCAAATGCTGCGATCGCGCCCTTCCGCAAAAACGCCAAAGCTAGCAGAGCCCCCAGAATGGCGTGTACTCATTGCCCACAAAAATCGCGATCGCTACCAATGGCTCGAAGAGGTTGCAGGAGAAAATTTCAATGGCGAAGTAGTGGATCTTGATTTGTTGCGATCGCCCTGCCCGCCAGAGGTAACCCGAGAAGCATTGAGCCAGTGGCTCGCGACCCATCTCACCCCAGCCGGACTTGACCACTTGCTGAACGATTGCTTAACGCTCAATGTCAGCCCAGCGGAATTGAATGCCCTATTTGAGTCGCCCTTCGATTTTCAAAAACTGGAAGATTTGCTATACCAAAAACTCAGTAGCCCCGCTTGGCAACGCAGCTTTTTGATAGATAACTATCGACGGCGTATTTTCGGACGATTATCCAAGTTGAGACGGATTTTTGATTGACCGAGGTCTGTACCGCTGATTGCTGAGGCACCCTCAGGCGGATTACCGCGATCGCATCTTAGGCCCAAGGGTAAAGAGATCCAGCAGCCAACTCAAAATCGGCAGGGCAACGTGATCGGGCAGCACCTCAATGCGGAAGTTAAAGGGCACCAACAGCCGCACGGGACGCAGATCAGGCTGGGTCATAGACTTCACCCAAACTAACAGCCGGATCGAATACGTCCGCAGGGGTTCCTTCATTTCTGGGATGCGCTCTAGATCAATCAGCACCGGAGCCGACTGCACCGAGAGGGCGTTCTCCGGCCGGCGAAATAGGGCCTCGCTGGTGACGCCCACATTCACCACCTGCCCCGGATTTGTGACGGTATACACCTGGGGCTGAAACAAATCCGTCGGCATCCCCGGCACCTGGCGAATCACGCGGTAGGCTAGCCCGCCATGCACAGAAATGGAACTGCTATCCCAATCAATGAAGACTTGCTGATCGGGCAAGCCGTTGATGACGTTGACAGCAAGCTGCTGAATCGGAGGCTGTAAGGGCCGTTCGCCCTGGGGGGTGACCTGGATTTGCACGCGGCCCGTTTCTGACTTATCGAGGGGAAACGTGAGTTCCAGATAGCTCAGCTTTGGGCTACTCACGACCTTGCTCGATAGGTCAGATCGGTTTTGCTGGGCCAGTTGTGGGGCGATCGCAGCATTCAGAGTTTCCGCGTCTAACACAATCTGTACCTGATCTTCAAGGTTGGCCTCGACAGACAACGCCATCTGATAGAGCACATAGATCACGCAGATGAAATAGATGGTCAGGATCAGGATGTCAGCGCCCATAGCGAGCCCACCGCAGCGAGAACTCTGCCAGGATAACGAGAGAGCCGATCCTTTGAACAGTTTTCTCGAATTTTGGCCCGCTTGAGTTACCGGATATGGGGCGATCGCGCACTCTCCCAGATTCCTAAATGACAGCGGCGCATTCATTCTCCCTACGGAAGCGACAGCGTACACTTCAGAAATCGGGATTACTTCTCGTCGGTAATCAGGCCATGCTCTAGGGCATAGCGCACCAGTTCTGTGCGGCTGTTGGTTCCCGTTTTGCTAAACAGACGGCTGACATACTTCTCGACATTGCGCACGCTGGTTTCCAAGCGGCTGGCGATTTCCTTATTCATCAGCCCTTCGGCCACTTTGTTGAGCACATCTTGCTCGCGCGGTGTGAAGTCGATGCGAATGGGGGCTGGGGTTTTGGCAATGCTGCCGCGCTGGGTCAGGAGGGCTTTGATTTCTTCAATTTGACGAGCCATGGCGGCAATGTCGGGCACGTCACCGCCTTCGGCAACGCGGCTGGTTTTGCGCTCAATGAGGTTGGTGACGATCGCCACCAATTCTTCGGGATCAAAGGGCTTGGGCAAATAGGCATCTACCCCGGCGTTGTACCCTTGGATGCGATCGCTGGTCATGCCGCGCGCCGTCAAAAACACCACGGGTAAGGCTTGATAGCGGGCGTCTTCGCGCACCTGCTTCAAAAATTGATAGCCATCTACCTGGGGCATCATCACGTCGGAAATCAGCACATCGGGCATCGAAACCTGGAGCTTTCCCCAGCCCTCTGTGGCGTTGCTGGCGGTTTCGACCTCAAAGCCGCTGTCCTCTAAATACGCCTGCACGGCTTCTCGCAAGCCGGGTTCATCATCGACGAGTAAAATTCGCCCCGTTGTTTCGCTCATGGCTGTTCTGTGCTGAATGCTCACTGCTCACTTTAGCGCTTGTTGCGACTCTGCACGCCACACCG
>JACYME010000096.1 GCA_015272155.1 Leptolyngbyaceae cyanobacterium T60_A2020_046
GGCGGTTTTCGGTGCTGGTCACCCACTGACAGAACTGCTCCCACAGGGAAGCGCTGGTGCGCTGCTGTAGTGTAGTTGTCATGATGGATAAGTCCTAAAGTTTTGCAACTTGGTAAAGATAAAACAACCGAACAGAATGTTACGGTTGTGTTCATTAACTTAACACAGATTCACAAAACTGCAAAGGGTTACTCATCCTGGCTGGTGACTTCTCGCACTCGGTAGATGGGACGCTTTTGGGATTCGTGGTAAGTGCGCATCAACAATTCCGCCAGTAGGCCGAAGCTGAAAAGCTGTATCCCTGTTAAGAAAAGCACGACCGCGAGAATCAGCAGCGGGCGATCGCCAATATCCTGGCCGTAGGTGAACTTGACGACAGTCAGATAAACGCCCAAGAGAGCGCCCGAGAGCATGGATAACATTCCCAGTAGCCCAAAAACGTGCATGGGTTTGGTGAGAAACCGCTTCATAAAGTAAACGGTCATCAAATCCATGACCACCCGGAAGGTGCGGCCAAGCCCGTACTTACTCTTGCCAAATCGGCGAGCATGGTGATTAACGGGCATTTCGGTGATTCTGGCCCCTTCGATAAAGGCGAGGGCTGGCAAAAACCGATGCAATTCGCCGTACAGGTTCATGTCGCGCACGACTTCAGTACGATAAGCCTTGAGGGAGCATCCGTAGTCGTGGAGGGCAACCCCGGTCACCCGTCCAATGAGCCAGTTGGCAATTTTTGAGGGAAGCAGGCGTGTGACTTGGTTATCTTGGCGATTTTTGCGCCAGCCACTAACCAGGTCATAGCCTTCATCTAGCTTGTTCAGGAGGCGGGGAATGTCCTGGGGGTCGTTTTGCAAGTCGCCATCAAGGGTAATGATGACGCGCCCTCTGGCATGGTCAAATCCAGCCGCCATCGCCGCTGTTTGACCATAGTTGCGGCGCAGAAACAGCCCAACCACATGGGGATCCTTAAGAGAAGCTTCTTTCAACAGGTCAACGGAACCATCCGTTGATCCATCATCCACGCAAATCAGCTCGTAGCTGAGGTTTAGCGTTCGCATCACTTCTGCGATCGCGGACAACAGATTAGGGATGCTTTCTCGCTCGTTGTAGATGGGCACCACCAGCGACACATCCAGCGTTGAGGCTGAGGTGCCATACTCAGGCATGGGCGTTGTCGAGGAAAGGGAAGATGAGAGCATGGGGTAAGAGGTCATTGACGTAATAGGGACAGACCAACCACTGACTAGAGAAAACAAGTGCAACGAAGGGCTTCCTGAAATTGGCATGACAGCCCCTGGCGAGCATTGATGGAGAAAATTTGAAAATAAATTACATCAAGAAATTTATGGGAGATGAATCACCCAGAGGGATTCGAGCTGGGAGCCGAGGAGGCTTCGGGTAAACCTGCGCCGAGATTAGCCTATTCTGTCGCGGGAAATCGAGCATTCCAGCCCTCGTCGAGCCAAGCGGTGAATGCGGCGATCGCCTCCGCAATCGTGCCAATCAAGCGATAGAGTGCAACCCCTCCCAAGACCACCGCTGGCGAAAGCGTCGGCGTCATCAGGGCTAAGGCCGTCGCCTCAAACACACCCAAGCCGCCCGGAGCCCCCGGCACCACCAGCCCCAGCAGCCATGCCAGACTAAAGTTGCCGATCACAAAGAGCCAGAGGTCTGAACTGATGGACTCCAAGGCATTGACCGCCAGCAGAAACCCAATGCCGCGCCCAATGACAAAAACGATGCCTCCCAAAAATGGCAGCAGCGGATAGTGCTGCAAACTCGCACTCATCCCAGAAGATCCACCTGCCGCCTTTTTGAGTTGGGCGCGACTCAGTACCCGCAAGATGGGGTTCAAAATGCGTGGATGAACCCCCACCATCGCCACTGCAAAGGCTGTGAACTGCCACCAAGCAAGGTCTTGGCCCCCGAGTAGCGTTAAGCCTAGGGCAGCGGCTGCCATCAAAAGCGGATCCAGCACCACCCCAACAATCGCAGTATCCGTAGATGCCCCCCACCGTTCTAACGTCTTCACGCGACCAAAAAGGTGCCACACATTGCCAGGAATGTATTTGGCGAGGTTGGTCTTCAAATATAGGATGACGACTTCGGCGCTTTGTCCTGGAGCCCCCACGAGCTTCAAAATGCCGTACCACACCCAACCCGACCAGATATGAGCCAGTAAGGTGACGCCCGTGGCTATCCCCAAGCCAGCGAGGGACTTGGCGGTCAGGCGCAACATCAGCACTTCGCGCCAGTGTTTTGTCAGGGTATGGCCCAAGAACGCAAGGGTCAGCGCCAGAACAAACCAACGCAAAAAGGGCTTTAACTGTTTGAAGAAGGCTGCCATGATCTTTCTCCACACGTTAACCACTGTTGGGTTGGGGCTGTTCGCCCCTCACCCCATCAACCCTCTAAGCACCATCAACCCTCTAAGCAATGGATGGCCGGAATTATGCTATCCAAAACACTGGTCAATTTTGGCTTGATTTCTACGCTGAGAGAAACCGTCTTTATCAACTCTTGAAGCGATCGCTCCGTAATTTAAGGCTTGCCTAATCTTAGGAAACCTTGTAAAGCCAAGTACATCACGGATGAACGTTCACCGGTGAACGTTCGTGGAGACATAGGCTTTGACGACGCGCCCCGCCCCGCGTAACTGCTGATGATAGACCTGACTCACCGGATCGTGGAGATCGGTGATGGAATTGAGGCCAATCCCATTGCGTCCGATGCGTTTGCCAGAACTGTGAAGATAGGTGCCCTGGCCAAGATGCAGGGCTACGTGGGTGATGCGCCCTACCGTGCCAAAGAAAATCAAGTCGCCGGGTTGGAGTTGATCTAGATCGATCGCGGCCACAAATGCTTCTTGCTGGTAGGCATCGCGGGGCAGTTGAATGCCCACCGCCGCAAATGCCGCCTGAACTAGGCCAGAACAGTCATAGTTGGGGGCGATCGCTCCACCCCAGAGATATGTGTTGGGATGATGCATCGCCGCTGTGGCAAAGGCAATCACCTGGGGAATCCGAGCTTGAATCATATCGGCATCGATCGCGACGGGGCTGTAGGGATGGGGCATTGGTCGGGCTGCGGCGATCGTCCGCTCGGAAACCCACCCCACATAGTCATCGGTTCGCAGGCAAATCTGCACTGCTGTCGGCATCGGCGAAACTGCCTTCACCCAAAAGGGGGTATTTGCGGCAGCTTGGGTGACCAAATCCTTCCCATCCGGCGTTTTGTAGAGGTTTAGCGCCATTGGGCAAGCATACTCAGTATCAGGATGGGTTGCGATCGCCGATGCCAATTCCGCCACGCTCACCATCACCGTACCTCCCTTCCCGATTGCCACAGCCAGAACGTTGGCCTGATCGGGATCAGGCCAACACAAAGCGCTGGGAAACTCGCCAGGTGGTTGGGCATCCCCCTAACCTTCCCGGGCGAAATCTCCCAGCGGATTCAGCATTGCAGACCAGTCGGTGCGATCGTCGAGGTGACTAAGCCAGACAATGCACCGCCTTGACCTACTCGTAGAGCCAGCCTTTGATCGTCGGCTCCCAGGCCGCCAGTTCCTCATCCTTGAACCAGAGCGCAATTTCACGCTGGGCGGTTTCCACTGCGTCGGAACCGTGGATTAAGTTGCGCCCAATGGTGACGCCATAGTCACCGCGAATAGTGCCAGGTTCTGCGGAAAGGGGATTGGTTGCGCCAATGATTTTCCGGGCTGAAGCCACGACGCCATCGCCTTCCCACACCATCGCCACAACCGGGCTGGCGGTAATAAAATCGACCAACCCACCAAAGAAGGGCTTATCACGGTGAACGTCATAGTGCTGCTCGGCCAGTTCACGAGAAACCGCCATTAGCTTGAGGCCAACCAAGGTAAACCCCTTGGTTTCAAAGCGGCGAATCACTTCACCCACTAAGCCACGCTGTACCCCATCGGGCTTAATCATCAGAAACGTGCGTTCCACAGAAACCTAACTCCTAACGTGCAAATCACCTTTTCTATGCTCAGGAATGAGTGCCCCTTTGTAAAGTCCAATACCTTTGCCAAACAATACAAATTCTCGATAAAACTGGACAGACTCCAGACTTACGCATTTGAAGTCTCTTCAAATGCGGCCAGAAGCACTCGGCTGGGTTAAGCGTCGAATGCTAGGCGGCTGCAACTTCGGCATCAGGGACTGCGGCCAAGTTATCGATGACACACCCTAGGCCCATGCTAAGCCGTAGTCCAGGTGCGATAGGGCGATCGCGCTAGGGCGGAATTGTAGTAACGCGGATCGCCCGACACTTCTTCCCCAACCCAGTCGGGCCACTCAAAGGCTTCATCCTCGTGCTGAAGCTCAATTTCTGCCAAAATCAGCCCCGTGTTATCCCCCAAAAATTCATCCACTTCCCAAAGGTGCTGTCCAACCGTGATGCGATAGCGCACCTTTTCAATCAAGGGCGGCTCACAGAGTTCTGCCAGCATTGCTTCAGCATCTGCCTTGGGGATGGGGTACTCAAATTCTGCTCGGGCAATGCCTTGGGTTGCTCCTTTGAGGGTGAGGTAGCCCGTATCTCCAACAATGCGTACTCGGACGGTGCGGCGATCGCGGGTGGGGACATAGCCTTGACGATATAACAGTCCCTCTGCCCCATTGCGCCAGCGATCGTCCCGCACCAGAAACTTCCGCTCAATTTCCTGCGCCATATTCCCCTTCAACCTGTGCATTTCGTCCCTGGTCTGTGCTGCATTTTTTCCGCTGCTGCTGCCAATGATGCGGTGGCACAACAAACGGGTGGACGAAGACAGCCCTTGGCGTATCAAACTGCTCTCCAATCTCGTAACAGCGTTTGGACTCCTGTAAGACTAGCGCAGCTCAACAATCTGAACACGATTCATCGCGCTAGAATCCCTCCTCCCTCCCTTGATAAAAGACTAAAAGACTAAGAGTACGCCAACTCATTCAGCATTCAAACTAGGCCCTTATCCCCCAACCCCTTCTCCCTGGGGAGAAGGGGAGCCGGATTCAGACCCCCTCTCCCTCAGGGAGAGGGGCAGGGGAGAGGGCAAAGGGCCATGACCAATGGAGAGTTATTTCTATGGAACACTCTAATCTTGTACGAGACCTATTTTTAACCACGGTTGAGCAATCCTGTTTCTCTGCTGTAACCGTCTTCCACGGTCATCGCCGTTTGATCGTACACAATGATTCGCATCACCCAAGGCGACAGACATCCAACATCTCACATGAGCTGAGCCACGGAATTCTACAACATCCACCCACTGAGCCGTTTAGCGATCACGGCTATCGTAACTTCAACAAGAAAATAGAAGATGAAGCAAATTGGCTCGGATCTGCTCTTCTGATTTCAGAGGAAGCAGCTCTTCACATCGTCAAGTCGGGTATGAGCATAGACGATGCAAGCGACTTTTACAGTGCAACCACAGATGTTATTACAATGCGTCTCAATATGACTGGGGCTAAAAGTCGAGTGGCTCGGATGAAAAGTAAGCGGAGATATGGCACGCAATGAGAAATCTACAAAAAGTCAATTCCTAAATTACGGATTGTAACGGAGGAAATTGGTTATGGTGGATCACCTTATGTCTTCTCACAAGGTAGTGTTGTGAGGAACGTTGAACGCCTGACTTGTCACAGAGATTCTATTGCCAGGCACTCATAGACTATGGCTCAACGACTATGGCTCAACGACTATGGCTCAACTCGAAGAACTTACACGTGGTGCAACTGTCAGAGGAATTCTGCCAAACCATAATGTCACGGTCATTGACGCTAAGTGGCACGGTACTGACGTGGTCGAGTTGACCTATAAGGATACGAGCGGACAGCCCCATACTGAAATTTTGTTTCGAGACCGGGAGCCAACCTTAGAAGTCGTTACCGAAGGACGACCGTGGAGCTTCGATGGGGATGGTGCGTTGCTACGGTTGGTTTCCGAAGCCCATCGCATTCGGCTGGCTCATCTATTTGATCCGCTGCTAGCGGTGCATACCTCGTTGGTAGAACCCCTGCCCCATCAGATCACAGCGGTTTATAGCGAGATGCTGACCCGTCAACCGCTTCGGTTCCTTCTGGCGGATGATCCGGGAGCCGGAAAAACCATCATGGCCGGTCTCTTCATTCGAGAACTGGTGATCCGTGGGGATTTACAGCGATGCATTATCGTTTGCCCCGGTAGCCTTGCTGTTCAGTGGCAGGATGAACTGTTTCAGAAATTTCATCTGCCTTTTGAGATCCTGACCAATGACCGGATCGAGGCGGCTCGTACCGGGAACGCCTTTGCCGAAATGCCACTGGTTATTGCACGGTTGGACAAGCTCAGTCGCAATGAAGACCTGCAAGCCAAGCTAGGGCAAACCGATTGGGATTTGGTCGTGGTGGATGAAGCTCACAAGCTGTCTGCCTCATTTTTTGGCGGTGAAATCAAAGAAACCAAGCGTTATAAGCTCGGCAAGCTACTGTCAACGCTAACCCGCCATTTCCTGCTGATGACAGCAACTCCCCACAATGGGAAAGAGGAAGACTTTCAGCTCTTCCTGGCGCTGCTGGATGGCGATCGCTTCGAGGGTCGGTTCCGAGACGGGGTGCATGTCTGCGACACGTCTGACATTATCCGTCGCCTGGTCAAGGAAGATCTGCTCAAGTTTGATGGCAAGCCCCTCTTTCCTGAACGTCGAGCACACACGGTCAAGTACATTCTGTCGGATCTGGAAGCTGTTCTTTACAAGCAGGTCACTGACTACGTACGAGAGGAGTTTAACCGAGCTGAAGCCCTGGCCAATGATGGCCGGAAAGGAACGGTCGGCTTTGCCTTGACGATTTTGCAACGTCGCCTCGCCTCCTCCCCTGAAGCGATTTATCAATCCCTGCGGCGACGACGGGAGCGGTTACAGAAACGGCTCCGAGAGGAGGAACTCCTCAAGCGAGGGCTTTCAGCCGAGCTTGACTTTGGGCCAACCATAGACCTCGACGACTGGGATGATGATTTCGAGGATTCTTCCGGTGAGGAACGGGAAGCCACCGAAGAGGAAGTCGTTGACCAGGCCAGTGCTGCTCGCACGATCGCCGAACTACAAGCCGAGATTCACCAGCTCGGTGAACTCGAAAATCTGGCCTTACGGGTTCGACGCAGTGGCAAGGATCGTAAGTGGGAGGAGCTCTCTAAGCTGCTACAGAATAGCGCTGAGATGTTTGATGCCGGGGGGCATCGGCGCAAACTGGTAATCTTTACCGAACATCGGGACACCCTAAACTATCTGGTGAATCAAATTACGACCCTCATCGGGCGACCTGAGGCAGTGGTCACGATCCACGGTGGCATGGGGCGGGAAGAGCGCAAGAAGGCAGAGGAAGCCTTTAAGCAAGATGTCACGGTGCAAGTTTTAATCGCCACGGATGCTGCTGGGGAGGGCATTAACCTGCAACGGGCTCACCTGATGGTGAACTACGATCTGCCCTGGAACCCAAATCGACTGGAGCAGCGGTTTGGACGGATTCACCGGATTGGACAGACCGAAGTTTGCCATCTTTGGAACCTGGTAGCAGAGGAAACCCGCGAGGGGGATGTGTATCTCTCGCTGCTCAAGAAGCTAGAGATTGAGCAGAAGGCGCTCGGCGGCAAGGTGTTTGATGTGTTGGGCAAAGCGATCGCCGGTAAGGAACTGCGAGAATTGCTGATTGAAGCCATCCGCTACGGCGATCGCCTAGAGGTAAAAGCGAAGCTTGACCAGGTGGTTGCTGATCGCCTCGACCAAAGTCGGTTGCGAGAATTGCTAGAGGAACGTGCCCTGGCAAGAGACTCAATGGATGCGACCAAAGTGCAGCAGATCCGCCAGGAAATGGAGCGAGCAGAAGCTCGAAAACTCCAGCCCCATTTCATTGCATCCTTCTTCTTGGAAGCCTTCCAGCGATTGGGCGGCACGATTCGGCAGCGGGAGCCCAAGCGTTATGAAATCACCCATGTTCCAGCGGTGATCCGCAATCGCGATCGCGAAGCGTCCCTGGAAGGGAGTCGCCTCATTGGAGTGGGTGAAGCCATCTTAAAACGGTATGAGCGGATCTGTTTTGAAAAGGAACTCATCAGTGTTCCTGGAAAACCTTTAGCTGATTTTGTCTGTCCGGGGCATCCACTGCTAGATGCCGTCATTGACTTAACTCTAGAGCGTCATCGGGATCTACTCCGGCAGGGTGCTGTTCTCGTCGATGAAAATGATCCAGGTGAGGAAGTCCGGGCACTGGTGTACTTAGAGCATTCCATTCAGGATGCACGCACCGAACGAGATGGGCGGCGGCGGGTCGTCTCGCGTCGGATGCAGTATGTGGAGATGTGGGAACCACAAAGGCACGAAGGGCACGAAGAGGTGAAAGTTAAAAATGGGGGGTATGCGCCTTACCTGGACTATCGACCCTTGACTCCAAACGAACAGGCTCTCCTCGCTGATCCTTTGTGTTCTTTGTGCCTTCGTGGTTCAAATCTAGAAGCTCAAGCCACCACCTACGCCATCGCCCACCTCGTCTCTCAACACCTTCAGGAGGTACGGGAACGGAAGGAAGAGCTGATTGAAAAGACGGTTCGGGCAGTGAAGGATCGACTGACGAAGGAAATCAACTATTGGGATCAACGGGCAGCGGATCTGCGATTGCAAGAGCAAGCAGGCAAGCCCAATGCCAAGCTCAATTCGACCAAAGCCCAGCAGCGCGCCGATGAGCTGGCAGCTCGCCTCCAGAAGCGCCTGTCTGAACTAGAGCAAGAACGGCAGCTATCGCCATTGCCGCCGGTGGTGGTTGGTGGGGCGCTGGTGGTGCCGATCGGCCTATTGCAACGACTCCAAGGAAAACGGGAATCGGCGACCAGCACCTTTGCCAGAGAAACCAAGCGGGTTGAGCAAGCCGCCATGGCTGCCGTGATGGCCACAGAGCGGGCACTGGGGTATGAACCACGGGATGTCAGCGATCAAAAGTGTGGTTACGACATCGAATCCTCTGCTCCCCTCGCCCAGCTTGGGAGAGGGGCTGGGGGTGAGGGATTACGCTTTATCGAAGTCAAGGGCCGGATCGCAGGCGCAGAAACGGTAACCGTCACCAAAAACGAAATTCTGACGGCGCTCAATAAACCAGACAATTTTATCTTGGCGTTGGTGCAGGTTCCGGCGGATCAGAATTTCCCAGAGGGGGATGCCTTCAAGGTGAAGACGACTTCTGGGGTTTATGCTGTACCGGGGGAGGGTTGTGTGGTGCGGTATGTCCGTGAACCGTTTCAGCGAGAGCCAGATTTTGGGGCGAGTAGCGTTAATTATGGGTGGCGGGAGTTGTGGGAGCGAGGAAATGAACCACAAAGGCACAAAGGACACTAAGAACTTTGTGAACTTTGTGTCTTCGTGGTTCGCTTTATTGAAAGCACAAAGGCACGAAGGACATGAAGGATGAGTCGAGAGGAGGCAAATCGGTTATCGAATGTGATTATTGGGTCGGCGATCGCGGTGCATCGGGAGTTGGGGCCAGGGTTATTGGAGTCTGCCTATGAGGCCTGTCTGAAGTATGAGTTAGCCCAGCAAGGGTTGCGAGTGGAGAGTCAGGTGCCACAGCCTGTGATCTATAAGGGCATTCATCTGGATTGTGGTTATCGTTTAGATCTATTGGTTGAGGATTTAGTCATTGTTGAACTCAAAACCGTCGAGAGCCTACAACCCATTCACGATGCCCAACTGCTCACCTACCTGAAACTGAAACAACGCTGGCTCGGCCTCCTGATCAACTTCAACGTTCCCATCCTCAAAAACGGTATCAAACGCCTCGTCAACCATTAACCTTTGTGCCCTTTGTGTCTTTGTGGTTTGTATGAAAAAAAAGCTCATCGAAGTTGCTCTACCCCTAGAAGCCATCAATATGGAATCGGCGAGGGAAAAGTCGATTCGGCATGGGCATCCCTCCACGCTGCATTTGTGGTGGGCACGGCGACCGTTAGCGGCCTGTCGAGCAGTTTTATGGGCTTCCCTTGTTGACGATCCCTCCAGTTGGCCGGATAAGTTCCCCACCGAAGAAGACCAGAATCGGGAACGGCAGCGGCTATTTGATATTTTGGGGCGGATCGAAATACGGCGCGACAAAAAAGGCAATACCAA
>JACYME010000188.1 GCA_015272155.1 Leptolyngbyaceae cyanobacterium T60_A2020_046
CACAAACCCAGGTGCCTGAATTGCCGCTGGAGTTTGTGCCTGCGGTGTCGCGACGGCGATCGCACGCACTGCCCCACTACCGTTCGGCGCTGGCACAGCAGCTTGCGGCGATCGCAGGCCAATTGCCGGATGGATGGGTATCTGAACTGCTCACGGCCCTGCATCAGCGGCAGGCATCTCTGCTGGCCACAGAGTCCCAAGCCCATCCCCTGATCCCAGCGTTCTCGGATTTACAGATCACCGCGATCTCGGATGGCAGCTTGCTGCTTAATTTTGGGCCAAAAAGTTGGAGCATTTGGTTGCAAATTGCCACCCAGGATATCGCAGCAGAAGTTGACTATTGCGACCTGCCCCGAGCCGACGAAGGCACTGCGAAGAGGATACTGCGATCGCCCCCCTGCCCCCTGGCTAATCGCCTGCAACTGTCCTTGCTGGCGCTGCTGCACCACAGCACTGCGGCCTGCGATCGCGATCTGCGGTGGGGGCTTGCAAACCGAGGCGTTGAGGATTGCGATCGCGCCGTCATTCCCGTTCCAGATCATCTGCCGCAATCGCCCTTTCCTGGAGAGGCACTGCTCGCGACCCTCCTCGCTGCCGCAGACATCCTAGCGGAGCAAGGCGCGGATCCCCATACCAGTCTGCGCCAAGGATGTCGCATTGCCACCGCCCTGGATGACTTTCGCGCGGCCTATCCGCTGCGGGTGCGCGGTACATCAGAAACGGGGGCGATCGCGATTTTGGCTGCGACCCGCTACATTTTGCAGCTTATTCTGACAGGTCTGGCCTAGAAACCCGATGCCTGTTGCTACGGGAAGTGCGCGCATTTGGCAAGGAGGGCACTGCCCGTGATGGGGAAGTTCTCATCAGGTTCTGCCAAGCGATAAGAAAAACTGACCGTCAAGACCCGTAACATCAGGTGACAAGCCCGGTCGCTTCGGCTATAGTTTAGCTGTGTGAGGAGCGAACCAGTGAGGGCACCGAGACGAAACACGGCCAGTCGTCGGTGCCCTTTCTGATTTTAAAGTTCTTGCAAGGGCGGTCGGTGCTGCGACTCTCAAGATACGCGGCGCTCGTCTGGTTCTCACCTTTCGTAGCATTTCTCAAAACTCGTTGGGATTGGGTCATCGCTCGGGACGCCACCTGTGCCAAGAAGCGATTAACGGCTTCTAGCAGCTTCGTTGTGCCGGTTTGGCTGCCTAAAGTCTGGCGATCGCCAACCTCAGTTCACGACGATAGCTTGAACGTAATTTATGAGCATCGCCCGAGCCTGGCTGCTGACCAGAAGCCTTTGCGCTGTTGGTGAGCTCCAAGCAGTGAAGGATCTGACGGATGCCGATTCTCCTTGCAATTAAGCTTCTGCTTCTGCGGGGCCAATAATTTCGTAAATTTGCATCTTTGTACGCTTGCCCCGAGGCAAAACCTGGTCGAGCCAGCGCACTTCGACGGGCAGAGGCTTGGGCAGTTGGTCAATGATGGCGTCACTGCCAATGATTTGGCAGCGATAAAGCTTGGTCATTTCTTCAAGGCGAGAAGCCGTGTTGACCACATCCCCCACCACCGTGGGATCAATGCGCTGGTTTGCGCCCAGGGTGCCAATCACACCAATGCCTGTGTGCAGACCGATACCGATTTCGATGGGGGCGCTGAGGCCAAACTGATGGCGCGTTTCGTTGAACTGTTTGAGGCGATCGCCCATCGCGATCGCGGCCTTGACGCCCTCTAGAACGTGGCAATCAGTATGGTCAAACACGGCCATCACCGCATCGCCCAAGTATTTGTCAATAAAGCCGCCATTCTCGGTGACGGCCTGATTGAGTTCTTCAAAAAACGCATTCAACCAGTGAAAAGTTTCCTGGGCGTTCTGGGTTTCTACGATGCTGGTAAAGTCGCGGATATCGCAAAACAGAACCGTCACTGCCGACTCTGTTGCATTCCCTACCTGAATCGACTCTAGGCCGCGCGGCGCAATGCGGTTGAGAAACTGTTCGGGGACAAAGAGGTGAAACTTTTCCGAGAGGGTTTCGCTGATTTTCCAGGCGGCCATCATTTGCTGTTGATGCTGCTGCTTGACCACCTGTAGGGTGCGCATTTGATCGGCAAGTGCTTTTTCGTGGGCTTCATTGCGCAGGGCGTTCAGCTTCAACAGCGCCTCAATTTTGGTGAGCACAAGGTCGCTGTTGATCGGCTTGGTGAGGTAATCGTCGCCCATTGCCTTAATGCCGCGCAGGCGGGAGCGATCGTCATCCAGCGCGGTCAAAAACAGGATGGGAATCGTTTTGAGGGCCGGGTCTTGCCGCAACTGTTCGCACACTTCAAAGCCATCCATCCCCGGCATCATCACATCCAGCAGGATCAGTTGAGGGCGATCGCGCCGGGCTTGGGCGATCGCCGCTTCCCCCGATCTCGCCGACTGGGTCACGTAGCCCTCAATTCGCAGCAGTTCTTCCATCAGGAAGAGGTTTGGCTCCTCATCATCCACGATTAGGATGTAAGGCTCGGTTGCCATAGCCATAGGGATTTACACCGGGAATGAATTGAGCGCCTGCCGACACAACGGTGACGCTTCTTTTTACGGACAAACGGGGGCAAATCTGGGGGATTTTAGTCGGCGTCATGGAGGAACTGACGCAAGATCTGGTTTAAGGCGTCGAAATCGAGGGGCTTGCTCAGGTAGGCATCGGCTCCGGCACTGAGGCAGCGATCGCGATCGCCCGCCATCGCCATTGCCGTGACAGCAATGACGGGAACGGTACGCCACAGGTCATGGCCCTTGAGCTGACGAATGAGTTGGAGGCCGTCAATATCGGGCAGTTGAATATCCATCAACACCACATCGGGCAAGGTATTTGGCGTAATCAACTCAGAATGGATAGTGTCGAGCATGGTGATGCCATCGCAAATCATTTCGACGGTAAACCCTTCTAGTTCCAGGGTTTCGGTGATCAGGGCTTGGTTGTAGGGATGATCTTCGACAACGAGAACGCGGGCCGTGTCACTAGATTTGGGCGTTGCGCTAAAGGCGGTCGGTGCAGCCTCGGCGGTGGGTTCAGAGGGGACATCGCGATCGCGCAACTCATTCAGCGGTAGCCAAATTCGGAAGATGCTGCCCTGCCCCACCGTAGATTCTAGAGAAACGGTGCCCCCGTGCAGTTCTGCTAAGCGCTTGGTCAGCGCTAACCCTAGGCCGGTGCCCTCGTGGCGGCGCGTCAGTGACGAGTCAATCTGCTGAAATGGGCGAAACAAAAGCGGCTGTTTGGCAGGCTCAATGCCGATCCCGGTATCTTCTACCGCAATGCAAAGGTAGGGCGTGCTCAGGTTGACTGGGCTATCGTCGGGGCGATACTCCTTCAACAACTCCCCGCCATAGGACAGGGAAACAGAAAGTTTGACGCGCCCTTTTTCTGGGGTGAATTTGACGGCATTCGACAAGAGATTAATCACCATTTGACGGACACGACGCTCGTCCAGGGTGACCCGGTCGATGCGATAGTCCAGTTCTAGCGCTAAGGCAAGACGCTTGAGATCGGCCCGGGGGTGGATCATCTGTAGGCACTCGCGACAGAGACTCTGGACAGAGACAGTGCTCAAATCCAGTTCAACTTTGCCCGCTTCAACCTTTGAGAGATCGAGGATGTCGTTAATCAACTCCAGCAGGTGTTGGCCGCTTTGGTGAATGGTTTTGACCTGCTTGACTTTGCGATCGTCCAGGCTGTCTGCCTGACGCAGCAACAGTTCTGAAAAGCCCAGAATACTGTTAAGGGGCGTGCGCAACTCGTGGGACATGGAGGCCAGGAATTCTGACTTGAGGCGAGAGGCCCGCTCTAAATCTTGGTTGATGCGCTGGAGTCGCTCTTGGGCCTGGGCACGTTCGATCGCGGCTCCCAGAGTGCGACAGGCAGCCAGCAACATGTCTTGCTGTGGGGCTTCTTGGAGTTTTTGCAGGCTGCGTGACTCTAGGGTCAGCACGCCGATGATGGTGCCATCGGCGGAGGGGATGGGAAAAATGCCCAACTGCCCGATCGCCGGATTCCGAAAGCTGTCAACGGCTTTGGGATGGTTGGCGTAATCTTCAACAAACAGTGGCTTGCCAGTATCGACAACCTCCCACAGGAGCCCCTGCCCATAGGGAATGCCCTGGTTGAGCATGGCCTGCATCTCGGCGATCGCAGGTGTCCCATGGGTGGCCAAAAATTGTCCAGAAATCAAATTGGTCAACGTGCCCGCATGGCGCATGTTGCCCTGCCCAGAAACCACTTTGACATCACCAAAGGCGGCTCCCATTGCCGCGACAAGATAGCGCAGGGCAAATTCGCCAATCTCTTGCAAATTTTCCGAGGACTGGAGGCGCTCCGTCAGGCCCAGCAAAAAGCGTAGACGCTGCACTTCGTCAGCGAGTTGTTGCTCAAAGCGATGGTGGGCGGTGCGATCGCGCAGAATTAACAGCCTCCCCCCCTTGGAGGTTGCCGTCAGATACAGCTCAAGGTAGACGTGGTTGCCCTGGCCAATGGGCATCACGCGGCTATCGACTTCTTCGGGGGAGCACCAGCCGAGCACCGCATCGCGCTGTTCTGTCGTCCAACATTGGCGCTGCACCAAGCGATCCAGAATTTCAGCGAGGGCAGGTTTTTCCTGGAGCCACTCGGGAGGCAGGTCCCACATCTCGGCGAGCTTGGGGTTAAACAAGACCAATCGCTGGTGACGATCGAGCAGTGCAACCGCGTCATCCACGTGATTGAGCACAAGGGCGTGGTCGATCGGCGTGGGACGAGATTCAGTGGGGTCAATTAAAGTCATTGGACTGCCATCGAAGGGATGCCGATTGGGGTGAAAACCACCGTCACCTGTTACTTAAGTTAACAATTGTTTCATTTATCGAGGGTTACGGTGCCCTATCGGGATGAATGCGATCGCTTGAATCTTCCATTTCCCCAGACAAAGAGCGCACTCAACCAAAAACCGGGCGCGATCGCCGCCCGGCTGCGTCGATTCCGCGTTTTAGCCCCTAGCAGCCCTTAGCAGGGTGCCAGACGAGGATTTCCCGATCTTGTTCGCTGCGCCAGCGCATCCAGCCTTCTTGGGTGCGCGCTCCGGGCAGTACGGTGCAGCCTTGGGTCGGCTGGGTCACACGCACCTGCATCCAGTTGCCGTCGATCGCGATCGCCTCAATGTAGCTGTCTGGCCCTACCAAGGTATTGATCGGCCCGGTGCTGCTGGGCTCGGGGCGCAACGGCTGCGAAATGCCGTGATTGCGAAACTGCACCCAGCCGACGTTGACGAATCGATCTTCCCAGCGTTCGACGAGGAGGTTTTGGGAGCCGAGTTCAAGGTGGCTGAGGTGGGCCCAGGCCGTCCCCGCTGGGGTGTACTGGAAGCGAAACCAGCCATCCTCGCGAATTTCGAGCACTGGGAATGAGAGCAGCGCCACATCAGTTCGCACCATCAAAAAGGTAGCATCGCGTCCAATCGCGATCGGGTCAAAGCCATTGGGCACCAGCCACCCGTTAATCAACCAGCCCCAGTGACTCCCATTGGGTTCGACATAAATCGGCAGCGCCGTGCCCTGGAGCCAGTTGGCATCCCGTATGGGGCTTGTTGTCCAGTCTTCTTCATCCTCTAGGGAGGAAATGTCGGCAGGGCGCAAGTGGCCAATACCCAGTTCGTCGTCTGCATCAGGATCGAGCCCCACAATGCCCTCAGGGATTGGGACGACGGCCTCGGGAATCTCATTGGGCAAGGGGGGGACGGGCACTGGGTCGATGCGCTGAGCCAATATCGCTTGGGGCTGCATCTCAAGCGGTTTCGGTTCAGATCTCGCAGCCAGGGCCGGGGGGATTAGCAGAACAGCGGCGATCGCGCTCCATCCCAAAGTGTGTCGAACAACTCGTCGTAGACTCATGACGGCTTCTTAAACAACGCACGGTAGTCAAAAAACAGGCATATCAAGGGACGCACCGTTGTGGGCAAAATCCAGAAAGAACTGGACGAGTCGGTAGGATGACGGCTGCGATCGCAGCCATAGGTTCACCTCCTCTCGCAGCATCGGTCACAAACTCTCCTAGACCGACGTTGTATCAATCTACGCAATAATCCCCCCCGGTCGCCAGTCTGAATCGCATTCTGTAACCCTTGGATGAGCGAACTAGCAACTCTCGCCCTGAAGCAGACCGAACGCTGACTCCGCCCCAACCTTGATGCCGACCTGCCGAGGGCAGGTTGGTTGATCGGGTAGATATTGCTGCAAACGGCATCTATCGGCACAAAAAATTCCGCTAGGATAAGGCCGATGAGTGATGCGGCTGGGTCATGGTGTCTCAGGCAGTTCTCGCGATCGGGTTATTTTCGCTGTTGTCGCCACAGTCCCACGCGGCAGCGCCGCTGCAACCGATACAGTGGCCGTCGATGACGGAGGTCATTCGCTGGCAATCTCCGTGGGTTTTGGAGATGAATGCCCCCGATCCCCAGGCGGCGGCCATTGTGGCCCAATATCTCAACAACTTGGAGACGATGGGGTTCCCGGCGGAGGTGCAGGGGGTTTGGGTGCAGACGGGGAGCACTGCGATCGCCAGCAATCAAGGCACGATGCCCTTACCGGCAGCCTCGTTAACCAAGCTGGTGACCACCCTCGCGGCCCTAGAAACTTGGCCCCTCGATCATCAGTTTGAAACCTGGGTCGGGCGCACTGGCCCCATTCGCGATGGGGTGTTGCAGGGGGATTTGGTCATCCGTTGGGAAGGGGATCCTTACTTTGTGTGGGAAGAGGCGATCGCGTTGGGGAACGCCCTGCAACAGCTTGGTTTGCGCCAGGTGACGGGAGATCTTATGATTTTGGGCGATTTCTCGATGAACTTTGAAGACGATCCCTATCGCGCTGGAGAATTGTTGATTCAAGCCCTAGATTCGCGGCGATGGTCTACCGAAGTCTGGGGGCAGTATGACCAGATGTTCCCCAACACGCCCCAACCCACGCTACAGATTGATGGCGCGGTGACGGTGCGATCGGCCACCGCCGTCAGCGACATTGCAGGATGGTTAATCCGCCACGAATCGCTACCCCTCATCGCTCTGCTCAAGGCGATGAACATTTACAGCAATAATGTGATGTCGGATCTGTTGGCGGCAGGGATGGGGGGGACGAATACGATGCTTCTCAAGGCAGCCCAGGGTGCTGATTTATCCCTTCGAGAAATTCGATTGATCAACGGCTCAGGATTGGGCATGGAAAACCAGATTTCCCCCCGGACTGTTGTGGCGGTGTTGATTGCGCTCCAGGCTCAGTTGCGGGCCGAGAACCTGTCCGTTTCTGACATCATGCCGGTGGCGGGGGAGGATGTGGGTACGCTGGTTTACCGAGACTTGCCCGCCCAGTCGGCGCTCAAAACGGGGACGCTGGCGACGGTGAGTTCCTTGGCTGGGTTTTTCCCGACTCGCGATCGCGGCCCGGTGTGGTTTGCCATTCAAAACCAGGGCAGCGACGTTGTTCTCCTGCGGGCCCAGCAAGATGCGCTACTTGCCGCCTTGGCCGACCATTGGGGCGTTTCCAGTGCTCCGCCCCACTTTCAGAGTCGGGTGCGCCTTGGGGTTGCTCCCTATGTTTTGGGTGATCCCACCCGCAACCTCGCGCCGAATTAGTCGATCGCTCCACCGGATATGGGTGCGCGATCGCAACGGCCTTTAAGTCGCCCAACCACGCCACCGACCATCGCCCGCTGAGATGGAAAAGAGCTAGGACGCGATCGCGCCCTAGCCCTTCAAATTCAGGTAACGCGCCCTACGCCTGCTCAAAGGACAGGGCTGCGGAGTTCATGCAATAGCGCTTGCCTGTTGGGGCAGGGCCGTCGTTGAACACATGGCCCAAGTGGGCATCACAGACGGCACAAAGTACCTCAGTGCGAATCATGAAGTGGCTCAAATCGGTTTTGGTCGCCACGTTCTCAGGCTGTGCCGGAGCCCAAAAGCTCGGCCAACCTGTGCCCGAGTCAAACTTCGTATCAGAGCGAAACAGCTCCGTGCCGCAGCAGATGCACTTGTAGACTCCCGGCGCTTTGTTGTCGTGGTAGGCTCCGGTAAAGGCGCGCTCAGTGCCCTTTTCGCGGGTGACGCGATATTGCTCGGGGGTGAGTTGCTGCCGCCACTCTTCATTGGTTTTTTTAACTTTTTGAACCATACAAATCCGATTGGTGAGGTGAGTTCCCAGAGGGCGGGGCGATCGCCCCACAGGATAATCTGATCGTAACGTATCGTAATGTCGGCTTCAGGTGCGCCCGTCGCGACAGCGCTACCCCGCGCCGTAGGCAATTAGCACCCAAACACCGCCCAGCGCCGCGCACACCCCCAGCACCGCCCGCCCACTGACGCGATCGCCCAGCGCGATCGCGATCGGCAACACAAATAGCGGGCTTGTTGCGGTGAGGGCTTGGGCAATGCCCGCCGGAGCAAACTTAAACGCGATTTGCTGGAGCCAAATGGCCAGATAGGTGCCAAAGAACGCCGCTACGCTCACAAGGCCAAGTATCTGGAGCGATCGCAGCGGAACCCACGGCTGCCGCCCCTGCCCTTGGCGCACCAGCAACACCCCCAGCACCGCCAGTCCAGCACCGATTCGCAGCAGCCCACTCAACAGCGGATCGATGTCACTATTGGCCAACACCCCGCGCGAAATCACCGCCCCCGTTGCCTGCCCCAGCGCCGCGAGTAGCCCCAAAACAATCCCCCGTCCCGGCTGCACAATTCCACCCCTGCCGGGCACACGTTCAGCAATGACCCAGGCGACCCCCAACACCGTCAAGCTGATGCCAATCCAAGCGAGGCTGCTCAGGCGCTCGCTCAAGAATCCCCAGGCCAATAGCGCGGCCATTGGTGGCGCAAGGGACTCTAGCAACAAAACCCGGCGCGCGCCCAGATGATTGAGCGCGGCAAAGTAGGCCGTATCCCCTAGGCCAATGCCGATCGCGCCACTCAGCAACAGCCACCCCACTACTGGCAGCGGCAGGGTGAATTCCAGCTTGCCCTGTACTAACAGCGTTGCTGTAATCAGCGCGATCGCGATGAGCCCCTTCACCGCGTTCAACACCAAGGGCGACAGATGCTTGCCCAACCGCCCAAACATCACCGTAGACATTGCCCACAAAAATGCTGCGGTCAGGGCAGCAATTTTGCCTTGTAATGCAAAGGATGGCCCCACAGTCCTACTCAATCCTTATTTCTGACGTTTACTTGCCATGCCTACCATGCATTAGCCGCCCAGACTGTAGAGTCTCCCACGGCTCTCAACCCAATCTAAGCAAACCGAAAAAGCCCAAGCGCACATCGACGCTTGGGCCGCTTGTCCCTAGCTTCGTCAGGTAGAACCGGGACTAAGCTGTCACAAAGGCAGGGCCAAAGCACAGCGGAACGTAGCCTTGCTCTTTGCTGCTGCCGGTGTAGTGAGGTGTCCAGCCTGCTGGGTCTTGAAAGAGGCGAATAGCTCGAACCCGGCGATCGCCACACAAATCAAACCAGTGATAGGTGCCCCGGGGCACCACCAGCAAATCACCGGGGCCGACCTCAATGCCGACCACCGGCCCGCCATTCTTTGGGTTGATATGAAACAAGCCGTGTCCTGCGATGATGAAGCGCACCTCATCTTCATCGTGCCAGTGCTCTCTGTTGAACTTGTTGAGCATGGCGTCTAGGTTCGGCGTGTCGGGCGTAATGTTGATCACGTCTGCGGTGACGTAGCCGCCCGCCTGCTTCAGCGTTTCAATCTCGACGGAATAGGCCTCCAAAACCTCCTCAGGGGTGGCGTCTTCAGCGAGAGGATGGGACGGCTCCCACTGCTCATAGTCGAGGCCAATGCCTTGTAGGTAGTCGCGAATTTCGGCGGGGTCAGTCAGCTTCCGATTGTCGTCGGTGATGTTAAGAACAGCCATGGCTCAATGCGGTATGAAATCAGCGGATGGAATCAGCACAGGAATTTGATCCTAATTCACTGCGTTGGGTTCTGTGCCATTCCTTAAGGGGGAATATGAGTTCGGCGCGGTTATAGCGACGGGGCTGAGGAGGGATCGGGTGCGATCG
>JACYME010000205.1 GCA_015272155.1 Leptolyngbyaceae cyanobacterium T60_A2020_046
CTCAATCGCCGATCGCGTGATGTGGGGCGACCCTGAGGTGCCCTGCGATCGCTGGATAATGTTGACCTGCTGACCTTGCTGCGATCGCACGTCAACCACAGTATTCCTCAGGTACAGCATCCTTGGGGCACAGCGCTATTCATCTGGTAGTTGGTATTGCCCCACAATGCGTTTAGCAAACTCTGGGACATGCTGGGCAAGCTTGTCGGGGTAGTTGCGCTTCAGGTAAAGATAGTTGCGAGTGAAGTGGGAGTCGATGGAAAAGCGGGCGTATTCCAACCCCTTGGGGCCGATTTTTTCAATGAAGACGCCCATGAGTTTGGCTGCCCACATCGGCAATGTCACCCCCTTGTCATAGGCGGGAATGCTTTGCTGCACGGCGGCCTTGCGATCGCCACTCGACATCACGGGCTGCGTGTCGATCTGATCCTTCACCAAGTCGAGCATTTCTTGGCCCGTGTCGTTGCGCACCACAATCCACTGCCAGCCAAAGGGCGCGCCCATGTAGCCCACAACTAAATCGGCTAGCCCATTTACATAGTCAAAACAGCTCATGCAGGATGGG
The DNA here is from genome assembly GCA_015272155.1 of Leptolyngbyaceae cyanobacterium T60_A2020_046. GTDB lineage: Bacteria > Cyanobacteriota > Cyanobacteriia > Phormidesmidales > Phormidesmidaceae > JACYME01. Next base: position 566 of record JACYME010000205.1, read on the forward strand.
GCAAAGACATCCTTGAGCTGATTGGTTTTGAGCCCAAAGAAGGGGACTTTTTCCACCTCGCCGTTCTCATGCTTAAAGTGGACGCGAAAGTCCTGCATGAATTCGTAGTGGACGACGGTATCTGGAGATTTGCTGGTGGTGTCGAGGAATTTCTGTAATCCGGCGCGGGTCACGTTGTCCACGCAGGGCGTCCCCAGGACGTACAGCTTTTCTAGCCCGAGTTGTTGCTCAACCGCGCGCAGGGCTTGAATTTGGCAGCCCACGCCAATGACCAGTAGCCGCTTCAGGCCCGATCGCTCAATTTCCTCTAATACGGATAGGTTCGGCGAGAGGGTGGGCTTGTTGACTCGGGCTGCGAGGATGTCTTCGGGGGTGCGGGCGATGACAGGCTGAGGCTGAAAGCGATCGGCTTCGGTATTTTGAACGCAGACAACCCCCTCAACTTTGCCCTGGGTCAGCATTTCAATGGCGATCGCGCTGACGATCCCCGTCCACTGTGCGCCTTCGATGGGTTGCTGCTTGCGGGCAGCCATCATGTCCTGATGAACCCCGAAGTACACCTCTTGCTCATTGCCGAGGTCGCGATCGCGCCCGTGGGTCGTGGCTTCCAGAGCCGGGAACTGCTGATTAATAAACGCGCAGGCTTCTTTCACGTAGTGAATGTAATAGGTATCACACAGGCCACATTCGCTACAGAGTTCCTTGGCGGGGCGGGGCGCGCCGGGACGCAGGGCTTTGGCTTTTTTATGGGGAGGCTGGGCCAGGGTCATTCGTGAAAAAGTATGTACAAACTCGCCGTACAACCACCATACCGCAAGGGTTTTACCGTGCTCTGATGGGGCGGAAAATGTAACGAAATGCTGCGCGCGATCGCGCCCTGACCCATTGACCGTGCGATTAGGGTTTCTGAACTTGGGTGGATGCACAGGGCGGGTAGGGTCGGGCAAACCGTTTTATCTGATGCGGTTTCGCCACTACAGGCAAGGATTTGAGGTTGTCTCAGGACGAGAATATGCCTTAGGGAAAATCAGCAGAATCAGGGTGCGATCGCAGGCTTCCAAGGATCTGCACTATCCTTATTCCTATCGACCGATTGCGCGATGCTGCCTGTTGTGGGCAGATCGATCACTCAGCGTATCCTCAGCATTGGCGGCTAGTCTCATTGATTGGCTTGATTGGCATCATGTTTTCGTCAGTTGGTTTGCAAGTGGGATGACAGCCTGACTCAGCCCGACTTTCCTGAGCCTTCAATCGGCCTTGAACGCTTCTCAAACCTTGCAAAAACGGTTGTCAGATTGCCTACCCTCTACTGCAACCTTGTCCTAAGGTGCCTTCTCTGGGGTTAGGTCGCAGTCTTTGCTCACCCAGCCGGATCGTTTCTTCCTACCATCTTCTGGTGTCGTCACCCGCTCGCGCGCTCGCATGATCTGCTGCCTTAACCCGAACTGCACGCAACCGATGAACCGTGATACGGCAAAGACCTGCCGTACCTGCGGGGCAGAATTAATTCCGCTGCTGCGTGGGCGATATCAACCCGTAAAGCTGATTGGGCGGGGTGGATTTGGGCGAACCTATCTCGCCTACGATGGCGATCGCCTCAATGCCCCCTGCGTCATCAAGCAATTTGCACCCCAGGCCCAGGGCACCAAGTCCTTTAACAAGGCGGTGCAGCTTTTCAACCAAGAGGCCGTGCGGCTTCATGAATTGGGCGAGCATCCCCAGATTCCTGCCCTGCTGGCCTACTTCGAGCACGAGCAGTACCTGTATCTCGTACAGCAGTTCATCGATGGCTCCACGCTGATTCAGGAAATTGTGCAGAATGGCCCGATGGATGAAGCCGGGATTCGCACTCTCCTGCTAGAATTGTTGCCCGTGCTAGATTTTATCCATAGCCACAGCGTTGTCCACCGCGATATTACTCCCGCTAACCTAATTCGGCGAGATACCGATCGCCGCCTATTTGTCATCGACTTTGGCATTGCCAAACAATTTGGTGAAGCCCTGGCCTACGAGCCAGGTACGCGCATCGGCACCGAAGGCTATGCCCCCATTGAGCAACTGCGCAGCGGTCAAGCCTACCCCTGTAGTGATATCTATAGCCTCGGGGCGACCTGTTTGCATCTGTTGACCGGACGCAAGCCCGAGCACCTCTACGACCCGATGGAAGGAGCCTGGCGCTGGCGCGAAATTCTCGCGAAGCAGGGACTGGTGATGAGCCAAGAGCTGGGCGCAGTGCTCGATCGCATGGTGATGGACACGGTGAGCGAGCGGTACCAGACGGCGAATGAGGTGCTTGACGACCTCAAGCGATTACCAACCTTGCAGGGCAACGTGCCTGGTTGGGTACGCCAGCACCCTAGCGGTCGCCTTTCAGAGACCGAGACTGCATTGCCGATTTCGTCGCCCCGTCGCGATGTCCCGATTTCCATCCCTCCCACGTCGCCCCCAGCCGAGGTGGGGGAGCCAGTGGTCGCCCCCATTCCCCAGGCTGCTTCTCCGGCCCCGGCAGGGATGTGGCAGTGTGCGCGGCTGTTGACGGGGCATCAGTCGTGGGTGACGGCGATCGCCTTCAATCCCCGCACGGCAACCCTGGTGAGCGGTAGCCTCGACGACAGCATCAAGGTCTGGAACCTGCAAACGGGCAGCCTGATGTTTACCTTGCAAGGGCACCCTGGTGGTGTGAATGATGTCACCATCAGCGCGAAGGGGCAGGTGCTGGTGAGCTGTGGCGATGATGAAACGGTGCGGGTGTGGAATCTCACCGCTGGGCGACGGCTGCATACCCTCAAGGGCCATGTGCGCGATGTGACGGGGGTCGCGATCGGGCATCAGGGTTGGATTCTGGCAAGTTGCAGCAAGGATCGCACCATCAACATCTGGAAGCTTGACACGGGGACGTTAGTCCGCACTTTGATGGGCTCTCCCGCTGCGATTAAATCGGTGGATATTACTCCCGATGAGTCTCTGGTGTTGAGCGGTGGCCTCGACAATAAAATTCGGCTCTGGAACCTCAACACGGGGGAAATGGTGCGCACGCTGTCGGGGCATTTAGCGTCGGTGAATGATTTGGCCGTGAGCCGCGATGGCCTCTTTGTTGCAAGTGCCAGCAAGGATCGCACGGTGCGCCTCTGGAGCATTGCCACGGGCGCTCAGGTGCATTGCCTGATGGGGCATTCACAAGAGGTGAATTCAGTTGCGATCGCGCCAGACAATCGCACCATTGTCAGCGGCAGCAGCGACGGCACCGTGCGCATTTGGGACGCCAAAACGGGCACTCTGCAACATACCTTGGCGGAACACACAAACGCTGTGACCGCCGTGGATATTCACCGCACCGGGCGCTTTATTGCCAGCGCCAGCGCCGATAAAACGATTCGCGTCTGGAAGTGGGTGACGCCCTAACACGGGATTGATCGGCGCACGATTTGTTAGATGCAGCTTGTTAGATGCAGCCGTGCCGCATTGCTTGATAAACGGTCTGGTATCGGTTTTTTGTGTTGAGTTTGGTCAGGTTGTTATTGATGTGAAATTTGACGGTACTCTCGCTGATGTAGGAGTTTTTGCGCAATGTCGCGATCGCGCAACCCTTGGGCCAACAACGCCACGACCTCGCGATCGCGATCGGATAACTTGCGCTAGGCGGGGGTTTCTGGCAACACACAACTGGGATACGGTACCTCCAGCCAGATTTGCACCGCAGGACGATCGTGCCCGACATCCAGCGTGAGCTTTCCGTTTAGCCAGTGAGTCAGGTGCCGCACCTCTTCAAAGTGCTTGGTGATCCAACCGCTGACATCCGTGATCCCCGTCGGCGGAACCGCCACGATCGCCTCTAAAGAAACGGAATGATCCCGATAGGTGAGTCGGCAATAGCTGCATTGCAACTGATTGAGCACCTCAGCCGCGCGCAAAAGAGCAATGCCCTAGGGTCGGCGATAGGGACTGCTCTGTGCCCACGAGGATGGGGTGAGTAGACCGCAGGGTTGCCGCCAACTGATCCGAGAGCGCACCTTGGGTGGGTAGTGCCGTTGGGGAAACAACAGGGCGTTGTTGCTGTGCGTGCAAGGCCGCGTCTAGGGCAGTGGTGGTGGTCATACAGATGACTTGCAGCACCTCTCAAAATTCTGGGGCTATGGGGTTATGGCTAAAGGCGGCGAGCACGCCCACTAAGCGATCGCCCGCTAGGAGTGGGTAGCCCGCAAACCCTTGAATCTGGTTCGCGATCGCCCAGTCCCGATCCTTGACCCACGGCTCTCCAGCAAGCTGATTGCTGAGAAACGGCACCCGGTTTTGGGCGATCTTGCCGACTTTGTAGGCTTCCATCGACACCCGCGCAAAGGATCCATCAATGTGGGTATATAAGCCCGATGAAGCCACGAGGCGTAGGGTAGCCTGATCAGGCTCCAAGAGCCACAGCCGCGCAAAGACGCAACCAAAGCGACTGATTAGGGTATCGGTGACTCGCTGCGCGATTTGGTCAGGCTCTAGACATCCTGAGATCGCCTGCACCACTTCACCAACATACTGAAGGTCGAATAATAGTCGTGTGGGATCTAACAAAAGCAACCTGAGTCGTGAAACTGAGGGGCGATCGCAACGCGAGTATTTTGGCGATCCTGATATCCTGGCGACCCCTTGGGACGCGACCAAACGAAGCGAAAATGTCATAATCCCCAGGGTCACTCCTCCCAGTTGAGTACACCCGCGTCAATCTCTCTGTATCACGCAGTACAAGACGCCTGATCTGCCTAGCAAGGCGTCTTTCAACTGGGTCTGCCTTCGAAGCAAGCGATCTCATCTTCTGTTCCATCACCCCTCTGACCTGCGTCATGTCCCCCTAACGCGGTGTATTGGTTTTCTCCCCCATTGCCACTGTCCAGAATAGAGAATGGTATATGGCGCACCCGACTTTTGAGCCACAAAGCCCCCACAATCTAAAAACAACGTTTACCCCCGTTGACTCAGTCAGGTCGTTTGGGCACACTCCCTCTAGCCTCGGCAGAAGGCCAGACAACCGCAGCATGCGAGGTCAATGTGCCCCTTTCCATCGTCGATAATTCTGCCAACGCCCCGAAAAACTCGACCGATGGAATGAAAATCAATTCTCAGGCGTGTGTCAAAATGTAAGCGGTTTCGACAGCCTATTGCTGACAGTGGAGTAGGCATCTTTGATGGAATCAATCGAGGCAATTTACGAATACGCTTGGCTGGTGCCCGTTTTACCCTTGGTCGGCGCAGCCATCGTGGGAACTGGCCTCATCAGCTACAGCCAGACCACAAGCACCCTACGGCGGCCGGCTGCCGTATTTATCGTCTCTCTGACTGGGGCAGCAATGGTGTTGTCCTTCCTGCTGTTTTTCAGTCAGGTGCAGGGCCATGAAACCTACACCCGCATGATTGAATGGGCCTCAGCCGGAGACTTTCGCATCACGATGGGATACACCATCGATCACCTAGCCTCGCTCATGCTGGTCATTGTGACGACCGTTGCCTTTCTGGTGATGGTCTACACCGATGGCTACATGGCTCACGATCCGGGCTATGTCCGCTTTTATTCCTACCTCAGTCTTTTCAGCTCATCCATGCTGGGGCTGGTGATCAGCCCAAACCTCCTTCAGGTCTATGTGTTTTGGGAACTGGTGGGCATGTGTTCCTACCTGCTCATTGGGTTTTGGTATGGCCGAAAGCCCGCTGCCGATGCCTGTCAGAAGGCCTTTGTGACCAATCGCGTCGGTGACTTTGGCTTGCTGCTCGGGATGTTGGCGCTCTTCTGGGCGACGGGCAGTTTCGAGTTTGAGGTCATGGGCGATCGCCTGACTGAACTCGTCACCACGGGCGGCCTCACGACCGGATTGGCCGCAATCTTCGCCATCCTGGTGTTCTTGGGGCCAGTGGCAAAGTCGGCGCAGTTTCCACTCCATGTGTGGTTGCCCGACGCAATGGAAGGCCCAACCCCCATCTCCGCGTTGATTCATGCCGCCACAATGGTGGCCGCTGGGGTGTTCCTAGTGGCGCGCATGTTCCCAGTGTTTGAGCAGCTGCCCACGGTGATGACCGTCGTCGCCTGGACAGGAGCCTTCACGGCCTTCATGGGGGCGAGCATCGCCATCACCCAAAACGACATCAAAAAGGGTCTAGCCTATTCCACCATGTCGCAACTTGGTTACATGGTCATGGCGATGGGCGTCGGAGCCTATGGCGCAGGCTTATTTCACCTCATGACCCATGCCTACTTCAAGGCCATGCTGTTTTTGGGGTCGGGCTCTGTTATTCATGGCATGGAAGAGGTCGTCGGGCACAATCCTGCCCTAGCGCAAGATATGCGGCTGATGGGTGGTTTGCGCAAGTACATGCCCATTACTGCCACCACATTTTTGATTGGCACCCTGGCGATTTGTGGAATCCCGCCTTTTGCCGGCTTCTGGTCAAAGGATGAGATCCTCGGGTCAACCTTTGAGGTCAGCCCGGTGCTCTGGGCTGTCGGCTGGTTAACGGCGGGGATCACCGCGTTCTACATGTTTCGCATGTATTTCTCAACCTTTGAGGGTGAGTTTCGCGGCACCAACAAAGAGATTCAGATCCAGCTCAAACGGGAACAGCTCATGGCGATGGGCGCTTCCCTTGGCCCGGGTGCAATGAACTCTAAGGAGCTGACACTGGATGCGGAAGCCCACGACGACCATGGGCACCACAGCGAAGTGCCCCATGAGTCTCCGATCGCGATGACCTTTCCGCTGATGGCTCTGGCGGTTCCCTCGGTGCTAATTGGTCTGCTAGGTACACCCTTCGCCAATTACTTTGAGGCGTTTATCCATCCGCCGGGTGAGGCTGTGGAAGCACTAGCCGAGGCTGGGGGAGCCTTTGACTGGTCTGAGTTTCTGATCATGGGCGGTTCTTCGGTGGGGATTGGCCTGATTGGTATTACCCTCGCGGTGATGATGTATCGTACGCGCCAGCTTGACCCTAGCGCGATCGCCGATCGCATCAAGCCGCTCTATCAACTCTCGAAGAACAAATGGTACATCGACGAAATCTACGATGTGGTCTTTGTTCAAGGCTCGCGCAAACTTGCGAAACAAGTGCTTGAAATCGACGTTCGCATTGTGGATGGCTTGGTGAATCTGGCGGGGTTTGTTACCCTCGTCTCCGGTGAAGGGCTGAAATATCTCGAAAACGGTCGTGCTCAGTTCTACGCGTTGATTGTCTTCGGTGCGGTGTTGGGCCTAGTCCTGCTCTCGGGGATTACCTAGCCGCCTACGACGTGAGTCAAAAGCGATGGAAATGTGGAAGAGGGATGGGTCTAACACAGATCGATCCCTTTATCCACATCTGGGGTACGGGTGAATTATCGTTACGCAGATAAAAACTTATTGCGATTTCTGCACGACCCTCAAATCACCCCCTAAAGTCGTTCATAGAAACTGCGATTGGGCCTCGCAAACTCAGCCTCAATTCGGCCATGAGTCAGGCGTCTCCCTTCCGCACTTACCCCCCATCTCTCCTTGGTAAAGAGAGCCTTCAGCGGTGGTCTTCATGCTCTGATTCAGAGGTTTGAGGAAAGTCAGTCACCCGTCACTGACCCGCTAAGGGAAATTGAGAACCCGCCGTGTGTTCAAGGCGTGGTTCAGTTGAGATACCGATGTTCAAAAGCCGCTATCGAGAAGAACCGTTATGGAACTTGCTCATTTTCCGTGGCTGACGGTCACAATCCTTCTGCCAATTACTGCGGCCCTATTTATCCCCTTCATTCCGGATAAAGACGGGCGCACCATTCGGTGGTATGCCCTCACCGTTGGCCTCATTGATTTTGTTTTACTGGTTTTTGCCTTTACCCAGGGCTACGACATTTCTAACCCTGATTTGCAACTCACGGAGAGCTACACGTGGGTAGCGCAGCTTGACCTCAAGTGGTCGGTAGGGGCTGATGGTCTATCGATGCCCCTCATTTTGCTGACAGGATTCATCACGACCCTGGCAATTTTGGCGTCGTGGCCAGTCACCCTCAAGCCCCGATTGTTCTACTTCCTAATGCTGGCGATGTATAGCGGTCAGCTTGGGGTATTTGCGGTTCAAGATATGCTGCTCTTCTTCTTTATGTGGGAGCTAGAGCTGATCCCGGTGTATCTGTTACTCTCCATCTGGGGCGGCAAAAAACGCCTATATGCGGCCACGAAGTTTATTCTTTACACGGCGGGTGGTTCGCTGTTTATTTTGGTCGCAGCGCTGGCGATGGCCTTCTATGGCGACACGATTACCTTTGACATGGGGGCTTTGGCGGCCAAAGATTACGCCATTAACTTTCAGTTGCTAATCTATGCGGCGTTTTTGATTGCCTATGCCGTGAAGTTGCCGATCTTTCCACTCCATACGTGGTTGCCCGACGCCCACGGTGAGGCGACAGCCCCGGTACATATGCTGCTGGCAGGCATTTTGCTGAAAATGGGGGGCTACGCATTGATCCGCATGAATGTGGGGATGCTGCCTGATGCCCATGCGACCTTTGCCCCGGTGCTGGTGATTTTCGGCATTATCAACATTATCTACGCAGCATTGACCTCCTTTGCCCAACGCAATTTGAAGCGAAAAATCGCTTACTCTTCCATTTCCCATATGGGGTTTGTGATTATCGGCATTGCCTCCTTCACAAACTTGGGGTTGAGTGGTGCCATGTTGCAGATGGTGTCCCACGGATTGATTGGGGCGAGCCTCTTTTTCTTGGTCGGGGCAACCTACGATCGCACCCATACGCTCATCCTGAATGAGATGGGGGGCGTGGGCAAAAAGATGCCGAAGATTTTCGCCATGTTTACAGCGTGTTCTCTGGCGTCGTTGGCGCTGCCGGGAATGAGCGGCTTTGTGGCGGAACTGATGGTGTTTGTGGGCTTTGCGACGAGCGATGCTTACAGTTTTACCTTCCGGCTCATTGCAGTGTTGTTGATGGCGGTGGGTGTGATTTTGACGCCAATCTACCTGCTGTCGATGCTGCGAGAGATTTTCTATGGCCCAGAGAATCGTGATTTGGTGGAACACGAGGTGCTGGTGGATGCAGAGCCCCGTGAGGTGTTCATCATTGCCTGTCTGCTGGTGCCGATTATTGGGTTTGGGTTTTATCCCAAGCTGTTGACTCAGGTGTATGATGCGACGACGCTGCGCATGACGGACATGCTGCGGAGTAAGGCTTTTGCTGCGTCTGATACGGCACAGCCGTTGGCGCTGATGCCGGTTTTACAGGCTCCTGAGATTTTGGAGTAGTGGAGCTTGTGAACTGGTTGGGACTAGGGATGGTGCGACGGCGGCCCTGGTTTCAGCCGTTTGTGTAAGTGGGGGTTCCCTAGTTGCGATCGCGACCGGGGAACCTTTTGGTCATTGGGGCTATCGACCCATGCAAGGGATGAGCAGGAATGCCGGGTGTTCTTAAGAAAATGCAGCGCACACCGGATTCTCAGGGCAGGGTTGGGTATTCATA
>JACYME010000070.1 GCA_015272155.1 Leptolyngbyaceae cyanobacterium T60_A2020_046
CGCATTGTCCATGATTCTCTGCGCCTTACCCTCAAGGGCGAATCCATGCGCAAACTCACCAGTTCCCTCAATTCACCCGCTGACCTGCCGCAGGAGACCCCGGCTATGACCTAATTGTCGTTTTAGTATTCTCACGATTTATCCGCAGACGGCATAATGAATTTGACCTGCCCATCTATGCCGTTTTTCCCTCATCCTCTGAGGGGGTGCCGAAGTTGATGCAACTGGGTGCCGAAGTTATGCAAATAAGTAACGGGGAGAACCGATCGTCTTTTGGGGCGGTAGCAGGGGTTCAAGAATTGCCCATTCGGCATCGCTTAGGTCACTGGGATACGGTCTCCGGGTCATCGCTCCAAATCTGTGCAACATGGCTCAATTGCACCAAATGTTTTGGTACAACTGACGTCTACTTCATGTTTCTTTAGAAACAGATTCTCAGCGGACTCCGAGTAAAACCAACTCGCTTTTAATCTTTTGCATTCCTCATTACTGTGAAAGCTAAGCTGTAGAAGCTGAGGTTTTGCGACGCGGGGTTGACCTCCCGCTGTCACCGTCCCCATGCCACGGAGGCGAGACACGGCTCCTAGGGCGGGTGCCCTGGGTTGGGGGCTAGGGCATCCATGCCCCCAAGCGTATCCGGCGACTGAATGTTATGGAGTATTCATGGTGTTTGATTGCCTCATTGTGGGGGCTGGCCCGGCGGGGGCATCCGCTGCCTATCACCTCACGAAGGCGGGGGCTGCGGTGCTACTGATCGATCGCGCCCCCCTGCCCCGCGACAAACCCTGCGGCGGCGGCGTATCGCCCCAGGTGGCCCAGTGGTTCGACCTCGACTTTAGCCCCGTGATTTCGACCACGGTGCGCCGGGTGCGCTATACCTGGAAGCTCGGCGACCCCATTGAGGCGGAGGCGGATATTACCGAACCGCTGTGGATGGTGCGCCGCAGTACCTTTGACCATTTCTTAGTGAAGCAAGCCCAGGCCCAGGGCGCAACCCTGTGGGACAACACCAAGGCAACGGGAATCACCTTTTTGGGCGATCGCTGGCAAGTTCACACCAGCCGCGACCCTGTGGAAGGCCGCTACCTGATCGCCGCCGACGGAGCCCGTGGCCCCCTGGCAAAATGGCTGGGGTTTCGCGATCGCCGCTTTCTCATGGGTGGAGCCCTGGAAGCCGAGCCCCAACTCAGCCTGCCGCCAGAACCCGTGGCCCACTTTGAGTTTGGTCTGCTGAAAAATGGCTACGTGTGGAACTTTCCCAAAGCCGATGGCTATTCCCTGGGTGGCGGTGTTTTTCGTACCGGAAGATCCGAAAAGTACGACCTGCGCCCCATCCTGGCAAAATACGCCGCAACCTTTGACGTGGATATCGCCACGGCCCCTCGGCATGGCCATCCGCTACTGATTTGGGATGGGGATCAGACCCTCCACACCCAACGGGCTGTGCTGGCTGGGGAGGCCGCCTGTGTGGTGGATCCCTTTACCGCAGAGGGAATTCGTCCGGCGATGTGGAGTGGCGTGCAAGCCGCGATCGCGATTCAGCGGGCGATCGCGGGCGAACCCGATGCCCTTGCAGGCTATACCGCCGCCATGGCAGATACTTGGGGTAGTCAAATGCGCTGGGCCAAACGCCTCGCCCAGGTGTTTTACCAGGCCCCGGGGCTGGCCTATCGCCTGGGGATGCAGCGCCCTTCCAGCACCACCACAATGGGACGACTGTTTTGCGGCGAAGTCACCTATGCCGAGGTTACCCAACGCGCCCTCAATCGCCTCAACATCGGCTGGCTCTCGGGTTGAGCGCCGTCCTGATAGGCGGGTCTGCGCCCCGCTCCTCGGCGGATCGAGGGGGATAGAGCGTTCGCGATAGGATAAGGGCCGCAGGGGGCGGTGCGCGCCAAAAGGAGACAGCGGTGGTGGATTGGTATCGGTCGGTGGTGCGGCCTGTGTTGTTTCAGGGGATGCAGGCCGACCCAGAATGGTTACACCAGCGATCGCTGGGGATGTTGTCGCACCTTACGCCACAGGGTACGGGCTGGCAAGCGAGCCTAGAGCACTGGCTGGCCCAGCAGTGCCAGTTTGAGGATCCGCGCCTCACCCAAACGCTGTGGGGGCAGACCTTTCAGAATCCTTTGGGGTTGGCAGCAGGGTTTGACAAAGATGGTCTGGCGGCGCGGGCTTGGCCGTTGTTTGGTTTTGGCTTTGCCGAGTTGGGCACCGTCACCCTCCACGCCCAGCCGGGGAACCCCAAACCGAGGCTGTTTCGCTTGCCCGCCGATCGCGCAGCACTCAATCGCATGGGGTTTAACAATGGCGGTGCGGCCCAGTTGGCCCAGCGGCTGGCGGGCTACTGGGCAACGACGCGATCGCCCATTCCCCTCGGCATTAACTTGGGCAAGTCGAAGGTAACGCCCCTCGACCAAGCCGTTGAAGATTACGTGGGCAGCTTTCGGCTGTTGCAGGATTGGGGTGACTATTTTGTGGTGAATGTGTCGTCCCCTAATACGCCGGGCCTGAGATCGCTGCAAGACCGCGACCAACTCGCGCCGATTTTGGCGGCCCTCCAAGCAGAGAATCGCGATCGCAAACCCCTCCTGGTCAAAATTGCGCCGGATTTGGATGACGCCGCGATCACAGAAGTCGTCGAGATCGCCCAAGCCCATGCCCTAGGAGGCATCATCGCCACAAACACCACCATCCAACGCAGCGGACTCCAGACCGAGCGCCTTGCCGCAACGGGGAATCGGGTGGCGGATGAGGCGGGGGGTATTAGTGGCGCACCCGTCCGACCACGATCGACAGAAGTAATTCGACTGATCTATCGCGAAAGCGGCGGACAACTGCCCATCATTGGAGTGGGGGGCATTTTCAACGCCGATGATGCCTGGGAAAAACTCACCGCCGGGGCATCTCTATTGCAGGTCTATACCGGGTGGATTTACGAAGGACCACAAATGGCACGGCGCGTGCTGTCTGGCCTAGTGAACCGCCTGGAGGAAGCAGGGCTCAACCAGATTTCTGACGCGATCGGGCTCGAACATCAGTAGGCCCGCGATCGCCCCCCGGCATCGACTCCATTCGTCCGTGAACATAGGGATCAGCCCAACCCAGACAAGGCCGCATCCCCTTTGTGGGAACACCAAAGTTCAGAGCGATCCCCAGCTCATCCAGCCAATTGACCAGCGCGATACACGACACCAAATGGGGAGACAGCTTAAATGTATCGCCGTCGCCAATGATCTGAGGACAAGGCCAGACCATCCCACCCACGGAAATAGGCATCCATCTTCCGATTGAAGCCCCCAACTCAAGTATCGACCGCGATAGTTGAGGTTTAAATCGAGTTGAGCCGAACTTAAACTTAGCGATTTTTCTATGCGCTGATTTTTTAGCTAAACTGAATGAGTTGAAATCGAATAAGTTGAAATCGATTTAAAGCGACAGCAGCACCCAAAATCAGTACCAGAGGAACTTCCTAACCTAAATCATTTATCTTTAGAGATGCTTGCTTGGCAACCTTAAAAAGACTGCCAAGGCCATTGCTCCCGTCGGATCTAATTATAGGAAGTGTCAGCTTCAGCTTTGGGCGCTGCTATCGGTTTTGAACGAGACAGATCGTTAGAATCTAACAGCGGCTTTACCTCTTTTCTTGTGTGGACTTAGCTGTTCAATCTGCCAGGGAAGCGTCTTATCGCTTCATCCTTAATATACCGTCTACGATTGGAATCAATCACGTCAGATAACAAACGTTACCAATCCATGAGTTCAGACATTGATCCAGAAACCTATATTTGAATTAGCCTCAAAGTCTCGAAACTTGTAGGCTTTCGGACGTTTGTATTCTGAGACTTTTTCGAGATCTTCATACTTCTAGAAAAGAGTATTGCCGCGATCGCAGCCAGACTGGAACTCAGATCCCAACAGAAAACGGTCTGGCGGGACTTCCCAAAGGTGTCATTGACCTCAATCACAGGCCCGCGTCGCGCCCCTAACAAATCCGCAGCACCTCTCAGGCTTCTGTACTTTTGGGGTTCTTTTAAGGTTCTGGGCAGTCATTCGCCTTTAGGATTCAAGGGACTCTCGTCTCAAGACCCATGCACCTCACAATTCCAGAACTGCTGCAACTGTTTATCGATCGCGGCACGCTTCCCTACGGCAGCGAGGCAGTGAGTCAACTCGACCATGCCCTGCAATGTGCGGCCTTAGCCAAGACAGCCCACCAGCCTTCAGAAATGGTTGCGGCCTGCCTGCTGCACGACCTCGGACATTTGGTGCATCACCTCGGCGTGCGGGCTGCAGATCAAGGCATCGATGACTGCCACGAATATCGGGCCGTTCCCTATCTCACAGCCCAATTTAGCGCTGCGGTTTGGCAACCGATTCGCCTCCACGTCCAAGCCAAGCGATACCTATGTACGGCGGATCCCCAGTATTGGCAAGTGCTGTCCGAGGGTTCAAAGGAAACCCTAGTATTGCAGGGCGGCCCCTTTTCTGAAGCAGAGGCGACGGCTTTCATGGCTCAGCCCTATGCAGCGGCGGCGGTGCAGCTCAGGCGTTGGGACGATCTCGCGAAGGTGCCGAACCTGCCAACCCCCAGCCTGCGGGACTTCATCCCCATACTTGAAACGTGCGCGCGTGCTCCCGCATAATGCGCCCACGGCAGCAACCCTGCCCAAAATCGGCCCCGCTTCATGTCTCGGCATATCTCGGGATGCCCCAAACCCTTCATCATTCGCCCTAAAAATTTCGTCTCAGAGGGCGTTTGAAAAGTCTTTCAGGGTAGCTTGAACTACCTTGGCTATGGAGAACCAGCAACGAGGGAATAAGGGTTTCAAGCGTTGAGGTCATCTGTATACATAGATATGTAGCTTCTGATGCGCAAATCCACCCCTTTAAAACATCCTCTCAAGCTCCCTAGCTCTCCATCGGCAACCTCACGGTAACGGGCTCCCATTTGCTCCCCGATTTCTCATCCCTGAGTCCTTGCCTTCTTCATCTTCCTCAGTATTTGATCTGACTGCCTGACACAAGTGCCTCAAAGCATTAATATTCAGTTGTTTCAATCTGGAGCTGGAATCTCGAACTCTAGGGCTGAAAGTCTTGGGTTAAAGTCCTTTTGCGTATAGACTCTCGACGAAAAATCTAGGGTTTCCAGAGATGTGTCAGGCAACCAGGTATTTGATATCGCGCACTAGGGTCGTGAAAGATTCCTGTAACAATGGAAATCTGGGGCGGATGCGCTTCAGCACAGTCAGATGCGCTTCAGCACAGTCAGATGAATTGTGAATCGCGGGCTTTGGGACTGCCCTGTAACGCTAGCACACTATATTGCTATGGGTTCCACGCTGTGACTCAGCCTTATCTAAGCTCCACCGTTGATCGAGAGGTGTTCCGTGAGTGATGCATTAACCGCACAGCAACAGGCGCAGCAAGCTGTATTTAGCCCCGATTTATCCGTGCCACTCACCTTTGGAAATGATGGGGCGGCACGGCAGGCGGCAGAAGCTGGGGTGGCAGTGTGCGATCGCTCCCATTGGGGGCGAATTCGCGTGGGCGATCGCGATCGGCTACGGTTTTTGCATAACCAAACCACCAATCAGATCCAGCAACTTCAGCCTGGGCAGGGCTGCGAAACCGTGTTCGTCACCTCCACCGGGCGCACCCTCGACCTCGCCACCGCCCTCATCACTGAAGATGCGGTGTTGCTGTTGGTTTCACCGGGGCAGGCTCAGCCTCGAATCGAGTGGATGGATCGCTATATCTTCTTTGCCGATAAGGTCAGCCTGAGGGATGAAACGGCGGAAACGGCGGCCTTGACCCTGTTGGGGCCGCAAACCTTTGACTGGCTAGCGACTTTGGGGGCTCCGCATCTGGCAACGGTGGCAGCGGGCAGTCACGAAACCCTCGCGATCGCGGACATTCCGTGTCGGGTGGTGGTGGGCAGCGGCCTCGTCACCCCAGGCGTTACCATCCTGCTCCCCCGCACTGAGGCGGCAATGCTCTGGGCGGCGCTAGTCAATCATGGTGCGGTGCCCCTCGGCGATCGCGTCTGGGAGCAACTGCGCATCGAGCAGGGGCGTCCCATGCCGGGTGCAGAACTCACCGAAGACTATAATCCCCTAGAAGCTGGACTGTGGCACACCATTTCCTTCAGCAAGGGGTGCTACATCGGTCAAGAAACCATTGCTCGACTCAATACCTATCAAGGCGTCAAGCAGCAGCTTTGGGGACTGCGCCTGTCGGCTCCGGCAGCGGTTGGAGAACCCCTCATGCTGGATGGCAATAATGTGGGCCGCTTGACGAGTGTGGTCGAAACGCCCGACGGGCTACGCGGGTTGGGATATGTGCGCACGAAGGCAGGCGGTGCCGGGCTCTCGGTGAGCGTGGGCGACGCGATCGCGACGGTGCTGCCAATTCCCTTTGCATCTCGGGGATATCTGGAGTTGGGTCAATAACGGAGGGGTCGGCACAACGTTCACTGACAACCCTCTGCCCGTTCGCTATACATTTCGCAATCATCCCCAAGCCCCGACCCGGAGCGCATCCTAGCCCAATTGAGTAGATTCCTGGCTTGAGACAATCCCCAAGAGAGTGTTAAGGCTGGGGACAGTTTTGCGATTGAACGTCACAATGACGCTAGCCGCTATGGTCTTCAGGATTATCGTGCGATCGCACGACAATTCATGAGTTCACCAGTCGCGACCTGCTGATGCCATCCAAACAGAGCTTTGCTTATGCGACCGATTCGCACCTTCAACGTTGTCCCTTCCCTGCCGCCTCGGCTCGAAGGACTGCGCACCCTGGCCTACAACCTCCAATGGGACTGGGACGTTGACACCATCGACCTTTTTCGTCGCCTAGATCCAGATCTGTGGGAATCGAGCCGCTACAACCCCGTGCTGATGCTGGGCACAATCAGTCAACAGCGCCTTCAAGAAATCGCCGAAGACGACGGCTTTTTGGCACAGACTGACCGCGCCGTGCAGCGGATGGAAGACTACCTGCGCGAGCGCACCTGGTATAGCAAAAATCGACCCCAGCCCATCGATCACGAGTGCTATGCCTACTTCTCGATGGAATTTGGTCTCACCTCGTGCATGCCCGTCTATTCTGGGGGCTTGGGCGTGCTGGCTGGCGACCACCTCAAATCAGCCAGCGACCTCGGTTTGCCCTTGGTTGGGGTTGGGCTTCTTTATCAAGAGGGCTACTTTGCCCAATACCTCAACGCCGATGGGTGGCAGCAAGAACGCTACCCCATCAACGATTTTTACAAAATGCCCCTGCATCTTGAACGAGATGACACGGGCTCAGAAATTCGCATCGCGGTGGAATATCCGGGCCGCACCGTCTACGCCCGCATCTGGCGAGTGCAGGTGGGAACGGTGCCGCTGTATCTGCTGGATACCAACATCGAGCCCAACAATCAGTACGACCAGGATATTTGCGATCGCCTCTACGGCGGCGACATCGACATGCGCATCCACCAGGAAATTATGCTGGGGATTGGCGGCGTGCGCATGTTAGACGCCCTAGGCCTCAAGCCCACCGTTTACCACATGAACGAAGGGCACTCCGCCTTTCTCGCCCTAGAGCGCATTCGCATGTTGATGGATCGCGCAGGCCTGACCTACCAAGAAGCGCTTCAGGTCGCCTCCGCTAGCCAAATGTTTACCACCCATACCCCCGTGCCCGCAGGCATCGACCTGTTTGGCCCCGACAAGATACTCTATTACCTGGGTCACTATGCCCAGCGGTTTGGCCTGTCGGATGATGAATTTTTGGCCCTCGGGCGTGAGAATACGGGCGATCTCTCGACTCCCTTTAGCATGGCCGTGCTGGCGATTAAGACCGCGACCTTCGTCAACGGGGTGAGCAAGCTCCACGGTGAGGTGTCGCGCAACATGTTTGGCGGCCTGTGGGAAAACTTACCCCTTGATGAGGTTCCCATTACCTCCATCACCAACGGGGTTCACGCCCGGAGCTGCGTCGCAAAATCGACTCAGGAACTCTACGATCGCTACCTCGGGCCAAAGTGGTCCCAAGCAGGCACCCAAGATCCGCTGTGGGACAAGGTGGAAGCCATTCCTGATCAGGAATTGTGGCGGAACCATGAGCTGTGTCGATCGCAGATGGTCATGTATGTGCGCGATCGCCTGCAACGGAGCCTGCGCGATCGCGGGGCCGCCGTCCACGAAGTCAACGAAGCCCAAGAGGTGCTCGACCCCTCAGTGCTGACCATCGGCTTTGCCCGCCGGTTTGCCACCTACAAACGCGCCACCCTGTTCTTGCACGACATCGAGCGCATCCGCAAAATTCTCTCCGGTGGGCCAAATGGGCGTCGCGTGCAGTTCGTCATTGCGGGCAAGGCCCACCCCAAAGACATCCCCGGCAAAGAACTCATCCGCAAGATCATCCACTTCACCCGTGACGAAGGGCTCAACGGCTCCATCGTCTTTGTTCCCAACTACGACATTCACACCTCCCGGGCAATGGTGGCAGGCTGCGACGTGTGGCTGAATAACCCCCGTCGGCCTCGGGAAGCCTCGGGCACCAGCGGCATGAAGGCCGCCATGAATGGCCTGCCTAACCTCAGCGTCCTCGACGGCTGGTGGGACGAAGCAGACTACGTCAGCACGGGTTGGTCAATTGGAGCGGGCGAAGACTACGAAGATCCCGACTACCAAGATGACGTAGAGGCGAATGCCCTCTATGAGCTAATTGAGCAGGAGGTGATTCCTCTCTTCTATAACCGGGACGAAAATGGCGTGCCTCGGGGCTGGGTCGCCAAGATGAAGGCGGCGATTCGTCTCAATACGCCGTTGTTCAACACCGCGCGAATGGTGAAAGATTATGCCCGCCGGGCCTATTTCCCCACCAGCGATCGCCTTAGCAAACTCAGCGCCCAGAGCTATGCCCCAGCGAAAACCCTGGCCCAGTGGCTCGCCCATCTGCAAAACAACTGGTACAACATCCACATCGAAGAAATTCACATCGCGGCGAACAGCGAGCTGCAGGTCAACCAACCCTTTAGCGTTACGGCGCTGATTGCCCTCCATGAGCTGACCCACGACGATGTGCAGGTTGAGCTATACCAGGGTGAGGTCAAGGTGGATGGCGAAATGCACAGCGGCACTGCCATTCCCATGACCTACTGTGGAACGGATGACGCCGGGCGCAGTCGCTACTCCGTTGAGGTGAACTATACCAGCAGCGGTTTGCAGGGGCTCTCTCTGCGGATTTTGCCCCGTCACCAATACCTCAACAGTCCATTGGATCCAAAACTGATGCTTTGGGCCACGGAGGACGTGACGATTAAGGTGGGGCCACAGGTGCCCAACAGCCCACCCCCCGTTGGGCAGGTGACGACGGTTTAGTAGCGTTCTCTAGCTGACGCCTACCCAGTAGACTTCCCGCGTGCATCCTGATTTTTTACGCCAAGCTCCGCCCTCTGAGGACGGGCTTTGGGGTTACAAAGCGGGGATGCACGCGGGTTTTGGCGTAGATTAGGCAATGGGTTTATCCCTATTCCCTCAAGCAGAACGACAAAATCGATCTCTTCAAAGCCCCTCTTCCAATCATGGAAGAGGGGCAAGTAGTCGCGGCAAAATACAGAACAGAATTGGTACTGGATATCGCCGTCGCCAGTGCCCCTAAGGACAATGCCAAACCGTCATGTTCACAGCCTTGGGCATCCATCCGCCAGTGGAATGTCCTGACTCAGGGGGCTACCGCGATAAAACGCAGGAGATCTCAGCGTGAGCCGATGGTTTTGGCCCGTTGGGCTTGCGCCTGGTTCCCCAGTCCCGAGATGTGTAGTCATTCCAATTTTGCTTGAGACAAGCAAACCCTTTGCCGTTCAGGTAATGCAGCCCTCGATTTGTCGCATTCTTATCTGGAGTAACTATAACTGAGACAAGTGAAGGCGTTTCGGTGTTGTGTCTGTCGAGCAGGGCCTTAGCTGCGGGCCTGCAATGGCGTGGTGAGTTCCAAAATGGCGCGGAAATCGAGGTGTTCCA
>JACYME010000219.1 GCA_015272155.1 Leptolyngbyaceae cyanobacterium T60_A2020_046
TTGGTGGCGGCGATCGCCGTGGTGTCGATCATCAAGGTCGAAACGGGGTGGGGCTGGACGTGGCGCGGGCGATCGCTCGCCAATTCCCCCCGCGAATAGCGTACGACATCTGTTCTGCTCTCCGGTTTCTTGGGCGTGACCTGTCCATCGATGCCGCTTCCGATCGAAACTGGGGATCTGTAGACAGCCTTTTCAGGGCTGTTCCCAGCTTCTCATCCATCCACTCACCCATCCACCCACTCACCCATCCACTCGGCCTCCGGCGCGTCTGCATCGCCCTCATGAACTGATAGCGGGTGAGGTGGATGTGGGCTTGCGATCGAGCTGGGCGGCTTGCTCCAGGGCGACATTTTCGCGGGCGCGATCGGCATAGGGCTGCAACTGCGCCACGGTTTGCCCTGTGAGAATGCTCAAATTCTCCATCGTGACGCCGCGCATTAGCATTTCCACGCACCAGGTTTGGTGGGCCTGCATGGGGGTTGGCGGCAGCCCATCCGGGGTCAGGAGCCCATCGACCCACTGCTGCCACTGCTGTTGCAGCCCCGCAAGCGACAGGGGTGACCCCGCTTCATCCAAAAACAGTGCAGCGTGGTCATCCTTGCGGCTTTTGAGCCACTTGGTCAGCGGATTGCTCTTGGGGGTGCCGTAGCGTTTGCCCGCGATCCATTGGTTGACGGGCACCTGGCGACGCCCCTGGGGGCTCACGACGCGCAACAGTTGTTGCTGGGCACTGCTGCTGTGGTGAACCCGTTGCAAGTGGGTGACTTCGATGGGCAATAGGCCCGCCCCAAACAAGGTATAGGCTAGGGCGTGGGCTTGAATGCCAGCCTTCCGAGCGGCTTGTAAAATGTCGTGAACCAAGGGTTTAGGCAAGTCTGCGACCTGGGGCGGCGGTAGACTCAGGCTGGGGAGAGACTGGTCGGCGGGGGGACGCAGGAAGAGCTGGGCCACCATGTCGATGAAGCGATCGCGATCGCTCCAGAGTTGGTGCGCCTCAGTGGTGCATTCAATCACCGTATAGCCCAATAACAGGCAGTGCAGCACCGCCACAAACTGCTCTGAGCTCAGAACCGGTGCGAGGTCAGACTGGGCGATTGCGGGGGCAAAATATTGGGCTACGCTGCGGTTGGCGGCGGTCAAGCATTGGCCGATGGCCTTACGGTTTTCCGGCGGATATTGATCCGCTTCGCCAATCAGCGATCGCACCAGATTGGGCACTTGGCCCAAGAGCTGCAAGTTGGCCTGTAAATAGGCTTGAAACCCCTGGGCCAGATCATCACAGGCGGGGAGCGATCGCCGCAAAATCTCCGGCAGCTTAACAAAAGCGGGTGATTCCTCAATCACAGCCAATAACAGCCCATACTTGTTGCCAAAGTTGCGAAACAGCGTCACCTCATTCACCCCCGCCAAATTCGCGATCTGGCGCGTGGTCGTGCTGCTGATGCCTTGGGAAACAAATAGGTCGAGGGCAGCCTGTATCAGGCGCTTGCGGGTTGAGGAGGCAGCCATGACAGTCCTTTTTTGCAAGTGCTACTTGCATATTTTAGAAAACCTTGTTAGCGTGTCGCTATGGATGCAAGCGTCACTTGCATCTCACAATACCAGGCGATCGCCTGAAAGGAATTTTTATGACTTTTTTGACCGCACGCGGCCCTACAGAATCACAGGGTCTCCGTCTGAGCTGGCTGAGCGTAGGATTTTTTGCCAGTTTTCACGTTGTCGCCCTCCTTGCGCCCTTTTTCTTTTCCTGGTCGGCGCTGGGGGTTGCCATCCTGCTCCATTGGCTCTTTGGCGGCATTGGCATTTGCCTGGGCTACCACCGACTCCTCAGCCATCGCAGCTTCCAGGTTCCCCGCTGGCTTGAGTACACCTTCGCCATCATCGGGGCCATGGCGATTCAGGGTGGCCCAATTTTCTGGGTGGCAGGTCATCGCCGTCACCATGCCTTCACGGAAGATGTGAATGCGGATCCCTATTCTGCAAAGCGCGGCTTTTGGTGGAGTCATGTCCTGTGGCTGCTGTATCCGCAATCGGATACCTTTCGCAGCGATCGCTACCACAAATTTGCCCCTGACCTCATGCGTCAGCCCTTCTACCGCTGGCTCGATCGCAACTTCCTCCTCATGCAACTGCCTGTGGCAGCGGTGCTCTATGCCCTGGGGGGGTGGTCTTGGGTGATCTATGGCATCGCTGTGCGTGCCGTCTTTTTGTGGCACGCCACTTGGTTTGTCAACTCGGCAACCCATCGCTGGGGCTACCGCACCTTTAACGCCAAGGACAACTCTCGCAACCTGTGGTGGGTGTCGCTGATGACCTACGGCGAAGGCTGGCACAACAATCACCATGCCCATCCCCGCTCTGCTCAAACAGGCTGGCGCTGGTGGGAGGTGGATGTCACTTGGTGGACGATTCAACTGCTGCGAAAACTGGGCTTGGCGCGACGGGTTGTGGCCATGACGCCCCAAGGCACGACGCGCACTCTTCCCGATCGCCCCAAAGCATAGGTCCGCAATGACTCCAGGAGACTGGAGTCACAGACTTATCCCGCTCCTCAAAGTCTGATGTCACAGCGTTCTGAACTTGTGAATGGGGGTTGGATGCCAAGCAGCGTTGAACTCGATGTCCGGCACTTTGCCGGACATTTTTACGTCTACTTTCTGTGTCTGTCAGTAGGATAAGGTACAACGGGTCAAGGAATAGACCGATTTGCTGAGGCAGCAATGCCGACCAAGTGCAGGGCGATCGCGCTCCATCAATTCCCATCGTTATCGCCTGGCAATTCCTTCCGTTTCCTGTCTGCACTGTCGTCGCGAGTCTCGATTCCTTAGCGCATCTTCCCCCGGGAGTGTTCTGATGTCCCCCACCCCTGCTCGAAAATCAGCCCGATTGTTGCCACTGGTGATGGCATCGGCGATCGCCACGGTAACCCCCATCGCCCTGCCCCTAGTGCCGTCCCCCGTATTGGCGCAACAGCGCGTCGAGATTGAGGCTAAGGTGCGCGGCGACCAACCCCTCTATTTCAATCCTGGTGCCATTTATGAGCTACCCCTGGAGATTACGCGCCCGGTGACCGTGGGCGGGGTGCAGTTGCCCCGAGGCTCTGTGATTGAGGGTCGTCTGGAACCTGTAGAGGGTGGCCTGCGCTATGTGGCTTCCCACGTACGAGCAGGCGGGTTTCGGCGAGAGTTGCAGGCGCGATCGGGCATACTGCACGATGTCAAAGACCCGCGTGAGACTGGCACGGGCGCAATCTTGACAGATGCCGCGATCGGGGCAGCGGGCGGTGTGCTGCTCGGCGTCGTCTTTGGCAATGGGGTCGGCTTGGGCGAAATCTTGGGTGGAGCTGCCGCCGGCGTCTTGGTTGGCAATGTCACTGCCCAACGGGTTGTCGTTTTAGAGCCGAGTAAGCCCATTACCCTACGCGCTCAGCCGTAAGCATTTCGCTTCTGGCGTTCCATGGCCGAACGGGCTGAGTATGGCATTCAACATCCAACTGTGCTGAATGTGACCGTGGATGATCCTTCGATCCCCACCGTTCGATTTGGGGGAGCGGCAGGGGCATCATCTATCGTCATTCCAATTCTGCTTGAGACAAGCAAACCCTTTGCCGTTCAGGTAATGCAGCCCTCGATTTGTCGCATTCTTATCTGGATGCACTATATTGCTCACGCCAAAGGGCGATCGCTCACGCCAAAAATCGGGCCGTGCGTTGGAGAAGCACGCCCCGATCGGGGCATCTCATTGGTTCTACTTTGCCCGACTGGATATCTTGCTAGGGAGAAAGGGCTGAAATTCCGTCCTCGCCTCCCTAGGACTACTGCTGATACCGAATCCTTGCAGGATGGCGATGCCGCCTCCCCACTGTCGCAGCCTCCTGCGAAGGGAGGCTTTTCCGGCGTTGCTGCCTCTGGGCATGAACGCTCCCAAGCCCCTCACCCTAGCCCGTGGGCGAAGGAAGCTGCCTCTTAAGCCCTTCTCCCTGGGGAGAAGGGCTTCGGATGTAGACGCTTTGCGGCTTCCCGCAGGGTGGGGCATTCATCCTGGGAATCAGCAACGCCGCTTTTCCTTCTGGCGCTCCATACCTTTTTTAGTTTTAGGGAAGGGTCGGGGGAGTTTCACCCGCATCATCACGCCATCCGGCCCTGAGGCAGCAGCAGTAGCTCCCAACGGGAAAGGGCTGCTGCAACAAACGACATGGAGATTAGAGCTGATCGAGCTGGGTCTTGAGAGCTTCCAGCTCTGCGTCCACGGCCTGATCTTGAGGTGCCGCTTCTGGGGATTGTCCGGCGGGGAGCTGCCCTTGGCCCGGCGCAGCTCCAGACAGTTGTGCCTTCATTGCAGCGAGTTCATCATCCACGTCACCGCCTGCTTCTAAGGCTGCAAACTGGCTTTCAAGGTCTGCACCTGCGAGTTCTGCCGCGGCCTGGGATTTTGCCTCCATCATCAGGACTTTTTCTTCCATGCGCTCAAAGGCACTCATGGCACTGCCCGTGCTGAGGTTGCCCATTGTGCTTTGCAACTGCTCATTAGCCTTGGCAGCGCTGACCCGTGCCTTGAGCATGTCTTTCTTGGTTTTGGCCTCGGCAATTTTGCTCTCTAGACCAATCAGGCTCTTTTTGAGTTGATCAACCTGCCCGGCCTGGGCATCGAGTTGGGCCTTGAGGGCCGTTGCGGTTTCAGCCTGGGCTTTCTTGCGTGTGAGGGCTTCGCGAGCCAGGTTTTCATCTCCCTTTTGCAGGGCCAACTGAGCCCGCTGTTGCCACGAATTTGATTCAGCTTGGGCACGCTCATACTGCTGCTGCACGCGCTTTTGGCTGGCGATCGCTTTGGCGACGGCCTGACGCATTTGCACCAGGTCTTCACCCATGTCAATGATGGCCTGATCCAGGATTTTTTCGGGATCTTCCGCAGCACTAACAGCGGCGTTTAGGTTAGAGCGAATTACTCGGCTGACTCGATCAAACAACCCCATGACTCTGTTTTTCCTTCCAACGTGTTTGTACAGCGGAGGTTTCCCCCCAAACAAGGTTTGGGAACGGCGGTCATCCCCAGCCAGACGGCGCGGCCCCATGCAATGGCTTCAGCCGCTGACCCGATCGCGCGCAATGGAACCGTGCGACTAGTCGTTTCAGACGAATCGGATTCGCCAACGGGGTGACTACCCTGCCTTCAGTCTTAGCATACGGTTTTGGTACTGCCAGATGGTTTTCAGTTCCCCTTCTATTTTGGCGGTCACATACCTTGCGCACCTCGCCTCCCTCAGCCCCCAGTCCCGTTTCCCAAAATGAGGAAACGGGGGGCCGAAAAAGTCCCTTCCCCAAGCTTGGCAGAGGGATTCAGGGTGAGGGTAAGTAGCGTGGCACATTAAGGATGGGATGGCTTCCATCTTGGGATGGACTCATGTTCAACAGGGTATCGACCCTGGGCCGCGATCGCCCCTCAACATTACATTCACGCAATGTTTTTCCACTTCCGCAGATTTGGCGATCGCGATCGCCGCCTCCGAACCCCGTGCCGAACCCACAGACAGTCCCCACCTGCTAAGGGCTGTCACGCCGTGCCCGAAACCTCCACCGCGCCACATTCCCCGGGCTCATCGAATGGTCTAGCTGCTAAGCAGGGCTTCGACGAACTCATAGCTTGAGAAGGGCCGCAAATCCTCAATGCCTTCGCCCGCCCCAATAAATCGAATGGGTAACCCCAATTGCTTGACCACCGCGAGGGCCACGCCGCCCTTCGCCGTCCCGTCCAGCTTTGTGAGTACGACACCGCTGAGGTTCGCCGCCTCGGCAAACACCTCCGCCTGACGCAGGCCGTTTTGGCCCAGGGTGGCGTCGAGCACCAGCAGCGCTTCAATTTTGGCATCGGGAGCTTTTTTGTCGATAATGCGGCGCACCTTCGCCAGCTCATCCATCAAATTCTTTTTATTTTGCAGGCGTCCGGCGGTGTCTACGAGCAAGAGCTCTGCCTGACGCGACTGGGCCGCGGTAATGGCATCGAACACGACGGCGGCTGGGTCAGTATTTTTGCCGGGGTTGGCAATGACCTCGACGTCGCTGCGTGCGCCCCAGGCTTTCACCTGCTCCACGGCGGCGGCCCGGAAGGTATCGGCGGCGGCAATTAGGCAATGGTAGCCAGACTTTTTGGCGATGTGGGCCAGTTTGCCGATAGTGGTGGTTTTGCCTGCCCCGTTGACCCCGGTCATCAGCCACACGTTGAGCCTGTCTTTTTCGGGTACAAAGGTGAGGTTGTGGGCTCCCCCAAGGGGGGCGTCGAGCATGTCTCGGAGCAGTTTTTTGAGGTATGCGATCGCCTGGTCGGGTGGTAAAGCTTCTTCGCGCAGCCGGGCTTGGAGCCCAGCAATGATGGCATCGGTGGCCTCAACCCCCACATCGGCCTGCAACAACAACGCCTCAATTTCCATGACGGCATCGTCATTCAGCGGGCCTTGCCCCACGATCGCCTTGAGCTGGTTCATCAAGCTGCGGCGGGTTTTGTCGAGCCCTTGGCGCAGCCGATTCAGCCAGGTGATCTCTTCGAGGGAAATGTCATCGGCGCGGCGACCCTGGGCAGCGAGAACTTCCGCTGACCACAGAAACGCCTCATCCAGAATGAAGTCGGGAATCGGCTCGGGCTCGGCAACTCGCGCGGCAACGGGTTCGGTTTCCGGCTCAGGCTCGGGTTCGGCGATCGCGGTTTCCTGGAGCTTTTTGAGACGGGCCTGTCGTTCGGCGGCGGCGGCCTGGAGCCAGGCAGGGCCAGCGGCGGGTTCCACAGGCTCCGCTGCGATCGCGGGCTCTAACCCCGACGCGGCGGCCCCTGGCTCTGCGGGTTGCGGAGCCGGGGAGGGTGACGCCTCGGGCTCTGCCGCTGGGGCAGAGTCCAGAGTCGGCTCAGTCGGCGCTGGTGGTTCAGCGACGGATGCTTCCGGTTCCGGCGCTGTCTCTGCGATCGCGGGGGTCTCTTTGGCAGCGGGCTCAGCCGGGGCGTCTGTCACCGGAGCCGTTTGGGCCGTCTGCTGTTTCTGAATATTTTGGTAAGCCGCCTTTGCCCAGGCGAGATAGTCCTCAGCACTGGCAGGGGGTGTATCGACGGGCGTCGTCTCCGCAGGGGATGGGGATGCATCCTGAGTCGTTTCCTCAGGTTTAGACTCCTGCTCGTAGCTCCGACGAAACCAGTTGAACTCTGCCATGTCACCTTCTCAGCACGGGGCATCTGCAAATGATGGAGCGTGGCGCGGCTAGGGACGCCGGGTGAGAATTGGGCCGCGATCGCCGGGATGACTCCAATTCTGAGCGGCGCAGGCCCAGCACACAACGCTTGTTTTAACCTTACACCAGGGATCGTGGTCAATCGGTGGGGGTTGCCGATACCTCAGAGGTTGGTTCGGTCTGGTCGGCCGCATCCCCGTCACCACCCGTAGCAAAGCGAGTCACCCAGCGGCGCAGCACGCCATTGATAAAGCGATAGCCGTCTTCGCCGCTGTAGCGCTTGGCCAGTTCCACCGCTTCGTTAATGGCAACGCGATCGGGAATGCCGAGATGCTGCACTTCTACAACGGCAATGCGCAAAATGTCGCGATCGACCTGGGCAAGGCGGCGCACCTGCCACGCCACCATCACCGCATCCAAATCCCGATCTACGGTGGCGCGATGGAGGGCAGCATGGCTCAGGATTTCAACCGCATAGGTTTTGACGGCCTTGCGGTTGGCAAGCTGCACCAGCTCAGGAATTTGAACGGCACTGCCCAGGTAGTTAATCGCATTTTGGGTGGCTGCGATCGCGTCTTGCAGCATGGCCCGCGCACTGCTGACATCCGTTGCCCGCGTTTCACTTTCCAGCAGGCGATCTTGGCTGCGCTGGAGATCTGCCGATGCCTGCTCCAACGCATCCTGCACTTCGCCCATCAGCGACTTGACCGCCGCCGACACCAGCCCCTCCAAATCCTGAGCCGAGAGCTTCTCGGGTTTGTCGGGCAGTTGACTCATGCCCAACAGCGCCAGTTCACGGGCAATACGACGAGCCTGCATGAGGACGACCCCTGGGAAAACAGCTTTGTGATCTTAGCAGTCTTCCTCGACGGGCATCATAGACAACGGCGCCCGATTTAACGGCTGATTGAGCTGCAACACAGGGGGAGTATTGCTGCCCTCAGCGGGGGGAATGCGATCCTCCGGTACCGATGCCGCCAAGTTTGGCCCCACAATGCCGCCCGACAGGAGCACCTTGAAGGCATCTTCAATGGAAATGGATAGGTTTACCACGTCGCTCTCGGGTACGATGGCATACCAGCCGCTGGTCGGGTTTGGCGTGGTGGGAATAAACACGCTCAGCATGGAGGTGCCCGCTGCGGTTTGGGTGGCGACGGTGCCCGTCACAAAGGCCACAGCCCACAGCCCTCGGCGGGGATATTCCACCAAAATGACGCGCCGAAAGCGGTTTTTAGAATCTTGAAAGACGGTTTGCAGGAGCTGCTGCAAGGTCTTATACACCGAGCCTGCAAGGGGAATGGACTGCACAATGCGCTCGCCCAAATCCAGCAGCCAGCGCCCTGCGATGTTACGCGCCATGAGCCCAATCAGCAGAATGCTCAATAGGGGAACGGCAAACCCCACCGACAGGTTAATCACGTCTCCGAGCAACGGTGGCAACCCGGTAAAGGGGTTGAGCTGCTTGGGAAAACGGGTGAGAAACCGAATCACCCAGTTGGCGATCGTAATCGTTAACCAAATGGTCGTCGCCAATGGGATCACAACCAACAACCCCGCAATGAGGTCGTTCTTGAGGTCTTGCTTAAATTTCTGAAGCACTGGTAATCCGCTTTGAAATCACAGGACGAGGGTTAGGAACGAGGGCTTAGTGAATGGTCAGAAACATCAACTGGGATGATAATGCGTAAGGGATGTCGGCGGTGATTTTTAAGGGTGGGATGGGGCGCGATCGCGGCCCACGGATCGGCCCACTAACATATTTAGAGTTAAAAATTGAGGAACTTAATTTTTATTGTAAACACAGGTTATTAGCGTCGGGCTCAAATTTTTGCCGCGCAGTATTCGGGCTGTAACCGTGCCAGAACCGGGATTCTGGCTTGGATCAATGACAGCCTCTAGAGTTACATCTTACCCGTCTCAGGCCAGATTGTATCGAAAGCAACATTTTCTGGGGTTTTGGCCCGTTGCCCAGGCGAAGGAGCGGCAATGCAATGGCCCGTTAAAGGAACCGCAGGAATTAGGGCTGGGGGACGCTGGGGCGACGAAAACTCTCACCTCGCGCTGTGCCTCTGCCGGGAAGGGTGCCCTAGAGGCTCTGCCTCGCGGCGCTGGAGGCGGAGCCTCCGGGGGGCATTCCCAAACTCCGGCTGGGAATGAGGGATGATAGGCATTGTCCTATCCCTGCTGGGGGGCATCGGTGGACGCCTTGGCGATCAATCTCATGGGGAGATATCGCGGAGAGCAAAGAACCCGGTTTCTGTGACCAGCGCAGCCCAGGATTGTCCACCCTCACCAAAGAAACCGGGTTTCTTGGGGTGGCATCGGGGGCTGCCCCATTGTCTACCCCTCCTTCTCCATCGCTCGCTGCATCGCAGCCAGACTGTCTCGTAACCGAACCGTATTGGGATGGTCGGGGCCAAGGACGGCTTCACAGATGGTGAGGGCATCCCTCATCATCGCGACGGCCTCTGAAAACCGTTGGGTGTTGGCATATAGCACGGCCAAGCTAACCAGACTGATGGCGGTGGAGGCGCGGGTTCTAGCCGTTCAGGGGGTTAGAATAGATGACAGCCTCCCACGCGGGGGAGTGGAACTGTGAAAGAGACGGGTTTTGTCGGGCCATGTTAAGGACTGTGGGCCTTACAGCGCGATCGCGGATCCATCGCTGCGGGGGTCGCAGCCGCCCTGATATTCCCCCGTGGCGGGGTCAATGC
>JACYME010000204.1 GCA_015272155.1 Leptolyngbyaceae cyanobacterium T60_A2020_046
TTGAACAGTAAGCCAAGACATAGCCCAACACCGTATTCCAAATTGCCAGAGAAACTAAAGCCAGCACAAGTAACGGCCATTCCCTTGGAATTCTGAGCAACAATCCCACCACAATTAGCATTGAGCCCAGCGTGTCAGAAACGGAAAGGGTATGCAGCTTATACAGCACCGAACGCCGCCCCAAAAGTGGCCATGTTCCCCATGCCCACAGAAATAGACCAACCCCAAGAAAGACATCACTTAAAATCGTCATTAGAGTTCATTCATCCGTTTGATTAAATGAGCCAGCAACATCAAGGCAGCATTCCCAACACTGAGAATAATGACGCCGACAACACCGATCATCCAATCATCTCTCAGGACAGAAACAACCAAGATTAGAATCGATGTTTTTGTTGCAATACTGGCGAAGGCTAGCATTTTCTGCCAAATTCCCTGATGGAATGAAGCAGTGTAAATTGGTATCAACAGCACTGTCAACATTCCGAGCGCTGTAGCAGTCATGACCGTTTCCTCCGCTGTACTTTTTTTCCTCGTTGAATAAGATGAACTTCATACCAGCCCTCCTCGTGATATTTGAGGGCAATAGTCTTTGGGGTAAAGGTGATCAGAAAAATGTCCAAAAACACAAGCCCTGGAGTTCGCTTTGGCTTGACCCGCTCCATTGTGATGGTTTCCTCATTGTGGGGTCTCAGGATAATTTCAAAGGCTTCTTGATACGCTTGAGGAATCGCGCAGATTGTTTCCAAAAGGGATTTTAGCCAAGCCCGAATTGGTGGAGACGGGGCATAACTCCCTGGCAGTAGGAAAGCAATTAGAAGGCCAATCACGATATTGGGAAGGCTCAGGTCTGCTGTCAACAAAAACCAGAGTGTTAGACGCAGAATCAAGCTGAGGTAGTCAATCATGCCCACACCATCCAAAACAGCAGGATCAGGATTAAGATCATGGCCCCAATCAGATGATCAAAGGCTTCAGCAACTCGGGGCAACCGAATTTCAGCTCGGTGTACAACGAGGCGATAAATTAGCCAGCCCGTTGCCGCGATCGCGATCGATTTGCCAACGTTGGCAAGGGTATACACCTTCAGGTCTACGCCATTCGCCATCAACAAACTGCCTAAAAGCAGCACGATTGCACCATAAAGTCCCCAATGCTGACGAACGTCTGTCATCCCCTCTTTAAGGGATTGATGGGGCAGAAATAGGATCTTGGAAAATGCGATCGCAGTGCCCACCGCTGCCACTGTCAACACAATTTCAGCCCAGGGCGCTAACACCTTGACGGTGAGTACTTTAGCCCCAAACCCAGCAAGGGGAGGCAATCCCGAAATGGAAAGGCTTGCGATCGCACCGCATATTCAGAGGGGAGCTGAGATCGGCTGATGGCGAAGTTCATCAAAGCGACGGCTGGGCAAATTCCCCGAAATCAAAAAGAGTGCGGACTTCACTAAGCCGTGGGTTAGAGCATAGAATCCGCCCGCGACTGGAGCTACCAAAATGAATCCCATCTGTGACACCGTGCTCAGCGCTAAAAGTCGTTTTACGTCTTTTTCAAAGAGGGCAAAGCTCACCCCTAGAACTGCCGTTGCGATACCAAAAAATTGGATTAGGGGAGCAACAGAGTCCACCATTAGGGCACACCGCAGTAGGGGAAACACACCGGCTTTGACCACAACACCCGACAACATTGCCGAAACGGGCGTTTCAGCCTCAGAGTGGGTCAAGGGCAGCCACAATCCGGAGACAAAAATTCCCCCCTTAGTGAGGAGTCCAATAAAGATAAGAGCGATCGCTTCAGGTGGGGCATGACTTAACCCTGAAAAGCTGAAGGAATGGTTGGCTTTATAAACCAAAATGGCTCCAACCAAGTAAAACAACATCGCGGTGTTGCTGATAAAGAGGTAGCGCAATGCCACCCAAACTGCGCGATCGCTCCGAGGATAGGCAATCAGAAGAAACGCCGCAATGCTAATGACTTCTAGGGCAACATAAAGGCTAATTAAGTCAGCGGCAATAAACGCAGCATTGACACTGCCGTGCAGAATAATGGCCTGCGTGTAAAAAAATGCCGTTTTGCGTCGCGACCAACAATAAATAATGACCGCAGCCGTGACCAGGGCATTCGTCACGATGAAAAAGCCGCTCAGCGAGTCGGCAATCAAGGTCACGCCAAAGCTATCCAGCAGTGCCAGGGTCAACGGCGATCGCGACAGGATAAGTTGCAGGCCATAGCCCAAGGAAAGACTCGTCATCGCGATCGCGAGCCCGCGATCGAGCCTGGGTAAAAGATAAATGGTGAACCCAATCACAAAGGGCAACGCCGCCCACGCAATCGTTAGAGTCGTCATGGCGTGTTGTTCTTCTCAATTTCATGAATTTCCAGGGTTGGCGTATTGCGCGCCAGTTTCATCACCCCAACCAGCATGAGTGCCTGGATAGAGAACCCAATCACAATCGCCGTCAAAATCACCGCCTGCGGAACGGGATCGGCATAGGTTCCCCCATTTTGTTCTGACAAAATGGGCGTAAACACACCGTTTCGAGCCGCAACAAAGACGTAGAATGCGATGACCCCAGTGCTCATCACATCCATTGAAATAATTTTCATCAACAGATTTTTCTTGAAAATGATGCCGAAAAATCCAAATAATACCGTCGCAAAAACTAGCGCTTCTAACACCGGCTTATCCTCCTACGCCGACTCCGAGTCGCGATGACGCCTGAGCCCGAACGCACTCCGCATCGACTGATCGCTTGAGCGATCGCCCTTGACACAGGGACAACCCCCACAGCATTCTCCCTATCATAGACTAAAGTAAATATGAAAATTGGTTTGGATAGTCTTTTTGCGATAAGTTGTCGCTTCAGCACCAATTCCGGCTTTGTGTCCCAACGTTACGCTTGTTAAGGCTTTCGGAAGGGAGCAGGGGAGTCGGAGGGAGATCAGTATCTTGAGCGACGGATGACTCAAGAGGCAGGTGATGGACGCCCTTGAAAGCTACGCCACGACAATCGCGATCGCGGCGCTGAGGGCTTTGCCCCCGTCAAAAACAGCATTATTGGCATCAACTCTGGCCTCATGATGCTGGGCACCGTGGGCGGCCAGTTTCGGATGGACAGCACCGTCACCAGCGACACGGTGAACCTCGCGGCCCGCATCGAAGCCCTCACCAAGCAGTACCAGGTTTTCCTGCTGATCTCCCAAGAAACGCTGCTGCGGCTGCAAGGTCCTGAAGTGTATTGTTATCGGCTGATCGATTGCGTCCCCGTCAAAGGCAAGTCTGAGCCCGTGTCGATTTTTGAGATCTTTGATGCCGACCCTGACGAAATTCGCCTGGCAAAACAGTCCCTAAAAACGACCTTTGAGTCTGCCATCATCGACCTCAAGCTCGGCCATGCAGAGATTGCTCTGGCGGGCTTTAAGGCATACCTGGAGGCGGTGCCCACAGATGTTGTGGCGCAACAACATCGCGATCGCTGTTGGCAACAGATCCACCGCCCAGCACCTGTCGCCTACCACGCTCCCTAAGAAGGGCGCGCTGCGCTGCGAGTGGCCTGTGTGGATGGGGCGGATGTGTGGCATTATCGGGGCTTGATGTGCGATCGCGGGTGTTTTGGGGAGCCCTCTGTCGATGTCGATTCTGATTCGCGAAATTCAGCCGAGGGATAATGCCGCGATCGCCCAAATCATTCGCCAGGTGTTGACAGAATTTGGGGCCAACCGTCCGGGGTTTGCCTGGTCAGACCCAGAGCTTGACCACCTGGCCCAAGCCTATGCGCCCGATGGATGCGTCTATTACGTTGCAGCGGCGGGCGATCGCGTGGTCGGTGGCGTCGGCATTGCCCCCTTTGAGTGCGAATATCCCTGCACTTGCGAACTGCAAAAGATGTATCTGTTGCCAGACTATCGCGGCCAGGGCATTGGCAAACGCCTGATGACCACCGTCCTCACCGCTGCCGATGGGCTAGGCTATCACGCCTGCTATCTAGAAACCCTCGACGCCATGACCCTCGCCCTGCGCTTTTACGAAGCCTTTGGGTTTGAGGCGCTGCCCGCGCCCTTGGGCCAGTCTGGACATACGAGTTGCAACCGCTTTTACTTCCGCAAGCTGCCCTTTGTCCCCGCGCTCCCCGTGGATCGCGCGCTGGGGTGACCCGTCTTGACCGAGCCCATCGCCACCATCTGGCAAGCCACCGTTGAGGGCAACCCATATGTTTCTGTTTCTATCCAAGCTGCTGCCGCTGTTGGTGTATCCCCTGGGGTTGGCGATCGCACTGTTGATTGCTGCGCTGATTTTGCTGAGCCGCAACCGTACGCGCTGGGCCATGGGGACGATCGCGATTGCCCTGGTGCTGTTGTTGGGGTCGAGTAATGCCTGGGTCGCCACGCGGCTCATGCAATCCCTCGAATGGCAACATCTGTCCCCGAGTCCGGTGCCCCGTGGGGATGCGATCGTGGTGTTGGGGGGCAGCACGCGCCCCGCCGACTACCCGCGACCGTGGATTGATGTGATGGAGTCAGGCGATCGCGTGGTGCATGGGGCGCAACTGTTTCGCGAAAACCGCGCCCCGTGGCTGATCATGAGCGGCGGGCGCATCACCTGGAAGGATGGCGGCCCGCCTGAATCGTCGGACATGGCGGCGTTGGCGATCGCCCTGGGCGTGCCCCGCGATCGCATCCTCGAAGACCCCACCTCCCTGAATACCTATCAAAACGCGGTGAACGTGAAGGCCATCCTAGAAGCCCAAAACCTGAGGCGGGTGCTACTCGTCACCTCAGCGTCACACATGCCGCGATCGCTCGCCATCTTTCGCAAACAGGGCATCGACGCCATCCCCGCCCCCACAGACTTTCTTGTCTCCGCCCGCACCATTGCCGAAATCAGCGGCAGCCGCGAAGCGGTGATGCTCAGCCTGTTGCCCCAAGCCGCCCACCTCGAAACCGTCACCCGCGCCCTCAAGGAATATTTGGGACTTTGGGTCTACCGCCTGCGGGGCTGGCTCTAAAAGCAAAGAAACTGCGATCAACCACGCCAAGGGTGGGCTGCACCGCACACCCGCAATGCCATGCTGGCCAACCACTCCAACCCAGATCGCCCACCAATATTGATATTTACAAATCTTTTAGGAAGTCAGCCTAAATATATAAATAACTTATATTTGGCTTTGAGAATTGACATTTTACATTCTATGAGATCCCAGTAACCATAGAGCATGAAGGGCGTATCGCTCATGTTGCGTTGAGATAAAGTCATATGGTTGCGCTAGTTCATTCTCCTCAGGATGTGCGCCCGAGCGGGCGTTTAACCCTGCAAACCGCAGAAATCGCTCCAGACATTACCGCGATTCGCTGCCTAGATTGGGATCGCGACCGCTTCGATATCGAATTTGAACTGCAAAACGGGACAACCTATAACTCCTTTCTCATCAAAGGAGAAAAAAATGCCTTGATTGACACCGCCCACTGCAAGTTTGAGCAGTTGTATTTGTCTAAGTTGGCCCAGTTGATCGATCTGACGACCCTCGATTACCTCATCGTAAATCACACAGAGCCCGATCACAGTGGATTAGTAAAAGCAGTCTTAAGACACGCACCCCAGGTCACGATTGTTGGCTCTAAAGTCGCCATTCAATTTTTACAAAGCATGGTGCACCAGCCTTTCAATTCACTCATTGTGAAGAGTGGCAGCGAACTCGAATTAGGCCGAAAACATCGTCTGGAATTCGTTTCAGCCCCTAACCTACACTGGCCAGATACGATTTTCACCTATGATGCCGGGACTCGTATCCTCTTCACCTGCGATGTATTTGGGATGCACTATTGCGATGACTGCCTGAGTGATGAAGTGCCGCACCTTTTGGAGGCAGATTTTCGGCTCTACTACGACTGTCTCATGGGGCCAAATGCTCGCGCTGTGTTGATGGCACTCAAACGTATTGAAAAATTCGAGGTTGATTTGATTGCAACGGGGCATGGCCCTCTGCTGCGGCATCACCGTGATGATTGGGTCGATCGCTATCGGCGCTGGAGCGAGAACCAAGCCCAGACTGAAACGTTTGTCGCTCTATTCTACGTGGAAGGGTACGGCAGCAGCGATCGCCTCGTGCGCGCCATCTCAAACGGTATTGCAAAGACGGGGGTTGCCGTCGAGCTTGTCGATCTTGCCGTTGCAGAGACCCATGAAATCCGCACCTTAGCAAGCTGTGCAGCGGGATTTGTCCTTGGGATGCCACCCCAATCATCCCAAGGAAGCGCGACCCATCCGGGACTCAGCACGCTGTTAGCCACGGTTTCGGCTCGACAGGTGTTTGGGCTCTTTGAAAGCGGTGGCGGTGAAGATGAGCCACTCTTTCCATTGCGATCGCACCTACAAGAATTAGGGCTAGTGGAAGCCTTTCCGCCAATTTTGATGAAGTCTGCGCCGACAGAGGTCACGGATAAGCTGTGCGATGAGTCGGGCACAGATTTGGGTCAACGGTTGACCCGAGAACAAACCCTTAAACACAGTAAATCCGTAAGTTCCGGGTTAGACAGAGCCCTCGGGCGCATTAGTAACGGGCTCTATCTCATCACCGCGACGAAGGGCGACATCACCAGCGCGATGCTGGCATCTTGGGTGACCCAGGCCAGCTTTGAACCCTTGGGGGTCGCGATCGCAGTCTCCAAGGATCGCGCGATCGAATCCTTACTTCACTACGGCGATCAGTTTGTGCTCAACGTTCTTGAGGAAGGCAACTATCAACCCGTGATGAAACACTTCCTCAAGCGATTTCCGCCAGGGGCTGATCGCTTTGCCGGAGTCGATACCTACCAAGCCAACAATGGATGTCCCATCTTGGCTCAAGCCTTGGCTTACTTAGAGTGCGAAGTGACTGGACGCTTAGATGCTGGGGATCACTGGATTGTGTACGGCACCGTCAACACGGGGCGCGTTGCGAAATGGGAGGGGTTGACTGCTACCCACCATCGCAAAGTCGGCACCCATTATTAAGCCCCGCATAGCCCAAATTGTCGTACGGTAGCCAGATACTTGAAACCATCAAGCGTTCTCCCTGCACTTTCCGATAGCTCTAGACTTTTTTCACTGGGGTACTTAAATTATGCAAACGCCCGTTAAACCTTTACCTCCTTGGTACACCTGGTTCAGCAGCAATCACATCGTCCGCATTCTAGAAACCGTGCAGGATCTGATTGTGATTTCCCTCTGCATTGGGCTGTTTAGCTTCATGGTCATGCAACTGCGAGAAATGTTTCTCTCACTGTTGCCGCCGCTGAATTTTCCTCACCTGACCGCCGACATTTTGTTTCTGCTGATTCTAGTAGAGCTGTTTCGACTGCTGATCATCTATTTGCAGGAACATCGCGTTTCCATCGGCGTTGCGGTCGAAGTTTCCATCGTCTCTGTCCTACGCGAAGTCATCGTTCGCGGCGTCCTTGAAGTTGACTGGACGCAGGTCTTAGCCACTTGTGCTTTTCTCCTTGTTTTGGGCGCTCTGCTAGTTATCCGCGTGTGGATTCCCCCCACTTTTGAAGGGATTGACCCAGAACAAACGGTTTCTCACCGCTACCGTCGGCGTCGAGAAAAGGACATCGCGCCTACTCTAAATTCCCATACGAATTAGGCCCTGAGCTGCAATTTCTCATTCTATTTTCTCTCTCTTTTTCTCCTCCCATGACCTCTACTCCTACTCCCCCTCTACCGCTTGCCGTCCGCCCTCGGGACGTTCAAGTTGCTGATATTGGATTACACACTCAAGTGTTGCGATCGCGCACTTGGGAACGTCTAAAGTTTGAAGTTGAATACAACCTGTGCCAAGGCACAACGGCTAATGCATACCTGGTGCAGGGCGATCGCACCGCATTAATTGACCCGCCTGGAGAGTCATTCACCCAAATCTTTGAAAAGACCCTTCGCTTCTGTCCCAAAGCCAATCTATTGGATTACATCATTGTCAGCCATGTCAATCCCAATCGCATGGCCACCTTGTCTGCCTTGGTTGAGCAAATGCCCCAAGTCACCTTGGTCTGCTCGCGTCCCGCAGCCCAGGCGCTCCGAGCCACATTTCCTGAATGGGAACAGCGGATTCAAGCCATCCGCCCGCCCCACGACGTTTTGGACTTAGGTCAAGGGCATCGGCTCCAGCTCATCCCGATTCCCACCCCGCGTTGGCCCGATGGGCTTTGCACCTACGACCCTGCAACTCGCATTTTGTTTAGCGACAAACTGTTTGGTGCCCACGTCTGCAACGACACGATTTTCGATGAAGATTGGCGACAGCTTGAGGTCGATCGCCGCTACTATTTCGACTGTCTTCATGCATCACAAACCAAACAAGTTCAATCGGCGCTGGCGCAAATTACACCACTCCCAATGGAGTGTGTTGCCCCAGGGCACGGGCCAATCGTGCGCTATAGCTTGAGCCGTTTGCAAAGTGACTATCGGCAGTGGTGTCAACACCAGCAGCATCAGACCTTACAGGTTGCGCTGATCTATGCATCGGCCTATGGCAACACGGCAGTTTTGGCGAATGCGATCGCCCAAGGCCTAATTCAAGCGGAGGCCGCGGTAGAGTTAATTAACTGTGAGCACAGCGATCCGGCCTATGTTGCAAAAGCCGTTGAAACCAGTGATGGATTTATCATTGGCTCACCGACTTTAGGCGGCCATGCCCCGATACAAATTCAAACCGCGCTGGGAATCGCGTTGGCCTCCTCTGCCAAGAACAAGCTTGTTGGAGTATTTGGCTCCTATGGTTGGAGTGGCGAAGCCATCGATATGCTCACAGAAAAGCTGCGGGATAGTAATTATCGGTTTGGGTTTGAGCCGATTCGAGTCCGCTTTAGCCCCAATTCCTCTGATCTGAAAGGCTGCCAACAAGCAGGAGAAAGTTTTGCGCAGCAACTCCGCAAACAGAAGAGAAAGCAAGTTCCCAGACAAGCCATTACTGATACCCAAACAAATCGAACAGAACAGGCTTTAGGTCGGGTGATTAGTACGATTGGCGTTGTCACAACATGTCAGGGGGATAACCATAGCGGTCTGCTGGTTACGGCTGTTTCCCAAGCCTCTTTTAAGCCCCCCGGATTAATGATTGCGATCGCAAACAATGCCTATGCACAGCGTTTTCTCCAGCCTAATACGCCCTTCGTTCTCAATATTCTGAAAGAAGGCCGTACAGTGCGGCGTCACTTTTCTCAGCATCCCAAGCCGGGAGAAAATCCGTTTGCTGGTCTTGCGCACCACCCAGCCCATAACGGGTGTCTGATTTTAGACGAGGCTCTGGCCTACGTGGAATGCACCGTACAGCGCTGGCTACACTGTTACGATCGCTGGTTGATTTATGCTCAGGTTGATGAAGGCGATGTATTAGAGGTCACGGGTGTAGCAGCAATGCAGCATCGTCAGTCTGCTCGAAAAGAATAGGGTTTTATCTTTACGAGTTATCCCAATTCTGTACTTTGCCGCTGTACTTGGCCCTCAACCCAACTCTTCTCCCACGATTGGGAGAGAGGCTTTGAAGAGACAGATTTTGTCGTCCTGCTTCAGAGAATTTGTATTACCTGATGTACTTCAAGGCGTTGCCATGAATAATCTAAAAAATCCCACCTCTGTAGGCTGGATGGTACAAGTCTATGGCCAAAATCGGAAGCTGATTTGCATTTTAGAAGCTTCCCACGGTTGGACTTTCTTGATGGGCTTCATCTTGGGGATTGGGATTTCTTTAATGACCACCGTTGTGGCTCACCCAAACGCGCATTCTTTAGGGCCACCTATCGAATCATCTACTCCGTCAGGCATTGACTTCCCAGCCCCGCTGATGCTCGATTA
>JACYME010000016.1 GCA_015272155.1 Leptolyngbyaceae cyanobacterium T60_A2020_046
AGATTTACTAATAGCCATCCTGAATTAATGGCTCCTGAAAGCTTGCAGACTATGAGATTAGCAGGGGATTTACTACCCTTTGTTGGCTTCTTTAAGAATCGTGTTTTTAGCGGTGAATTTTGGAATAATCCGGTCTTGGATTGCTACCGCTGTAGAAAAATAGGTGATTTTAACAATCATTATAATGTTGACAGTTTACTTGATTCAAAAGGGCATAATTTCACGCGCTTTACTCCCCAAGAAGTTAGGCATTCTCTTGCTATGGGTAGCGTAACATGCTCAAATCCGAGATGTAATACCACGTATCAGTTCTCAGAAGGAGCACCGCATTACCTGTGGTTACCTCTTGGAAACTCTCAAGCTGTTGCATCAATAATGGAAAATACTTGGCATCCTATAAGTCCATACCTGATAAAGTTGCCTGCGTATGTTATTGAGTAATTTGCGGAACGCAGAACAAGGATCTTGCTGCAACACACAGATGAAAGTCCTTTATGGCAATTTAGAAGCTGCTTGCCGCTTCTAAATACAAAACAAATGCTAAATCAATTAGTGAGTCTAGTCTCGGCTCAATAAACCTGAAAAATCGACAATAGGTTAAAACTCTGGTTGTCTTCTCACCTGCATCTCCAAGAGTGGTTGCTGAGATTTTCATTCCACGCGCCAGCAATAGCGGGCAATGAAAATCCGCCTACACAACCATTACTATCCCCTACAGTTTCATCAATAGCCTATTAGGGGCAAGCGGCAGCAGATGATGCAGCGCTGGAGACTGCGCCCGAGCCGTTGCTGCACTCAGCCCTAGACACCCTGCGCGACTGGTATCGCGCTGCCCACGATTTGGGCCACGACCCGCTGCACCTAGAACAGATCAAGCAGTTAGGTCTCTCAGCCAAACAAGCCAATGGCAACGGCTTTGGCCTCGCGCCAAACCTGCAGCAGTCGATGGCTCAAGATTTGGCCCAATATCAGGCGTTGCAGCAGCGGGGAGAATATGTGGCCCAGGCTTCTCAAAAAATCTTGTCGGTGATCGGGCAGACCCAAGGCCCCCATACCCAGTTTCGCGGCAAGGTTTATGAATTGAAACAGACCGCTGATCGGCTGACCGTCCGCCGAGTGACGCCTCAACCCCAAACCATTTTGGAAATGGCCCAGGGGAAAATTCAGCGCACGGTGGTGACGGCTGAAGACTGCCAGCGGTTTCAGCGATTTGTGCAGCGCCTAGAATCAGACCGTGTCCCCACCCCGACCTCAGCAGGACTTGAACGATGATGACCCTGGCCCCCTTGCCCGCCGACTACCGTCCCCAGTCCATCGTGATTTTGTGCGATGGGCAAAAGGCCGTGCATGTAGAAGGCAATGAAATGCAGCTTGATGTGGAGTGGACGGCAGAGCGCGAACCCGAGCGCCTGGAGATGTTTTGGGATGGGGTGTTGGTCTATGCCGTGGTGAATCAGCAGCTCACGGTCAACCGACTGGAGTTGGTCACAGGCGCTGTCCACCCCATGGAATGGATCTTTCAAACCCCAGCAGGCCAGGCCGATGAACCCAGCTCTTTGCGCCACGTTTGATTGGCTCCAGGGTCAGGGACTGCCGCCGCTGCCCGTTGCCCCAGCCCAAGACCCAACGCGCTACCCGGCCCGCGATCGCGATGGCAGCTTGAAGCGTGACAAAGATGGTACTCTGGTGCCCGCCTTCACCGGCAAGAACCCCAGTTTTTTGGATCAGAGTGGAATACCTCACCTGATCCGGCACACCCAGTATCAGAATCGGATGCCGACTCAGGCTGAGCTTCAGACCTGGTTTTCACACCCTGCTAACGGCATCGGCACCCTGGGCGGCTGGCACAACATCGTTTGGGTCGATGTGGATGTGAAGCAGTTTGAGTTGAAAGAGGCATGTGACCAGCGAATCGCCGATTGGCTGAGCCAATACCCGCTCTTACAGCAAACCTTTACTGAACGTACCCATAGCGGTGGCTGGCGGCTGGCGGTGCGGGTTCACGAAAAGAGCTTTACCAATTTCTCGCTGGATGGAGTTGGCGGCCAGCACATGGGGGAGGCTCTGGGCCAGGGACGCTTCACGGTGCTCGCGCCGACGGTTGGCCCGAGTGGAAACGCCTATGTCAATGTGCAGCGGGTACCGCCGGTTTGGGTAGAGCGGTTGGATGCGATCGGGCTGTACCCGGTGAGTGGGCGAAGAGAGCAAGGCCGAACCCGCCAGTCTCGCCCCCTGATTCAGCCACAGCCTGCTCAACCGGGAGTCTTGCGGTTGGAGGATCTGGCTACGGCGAAGGCCCAGGCGGTACTGCATGGGGATAGTCCATTGGAATCGCGATCGCACTCGCTGACCTTTGCCCTGCGTGAGTTCTACGGATGGGAGAACTGGGCTGCCCAGAACCGGGTGCCAATGAGCGGCAATGCCGAAGAGTTAGCGCGAGCAGCGGGGGCGGCTTTGGGAATTGACGCTGAGCGGGTGGAGCGAATTATGGACAGCATTGCTGATCCGGCCAGTTGCATCCCAGCGGCAGTTTTTGCTGGGGGCGAGACCAGCGCATGGAAGCGTGTATGGACGCTAGACCGGCAGGCATATGAAGAGCTGTGCCCTGGCAGTATCCAGGAGTCTATCCGGGTTACTGCCAGAGAGAACCATCACGTTCTGACCGTGGGCAAATCTCAAAAGTGGCAAAGTGAAGTCATCCAGGACTCAACAGTCCATCAGCCTGCAATCTCAGGGGCTCAGATCCAAACGTTTGTGCGCCAAGCCCGAGAAATTCTGGCTCATGCCTGTCAGCTAAAGCAAGGAAAGGTGACGGGTGAGGGCTCAGCGGTAGATCCCAAATTTTGGGTGCAGGGGCAAACTTATCGAATCGCCGCTGAGGGGCAATAGCTGACTGTACAGGCCCGTGGCCGGGGTGCTATTTTGCAGGCCCAGGGTGATATTGTCACCTTGGAAAACCTGACTATGGTTGATCTGAAACGGTTTCAAGCTGAGACGTTACGGCTTCAGCAACACCATCGCCACTGTACAACGGCTCCAGCAATTTTTTGTCAAGGTCAGGATCGCTGAGTCTACATTATTGCTTCGCTAAGCAGGTCATGAACGTCTGCCGTAGGTTGACTTAGATCCTCGAAGATTGGGTCGTTTGGGCCAGGTTAACTAAAAGCTTTTTATGCGAGGGGTAGACAGGCCAGGTCAGGGATTAGGTAAAACCATGCAGCACGCTAGGATGAGAGCAACGTCTGCGGGGGAAAGGCTATGACCCAGGCTAAGGTAAAGCTCGCTTCCTTTGAGGAGTATCTTGCCTACAGTGATGAGACGCCGCTAGAGGGGCGTTTTGAATTAGTGCGTGGGGAGTTAGTCGAATTGCCACCCGAGTCAGAACCGAATAATTGGCTGGCTAATTACCTGCAATTTCTGCTGGTCGCGGCTAACGTCGCTCCCCTGCGGTTAATCAAAATCCATGCGTTAGAACTGCAAGTGCCGGTCTTGCAACCGAACGATGCGGCCAATCGCTACCCTGACCTGGTGGTGCTCCGCCCCGAGCATCTGGAACTGACCCAGAGGCGGTTAACAATCACCCGCGATATGCCACCCCCTCGGTTAGTGGTTGAGATTGTCAGCCCTGGCAAAACCAATCGAGACCGCGATTATGTCTCCAAACGGGCTCAGTACGGAGCTCTTAGAGTGCCGGAGTACTGGCTAGTTGACCCCGTAGCCCAAACCGTCATGGTGCTGTCGCTAGCCGGTGAGACCTATCAAGAGGTCGGAGTATTGGGGTCGCAGAGGGCCATTACCTCAGTCGAGTTTCCAGATATCACTCTAAAAGCAAGCCAGATTTTTGAGGCTGATCGATAGCTTCGGCCAATTCCCTATCGTTCGACGCCTCTATCTTGTCTGTTGGAACGGCTGTCATGCATTGTGTGAGACAGGTTTGCCTGTTGACTGGCCATAGCAACTAAATTGTCCAAATTGGTTGGTAGCGGCAAATCAGCGGGCTGAGAGCGGCCACTACTGATACCCGTAACATCTCCAGGATTTTCCTTCGCCCTAGAACGCTCCACCCGCTCAATCAGCCGATCCAAATCTTCTGAGGCATACAGCCGCAGCTCCCGCTTCACCCGACTCACCGCCACATAAAAGCTCTCCCGCCCCACGTAGCGATCCAACGCCCCAATCACCCGCTCCGCCGACTTGCCCTGGGCCGCATAGGTCGTGCTGACCAGCGCATAGTCCAGATGGGCCAACTCCGAACCCTCGAAGCACCCCACATCACCCCGCCCCCAACGAATTATCACCTGCCCATCTTCTAGCCCCACCACCTCAAACTCCTGACCATTGCGTCGCCCCAGGGTATGGTCATTGCGCGTCCACCGCAGGCGATCTCCCACCGCAATCTCCATCTCTTCCACCTCATAAACCGACTTCCGCCTAATCTGAGCTGGATCCACCTGCAATGCCGCCCCGGATTGCCCCCGCAGCATCAGCCCATTGCTGTGGTTATCCGTCTCCAGCACCTCATAGCGCTGCCCCTTCTCCAACCCCAGCCGCTTATAGCTGGCTTGGGGAATCAGCACATTCTCCGGCTGAAAGTGGTGGGCATAGCTCGA
The DNA here is from genome assembly GCA_015272155.1 of Leptolyngbyaceae cyanobacterium T60_A2020_046. Classification (GTDB taxonomy): domain Bacteria; phylum Cyanobacteriota; class Cyanobacteriia; order Phormidesmidales; family Phormidesmidaceae; genus JACYME01. The sequence continues at coordinate 4,611 of JACYME010000016.1, forward strand.
TTGGGTCTCTGTCAAATCCCTCCCCTTCAGCCGCTTTACCGTCAGGCTCTGGCCCAGAGTGCCTTCTGCCTTCAGGCCCTCTCGTACCAGCTGGGTAATCGCAAGCCGCTCTTGGTTGGTGCCCGCCAGCAGCAAAGTCTTCTTTCGCTCGTCTGGGGCCAGGGCGAGATAGTCGCGGGCGATCGCCGCCGCCCTCGCCTCCTGACTACTCACCTGTTGAATGTACGGCTTCAACTGCTGCACCCCCGCCGCAATTTTCCCAGCGGCAATCAGGTCAACCCCCGCCTTGATCTGCTGGTTCTTCTGCCGCAAGGACTGGGTGAGGTAGGCCGTCGCCATTCCCGCCTGCTGCAAGCTCTTGAACGGGTTCCCCGCCTCCACCGCCGACAGCTGTCGGGTATCTCCTACCAAAATCATTCGGGCCTGCTGCGCCTGGGCCTTGGTCACCAAGGCCAGCGCATCCTTGGCACTCAAGAGCCCCGCCTCATCCACCACCCAGACCTCAGGTTGAGCTGGGTTGGGTTCCACCTGTTGAGCACACAGCAATGCCGCCACCGTGTTCACCGGCTGAATCTGGGCCGAGTCACCCAACGACTTTGCCGCCTCCGCACTGGGGGCAAAGCCCCGGACGGTATAGCCCTGAGACTCCGCAATCTGGCGAAACTGATTCAGGGCATAGCTCTTTCCCGCCCCGGCCACCCCCTGCCAGGCAATGACGCGATCGCGGGTGGTAGCCGCCAACATCACGCCCTTCACCTGGCCCTCAGGCAACTCCTGATCGCGCAGATGTTCTTCTACCAGTACTGGGGCAGCAATACTCCCCACATCTCCCCGCCCCTCCAGCACCGTGCGAATGGTCTCCAGCTCCCGCAACACCGCTGTCTGGGTGGTCAGCCGCTGGTCATGGGTGTGAATCACCTCCGAATCGGCATCCAAGGTCTGCTGCACCTCATCAAAGAGCTGCTGCCCCAGATGGTTCTCCAGGGCAAACCGCTCCACCTGCTCGCGCTGGAACACCGCCTCCCGCTCAGCGCAGTGGGTCAGCCCGGCTTGGGTGGCCCGCTTCGGCTGGCTCTGCCAATCCATCGGCTGGGGTTGAGGGTGTTCCAGCTTCAGCGCCTGAGCCTGCTGCTGCCAGTAGGTGCGCAGCTCTTCCCGAGGGATTTCTTTGCCTTTAGGTGCTCGGGTCATCAGCGTTGCTAGCTCTCGCTCCTGTGCCGTTGCGTTCTCATCCACTGCCGCCAGAATCTGCTCCCGACGTTTGGAGAAAGTTTGGAGGTCTTCGGGGCGATACCCCCGGAGTTCAAATTGACCGTTCGCCCTGGGCTCAATGCCGTAGCCCAGGCGCTGCACCTCCACTGCCAGCTCGTTTTGGTAAATCATCCCCAACAGCTTTTGCTGCTTGAAGAGGATGTCGTTGTGGAGCGATTGCCAGCAGCCATTGTCCAACTGCGTGGCATTGATCACCACACAATGGGTGTGCAGCTGCGGATCCTTCTCGCGGGAGGTGTCGTGGTGGAACTGGGCGACGATTAGGTTGCCGGTGCCAACTGCCTGCCGTCCTTCCGGCGTCCGCACCCGCGTTTGGGCATAGCGCTCCTCGATGATGGCCAGAGTGCGCACCACCGCTGTGCGATGGGCCTGCTCTATGGCTTCATTGCCCCCGACTAAGGCCGTCAGGCTGATGCTCTTGGGCGCACTAAAGGTTAAATCCAGCCCGGCCCGATGGCGCTCTGGGTCAATCTTTCGACCCGATAAGGTTTGGTGCCCCTGGGGATGAGAGCCATGGAGCAGATTCTTGAAGTCGCCGCCCTGCACCTGGCCTGCTAGCCCCAAGCTTTTGGCCCCCTGGCCCCACCAACCCGAATGAGCCTGGTTCTCTTCGTTGGTGTAGTAGTTCTCGGCGGTGTAATAGGTTTCGCCCTGGTTGGCGCTGATCACTGTCAGGCTGAGCATGGCTGACCTCCTAGCCTTCTACCAGGCCCTGGCGCTTGCGGATTTCTTGAATCAGCGCCTTGCGATTTTCCAGCGCCTGCGGCCCCCGAGCATTGGCCTGCTCTAGAGCAATGGTCTCTAGCAAAATCTGAAGCCCCTGAAACTGCACTTGTAGCAGCTCCATCCGGGCCTTCAGGTCATCCACCTGCCGTTCCAGTTCACGGCGCTGCTGACCATCGCGCATCATCAGGCGAATGATGCTGGCGGCGGGCAGGCCCAGCCGATTGGCCTCTTTCTCCACCATCGCCGCCTCTTCGAGGGGCAGCGAGACGCTAAATCCTTTACCCATGGGCTTTTCCGTGAATTTGTCAGTGATTCGTAAACGACCGGCCATTGGCTCCCATGCCTGAAACCCTTGACAATGCTGGGTTTCAGCAACCCCCTGGCCCAGAACTGGGCGTGGTGTGTGAAACGCGAAGCTACGAAACGTAGTGGAGTGGCGTAGCCCCCAGGGCAGCCCATGTGGCTTCTGCTGGGGCATTCCCTGGGGAGAATACAAGGGTCAATACTCTCTGTTTTAGCCCACAGAAAGTGTTCGTTCTGTTCAGTCTAGCGAGCTGCAAAATTTGTTTTTATTCATCAATCTATTGATTAGAATTTACACCCTAAAAAAGGGCAAGTCGTGAACAAGTCGTTATCAAGTCGTGAATGATTGGGTAATTCCAGACTGGCCCCGCATTCAGGACAGGCAAGTCGTTATCAAGTCGTGAATAAGTCGTGAATGAAATTCACAAGCCATCAAAACGATGATGTATTTTTCTGAAGATAACAATTCAGTCGTTATTAAGTCGTGAATAAAATCGGCGATTCAGAATACAGATATTCATCAACAGAATTGAAGGCTCTCTTTGCTCTTCAGGATGTTGATTAAACGCTGTCATTGGCATTTCAACTATGACCCAACTCATCCAGACCTACATCGACATGGGCAGCTCAGCCACCAAGTGTCTCTACTGGCAAGGGCAGCCCTATCTGCTGCACCTCGACCCTCAAGTAGCTCGGTTGAACCCCGCTCGGCTCGACCGGCTGATGCTGGGTGGGCTGACCAGCCAGGAACCGGAGGACAGTGCCTATGTAATGGTGGGCAATAGTGCCTATGCGATTGGGGCTTTGGCGATCGCCCAAAAAGGTGACTCGGGTCTAGCTCTACCAAAGCGCGATCGCGCCGTCTACAAAATTCTGGCCACCCTCGGCGTGATCGCTGAGAAGACTCTGGTAGCTCAGGATTCCGACAACTCAGGCTGTGAGTTCACCGCTCAACTGGGTCTGCTGCTGCCTCTGGAAGAATACTGGCAAGACCGCAAGGAGCTGAAAGCCCAGATTCTAGGGGCCATTTCTGACTTCAGTTTTCGGGGCCGGTCTCTGTTTGGGCAGCTAGAGCGCATCGAGATGCAGCCAGAAGGGGCCGGGCTTTACCTGGCTAAGGGGTTGCAGCTAGCCAGAGCCGGAGTGGGAATTCGCGATTCTACCGTTGTCGTTCTCATGTTTGGCCACCGCAATCTCTCTATCCTCACCTTTGAGAAGGGGAGCACACCCCAGGAAACCAACAGCACCTCCCAAGGGCCAGGGTTTGTGGAATATCTAAAGCAGTGCGCCACTGAACTGCCGGGAGTTGCCCCCGATGATCCGGCTCTGCTGGAAGCAGTTCTTCAGGGGCATCCCACCTTCCACGTCCCAGGCCGTAAGGAATCCCTCGATCTGACCAGAGCCTGTAGCTATGCTCGGGAGTTCTATCTGGATCGGGTGAATCAGTTTCTGGTGGAGTGGCTGCCCTCGGCTGAAGTAGAGGTGATTGTCGGCGGGGGGGCCGCCTACTTCATTCGGCCAGAACTGGAGCAGTTTTTTGACCAGCGCGGGCTTGCTCAGCAGATCACCTGGGCCGAAGCCCTGCGACAGGAGATGACCGACGTGCTGCGAGGCCGGGATGGCACAGCTGAATCCGACTTGATCACCAGCGTCCGCTGGGCCGATGTTTATGGGTTGTTCAAAACATTCATGTACAGCGCCAAGCCAACCCAGACCCGTTAGCGCCAAATTCTCCCCAATCGCAGCAACGATAAGGAATCAAATGACCCAAACGTCAGAAACAAAGGCCCGGATTCAGTACTCCAGCCGAGATGAGCTGGATGTGGCGGTGATTGGTTACTGCCGGGGGCGATCGCGCCACGACCTCCATGCCCGTATGAGATCGGCTCTGAATGGCTGCTATGGGCCATTTGCCATGGCAGCGGTTCAGGCCCCCAAGGATGAGATCCGGCGGCAGGCCATGCGATCAATTCAGCAGTTGACGACTCAAATTCTAGAAATCAAGGAGCGGTTTCTGCCAGAACTGGAAGCCTTCGATGATTCGATAACGACACCCAAGATAGTTCTTCCAGTGGTTGAACAACATCCACTCCATTTACCATTGGCCAGTAGCTCCACAGCGTCCACCCTAGCAAAACCCATCAAAACTCTGCCTGACCCAGGGCCAGTGGATCAGCCGCTGCGGGAGTTCTTGGGCGACGATGCCGCCATCATGGCGGGGCTCAATCCTTTCATCAATGACTTGACGTGACTCCGCCGCGACCTAGAACACCTGTTGCCGTTGACCGACAGACCCAGGAGCAGATCGCGGGAACGGCAGTTCTGCTGCTGGAGCGGTTTTGCCAGGGTCAGCACCGGGGGCAGCGGGTGTTTGAGGGTAAGCAGTTTTACACAATCGTGGAGCGGGGGCGCGATTTGAATATCGAGTTCAGGGGCGATGCTCACCACCTGCCGGAGACAATTCTGACGTTACGCACCCAGCGAGACAACGGGCAGACGCTTTACGAGATTGACGCCTGGTTGACTCAGGCAGATAT
>JACYME010000183.1 GCA_015272155.1 Leptolyngbyaceae cyanobacterium T60_A2020_046
ACCATATCCGTTCATTTAATCATATCCGTTCATTTAATCTTTTATTTAGAAATGCGCTCTAAGAAAAGGCACCTCGCATTGACCCACGTCTGCCATGCTGAGCAGCATGGCAGACGTGGGAGAAAATGAACGGAGTGAGGTGCCGCGATCGCGGAGGAGATGGGTAAAATGTCGAACGTGACGGTGACGGTCAAGCTATTTGCGGCCTATCAAGATGCCTATGGCCGACCGGAACTGACGCTGACCTTTCCGACGGGGACAACGGTGGCCGCAGTGTGCGATCGCCTCATTGCCGATCATCCTGAACTGGCCCAGTGGCGCGAGGTGACTCGCTTTGGCGTCAATTTTCAATTTGTCGAAGCCGAAACTCTTCTCAGCCCTGGCGACGAGGTGGTGCTGATTCCGCCTGTGAGTGGGGGCTAGGGAGTGACGGAGCATTCAAAATTCAAGTCAAGCTTGCTGCTCGGTGCTTGTGCTGGGGTCTGCGGGCTCCTCTTTGGTTTCGCTGGTGGAGGAGCTGGGGAGTTGGTTTGCAAGGGGGGCAAAGACGACCAGCGATCGCGGCACACATTCCAACTCCACTGATTCAGTGCCGATAATTTCACCATCCACCACTACCTTTTGCGGCGGGTTGGTGGTGATGCGCAGCCGCGATGTGCGCAGCCGAATGATATCCTCGCGGTTTGTCGGTGTATTCACCAGCGCAGCGGTAAACAAGCTGGTGATGGCGGCAAAGCTTTGCAGCCGGGTTTGCGGCGTCGAGATGGTGACATCCAATAGTCCATCATCGACCAATACCTGACCAAACCCTTGGGCGAGGATCGAGGTTGCTGGAGCCGCGTTGGCAACGGTGATGGTGCCTGTTTCAAATTCGATCAGTTCGCCTTCGATGTCGATGACCGCATGGAAGGCCGTCTGTTCATGGAACTGTTGTACCCCAGCTAGTAGGTAGGCCAGGGTGCCGAGGCGATTTTTGAGTTCGCGGCTGGCGCGATCGACCATTTCGGCCTCGAAGCCGATGCCTGTTAGCAGGATGAAGGGGCTGCCGTTACACCGGGCGGTATCAACCACGCGCGTTGTCCCCGCGAGGATGGTTTCGCATGCGCCCTGGATATGGCCGGGAATAGCGAGGGCGGCGGCGAAGGCGTTGGCTGTTCCTCGGGGAATGATGCCGAAGGGAATTTCGGTATTGAGCGTTGCGCCTGCCACGGCGGAAATTGTGCCATCGCCCCCGGAGGCCAAAATCAGGTCGGCCCCTGCCGCGATCGCCCGTTGGGCCTGTTCGGCGGGGTCTTCGTCCTCATTGGTCAGCGTCACCTGAAGTTGAATCTGCGGTTCCAGCAATTGCCGAATGAGTGCCAGGTCTTGATCGGGGTTGCCCTGCCCGGCCACGGGGTTAAAGATGAGGTGGCCAACCCGCGCTTGGCTCAACTGCTGTACCACCGCCTCAGCGGTTGCCAAATTTGTCGCTAGGGGCACATTATGCACGTTGCAAATGCGCAGCAATGCCTGAATGTCGGGCTCGTGGGGCTGGGCATAGAGCGGATCAATTAGAAAGATGATCGCGGCAACGTCGCCATCGACCACCCGCGTGGCAATCTGCGCATCGCCGCCCAAGGGGCCAGACTGCATTCGCTCAATCGGGAGGTCGGTGCCTTGCTGAATGCGCTGCCCAGTGGTGCCCGTTGCTATGAGCTGATAGCGCGACAGGATGTGGCGGTGGCGCTGGGCAAAGGCAACAATGTCGTCTTTTTTGCGATCGTGGGCAATCAGCGCAATGCAGGTTGGCATACACAGGTTCCAATGGCTGCTCGAATCATAGCCTGGTCTGGCTTTGGGCAGCAGTTGGGGCGCGGGGGAAAGGATTCGGGCCGAGACTCGGGGATGAACAGCCCGGGGCAGGGGCGAATCTCTTATGCTGAAGGTGCCGATCGCGGAGCCCGTTGATGAACATTACCTCTACCGCTGCAATTGTGACCCTGATGTATGGGGTGCTGGCAATCATGGGGGGCGCGATCGGGTATCAGCAAGCCCGCAGCAAGGTGTCGTTGATTTCGGGTAGCGCCAGCGGGGCGCTGTTGCTGGTGGCGGCGGTGGGTCTGTTGCAAAATCAAGGCTGGGGGCTGGTGTTGGCGATCGCGGTCACGGTGCTGCTCATCATTGTGTTTGTGGGACGCTTAATCAAAACCCGCAAGCTGATGCCCGCCGGGCTGATGATCGTCGTTGGCGTGGCGACCTTGGCGACGTTGTTGCAGGCACTGGGTTAGGTTGCGATGATGCGGGGTTTAGGCTTTGGGGCTCAGGGCATGGGGTGACGTGTGACAACGATGACGCAGCGGGAGCAGTGGCGGAGGATGCGATCGCGCTTCAAAGTTGGGCTTGGGGGCGCGATCGCGGCGGTCTTGGTCGGCTGTTCCACTCCGATTTCACTAGAAGCTGCGGACTCCCTTGCAGTTGCCGGCTTGGATGCGCCCTTTGCCACACTGCCCAATGAGCCCGTGTCTGTCACCGTTACAACGGCTCCCAGCCTCAGCGAAGCTGGCCTGTGGGAACGGTTGCAGCAGCCCGAAACGGCGGCCTATGTGGTGCTGGTACGCCACGCCATTGCACCGGGGACGGGTGATCCCGCCAGCTTTTGGGTGGCGGACTGTAGCACCCAGCGCAACCTTTCCGCCGAGGGGCGATCGCAGGCGCAGCAAATTGGTCAGGCATTTCGCGATCGCGGCGTATCGGTGCGGCGGGTGGCATCGAGCCAGTGGTGTCGCTGGTTAGACACCGCGCGGCTCATGGCCCTCGGCTCGGTGGAACCGCTGCCCGTGCTGAATTCGTTCTTTCGCGATCGCAGCACCGCAGAGGCCCAAACCACGGAATTGAAGGCGCTACTCGCCGCCGAAGCCCGCACCCCCGGCGTTCTGGTCATGGTGACCCACCAGGTCAACATCACGGCACTAACCGATACGGCACTGACCGATATTGTGCCGCGATCGGGCGAGGCCGTTGTGCTTGCCATCGAGCCTGATCAGCTCACCCTGCTCGGCAGGCTCACGCCCCGGTAACACGGGCTCAATTGGGGATAGGAACGTGGACTCTAGGGCAGGCGATCGCATCCCACAACCCCAGCCCCGAGAAATCCATTGGGGAGTGATAGGATCTCGTTGCATTTAGGCCCGCCATTCCCAAATCCTATGGATCTCAAAAGCCGGATTCGCGACATTCCCGACTTCCCTAAACCAGGCATTCTCTTTCGAGACATTACGACGCTCCTAGCGGATTCTGAGGCGCTGCGTTACTCCGTCGAACAGCTTGCCCACGCCTGTGATGCCCTCCAGCCCGACTACATCGCGGGCATCGAGTCCCGGGGCTTCATGTTTGGGACGCCCTTGGCCTATCGACTCAACCTGGGATTTGCCCCCGTGCGCAAATCGGGAAAGTTGCCCTCGGCGGTTCACACGGCGGAATATGAGCTGGAATACGGCAGCGATCGCCTCGAACTTCACCAAGATGCCTTCGCCCCTGGCAGCCGAGTGTTGATTGTGGACGACCTGATTGCCACGGGTGGCACCGCCGCCGCCGCCGCTGAACTGGTTTCCATGACCGGGTGCGAAGTCGCCGGATTTGGGTTTGTCATTGAACTGACGGGGTTATCCGGTCGCCAAAAGCTGCCCGAGGTGCCCATCGTCAGCTTGGTGCAGTATTAGGCCACACCACCCATCCCCCCGTAAAAAGGGACGATGGGTGGGAATACCGGGACACAATCCAATCTCATCGCGTGGGGCTGTAACTGCGTGACGGTCAGGACTCTGGCGTTAATGCGTGACAGCCCCTACCATGGGGAGAACCTTCAGCATTGGATGGCATGACCTCAACCCAGCCGACTTCTGAAAAGCGATCGCCCGTTGAGATCTGGCAGCTTGCAAGCCGTGCCCTCACTGGCGAAACCAGCCTGTACATCCTGAAGCGCATCCTACAAGCGCTGCTGACGCTGTTGCTGGCCTCGGCATTTAGCTTTTTCATCATTCAGCTATCCCCAGGCAACTTCTTGGATCTGTATCGTCAAAACCCGCAGATTTCGGCGGAAACCATTCAGCAACTTGAGCAACAGTTTGGGCTCGACAAGTCGATTTGGGAGCAATATGCCCGCTGGCTCAGCCAAGTCGTTGTTCACTTCAATTTTGGGGTGAGCTTTGCCTACCAACGGCCCGTTTCAGAAATTTTGCTCGAGCGCATCCCCAACACCCTGCTGCTCTCTTTCGCCTCAATTGTTGTAACCTGGGCGATCGCGGTACCCCTTGGCATCATCGGCGCAGTCAAGCAAAACCAACTCCTCGATCGTGTCCTGCGGGTCGTCAGCTACATCGGCCAAGGCCTACCCACCATCATCACGGGGTTGCTGCTGCTTTTCTTCGCCCAAATGACCGCTCCGCTCTTTCCCGTTGGCGGACGCACGAGCATCAACCATGCCGACTTGAATAGGTTTGGGCAATTATTAGACGTCCTGTGGCACCTTGTCTTGCCCACCCTCGCCCTCAGCCTTACCAGCTATGCCGGCCTGCAACGCATCATGCGCGGTCAATTGCTCGACGTACTCCGTCAGGATTACATTCAAACCGCCCGCGCCAAGGGCCTCCCCGAATACCGCGTCATCTACGTCCATGCCCTGCGCAACGCCATCAACCCGATGATTACTCTGCTCGGGTTTGAATTTGCCTCCCTGCTGGGGGGAGCCTTTATCACAGAAAATTACTTCAACTGGCCGGGGTTAGGGCGGCTGATTTTACAAGCCGTACAGGCTCAAGACCTCTACTTGGTGATGGCCAGCCTGATGATGGGAGCCGTCATGCTGATTGTGGGCAATCTGCTCGCCGACATCGCCCTAACGATTGTGGATCCGCGCATCAAACTCTCTGAAATGAATTGATGGCCCTTGGGGATCGCGTTCCGGCGACGCTCTCGGGTTTCTGCTCTCCCCTTCACCTCGCTCCATGGACTGCGCCCATGTATTCGCAGGTGTACTACATCCTCCGGTCTAAGCAGGATGGACGGCATCTTGCCGCTCGCCCCGAGGCCGACCCCGATCGCCCAGACCGGACGTTTTTGCTGCTTTTCCATGCGGATTATGAGGCGCTGGGCTACCTCAGCACCCACGCGGCAGCGGTGCGCGATCGCTTCACCGTTGAGTCAGTGTCCGCCTATCAGCTCAAGGCCACCCTCGACCGCTGGGGCTTCAGTGGCGTGGGGTTGGTGCGCGATCCTCTGCCCCCTGTGGTGGAATTCATGACCCGCGATCGCCTTTAATTCAGCCTTTCCCGGAAAACTGGAGCCTGCGATACCCTAGAGAGCGCTGCGTCTGCGAGTGTGTGTCATGGCCTCTGCGTCCCGCGATTTCCTGCCCCTGCCTCCGGGCAGTTTTGGGCTACCGTTCCTGGGCGAAACTCTCAACTTTTTGTTTGACCCAAACTTTGCCCGCAAGCGTCAAGCCAAATACGGCGCGATTTTCAAGACTCGGCTGCTGGGTCGCCCCACCGTCGTCATGGCGGGGGCAGAGGCAAACCAGTTTCTCTTGTCTACCCAGATGGATTGTTTTTCCTGGCGCGAAGGATGGCCCGGCACCTTTCGCGAATTGCTGGGCGAGTCGCTTTTTTTGCAAGAGGGCGAAGAACATCGCCGCAACCGCAAGCTCTTGATGCCTGCCTTTCATGGCCCGGCCCTGGCAGGCTATGTAGACACCATGCAGGCGCTGATCGATCGCGACAGTCAAAAATGGGCGCGCCTGGGCCAGTTCACCTGGTTTGAGGAAATGAAGCAGCTCACCTTTGAGATTGCCAGCACCTTGCTCTTGGGCAGCGCGCCGGGGGCAGAAACCGCACAGCTCTCAGCCTGGTTTACAGACCTGACGGCGGGGCTGTTTTCACCGCCGATTCGGTGGTGCTGGATGCCCTTTGGCAAAGCCCTGCGGGCGCGCGATCGCCTGCTGCACCACATTGAGCAGGTGGTCAAAGAACGCCAGGCTCACCCCGCCCACGATGCCCTGGGTCTACTGGTGCAAAGTGAAGACGAGGCGGGAAATCGCCTCAGCCTTGCAGAAATCAAGGTGCAGGCGCTGCTGATGCTGTTTGCGGGCCACGAGACAACCACCTCAATGCTGACGTCTCTGGTGATGGCGCTGGCTCAGCACCCAGAGGTCTGGGAACGGGCTCGCCAGGAACAGATGGCGCTGATGACGATGAGCGATCGCGTTTCCCTGGAGCAGTTGCGCCAAATGCCCTACCTTGATCAAGTCATTAAAGAGGTGGAGCGTCTATATCCCCCTGTGGCGGGGGGCTTTCGGGGGGTGATCAAAGACTTTGAATTTAACGGTTACCGTGTGCCCAAAGGCTGGATGGCCCTCTACCGCATTGATGCAGCCCACCGCGATCGTGCCCTCTACACCCACCCCGATACCTTTGATCCCGATCGCTTTGGCCCCGATCGCGCTGAGCACAAACGCGCTGACTTTAGCCTTGTGGGGTTTGGGGGTGGGCCGCGCATTTGCCTAGGGCTTGCCTTTGCCCAAATGGAAATCAAGCTAGTGGCGGCCCACCTGCTGCGCCACTACACTTGGGAACTGTTGCCGAATCAAGATTTACGCATGAGCCAAATCCCCACCCTGAGGCCGCGATCGGGCCTTAAGGTGGCCTTTCAACCCCGCTCGAAAACGACCTCGCCCTAGTGGTTGTGTCAATCCAGAAATGGTGGGTTGCCCAAAATTCTGGAGGTTGAGTTGATGACGCACCCTAGGCGCGGGAAAATCGGCGCACCCCGATCTCGCGAGGTTATGGCTCAAGGGCCAAGGTATCAGGTGTGAGGTTCAAGCCCTGAACTCTAAACCCTCAACCCCACCAATCCATCATGCTGACTGGGGTGGCACACAAGTTTCCGTCCAGACTCGGTTGTCGGAATGACAGCCTTTCAGGGTGACGCTGCTATGATCCTGCTAACTCAACTGTAATGCTGCTCCAGCTTGCTTGCGATCCTATGACCCATGCCCCGATGTTGGACGTTCAAAATCTCACGGTGCAGTTCAAAACAGACAGCGGCGTGATCCGGGCCGTGAATGATGTGTCTTTTCAGGTGCCTCGGGGTCAAACCCTTGGCATTGTGGGCGAGTCGGGGTCGGGGAAGTCGGTTACGTCGCTGGCGGTGATGGGGCTGGTGCCTAGCCCGCCGGGCCAAGTGACCGGGGGCGAAATTTGGCTTGCTGATCGCGCCGCCGATGCCCCTGCCGTGAATTTGCGATCGCTGTCTCAGCAACAGCTTCAGGCCATTCGGGGTGCGCGTGTGGCCATGATTTTCCAAGAGCCGATGAGTTCGCTCAATCCGGTGTATACCTGTGGCTTTCAGTTGACTGAGGCGATTCGTCAGCACCAGAATATTTCGCTGGAAGCGGCCATTGACCTGGCGATCGCCCGCCTTCAGGAGGTCAAACTGCTGCCTGCAACCGAGACTTACGAAGCTGAAATCACCGCCGCTCACCCTACCTGGCGTAAGGCCAAGGTCGAGGAAGAAATTCGGCGGCGGCAGCAGGCCATGCTAAATCGCTATCCCCACGAGCTATCTGGCGGCCAAATTCAGCGGGTCATGATCGCGATGGCGATCGCCAGCAATCCTGATCTGTTGATTGCCGATGAACCGACCACAGCCCTGGATGTCACCGTGCAGGCGGGCATTCTCAGCCTGTTGCGAGAACTGCGCGATCGCCGGGGCATGTCGATGATATTTATCACCCACGACCTGGGGATCATTGCCGAAATTGCCGATCAGGTTGCGGTGATGTATCAGGGCCGCATCGTTGAATATGGCCCCGTTTGGGATATCTTTTCTAACCCCCAACACCCCTACACTCGGGGCTTGCTGGCCTGTCGCCCCACCCCGCACCAGCGGCTACGCCAGTTGCCGACCGTTAGCGACTTCATGGAGGTTACAACGGCAGAGGATGGTGCCATCCAAATTGTGGAAAAGGCCCAGGCCCAGGAGGTACAAGACGTGTCGGCTCTGGTGGTTTCTCCCGAGGAAACGGCGGCGCGATTGAAGGCGATTGAGCAGAAGGGGCCGCTGCTGCGAGTCGAAAATCTCCAGGTGGGGTATCCCGTGCGGGGGGTGTTTGGCGGCACTCAGCGCTACGTGATGGCGGTGAATGATGTTTCTTTCGAGATTTTTGAGGGCGAAACCTTTGGCTTGGTGGGGGAATCGGGCTGTGGCAAAACAACCCTAGGCCGAGCGCTGCTACGCCTGCTGCCCAGTATGGGTGGGCACATTTGGTTTAACGGGCAAGATATGGCCAATCTGCGCGGGCGGGCGCTGCGATCGCTGCGGCGCGAGATGCAGATCATTTTCCAGGATCCGTTCAGTTCCCTTGATCCGCGCATGTCCATTGGGGCCGCGATCGCCGAACCGCTCAAAATCCACAAAGTCGCCCGCAGCAAGCGCAATCAAATTGAGCGCGTGGCGTACCTGCTAGAACGGGTGGGCCTGTCGCCGGATTGCATGTCGAGGTTTCCCCACGAGTTTTCTGGGGGGCAGCGGCAGCGGCTCTGCATTGCCCGAGCCCTGGCTCTCAACCCACGCTTTATCATTTGCGATGAGTCGGTGTCGGCCTTGGATGTGTCGGTACAGGCCCAGGTGCTCAATCTTTTGAAGGAGCTTCAGGCAGAATTCAACTTGACCTATATCTTTATTTCCCACGATCTTGCTGTGGTGAAGTTCATGAGCGATCGCATCATGGTGATGAACCACGGCAAAGTCGAAGAAATCGGCCCCGCTGACCAAATCTACAATCAGCCCCAAACGCCTTACACCCAAACGTTGATTGAGGCGATCCCCGTCGGCAGTCTTGATCGCATTCACGAGTTGCAGACCCAGCGACAGGCGATTGCGAGCTAGTAGGAGGCAGCATTAATCTGCTGCTATCTATCGACGATGACTGGAGCACTGGGTGTAAAAAATACGGTTCACGGTGTCGTCCTTCAAAAGAGTGAAGATACCTCCGGAAAATCGGTTCTCGGAATTTCCGTTCTATTGCTCGGACTTGAATATGCCAATTCTCTGAAACAGGACGACAAGACTAGTCTCTTCAAAGCCTCTCTCCCGATCTTGGGAAAGGGGTTGGGGTGAGGGCCAAGTATAGCGGCAAAGTACAGAACTGGTATTCGAGAATTAGTCAACTTGTGTGAATTACGATCTGCATCTCCAAAACCCATTAAAATCCGCCATCACGCATAGCAAGCGTAGCCAAACATCTCAAGTAATTAGTCA
>JACYME010000143.1 GCA_015272155.1 Leptolyngbyaceae cyanobacterium T60_A2020_046
TGGGCTCCCAGCGGTTTCGCGATATGGGGCAACACTGGGCCGGGGCGTTTGTGGATGGCCTTGCCCGAGACGGCTTGCTGACAGGCTTTGGGGATGGCACCTTTCGCCCCAATGTGGCAGTCACGCGGGCGCAGTTTGCCGCTGTGGTGGCCGCGAGCTTTCGCGATCGCCCCGTGGTGCGAGATGCAGAATCCTTCTCTGATGTCGCCGCCAACTTCTGGGGAGCCCAGGCCATCAGCGCCGCCTACCGTCGCGGCTTTCTCAGTGGCTATCCCGACGGAACGCTGCGCCCCAATCAGCCCATCACGCGCATTCAGGCCCTTGTGGCCCTCACCAACGGGCTGGGCTTTGAGCCGGGGCGGGTTGATGCGATCGGCATCTATCGCGATCGCGCCCAGGTGCCCAGCTATGCCGTCGGAGCCTTGGCGGCGGCAACCCAGCAGCGCCTCGTCGTCAACTATCCCGATGCCCTCCAGGTGCGCCCCCAGGAATATGCCACCCGGGCGGAGGTTGCTGCCCTGGTGTATCAGGGGCGGGTGGCGCTGGGGCAGGCTCCCATGCTGAGTTCGCCCTACATCGTCCGACCCGATACGACCCAGCCGCTTTTTGCAGACCTAGGTTCCCACTGGGCCGTGCCGTTCATTACCGCCCTTGCGCAGATTCATGCGGTGAGCGGCAGCCCCGACGGGCGCTTTTTGCCCGACCAGCCCATGAATCGCGCCCAATATGCGGCGCTGATCACCCAAGCCTTTCACCCCACACCGCAACGCCCTGAGACTGCCTTTCGCGATGTTCCTCCTACCTTTTGGGGCGCGGCGGCCATCCAAACTGCCTACCGGGGCGGATTTTTGTCTGGCTTTCCAGACCAAACCTTTGGGCCAGATCAGGCGTTGCTGCGGGTGCAGGTGTGGGTGTCTTTGATCGAAGGCACCCCTCTGGGTCAAACGGAATCGGTGGATCTCAATATTTTGGGGCGATTTGCAGACTACACCGCGCTGCCACGCTATGCCCTACGGGCCAGCGCGATCGCCACCCAAGCCAACATTATCGTCCCCTATCCCGATCGCACTAAACTGCGCCCCAACCAAGTCGCCACCCGCGCGGAGGTATGCGTCGCTGTCTATCAAACCCTCGTTGCCCTAGATCGACTACCCGCGATCGCCCTGCCAGAGCAACGTTTAGGGTGAGTGGGTGTGAGAGTGAAAGGGTGTGTTGGCGGAGCCTGCCCGTAGGGCTTGGGTGGATAGGTGAAGGAGTGCGATCGCCAGTTAAATGCTCTCATTGCCCCTTAGTTTTCCTGCTGCTGCCTGACCCAGGCACGGACAGCCCGCCGCAGAGCCAACCTGCCGCGATCGCGGTTTTCCTCAATCAGCCTTGGCAACTCCTGAACTTTGAGAATCGGAAAAACTTGACTGTGTTCAGCTTCAACATACTGATTTGGCTGAAGC
>JACYME010000174.1 GCA_015272155.1 Leptolyngbyaceae cyanobacterium T60_A2020_046
GAAAGACCGGGGTACATCGGCAGCGAGAGAATCTCCTGACTCAGCCGCTCGGATTCTGGAAAGTCTCCAGGCTGATGCCCCAGGGTTTTGAACGCAGGCTGGAGATGACACGGCACGGGATAGTGGATTCCCGTTTGAATGTTTTGTTCTTGCAGCGCCAACTGGAGGAAGGTGCGATCGATGGGGCAGGCTGCCGTAACTCGAATCACATAGAGGTGGTAGACGTGGCCTTCGCCGCTGTCGTTGCGAATGGGGACGATGCCGCACTCGGGTAGGGCCGCGAATCGGCGATCGTAGTGCTGCGCCAGTTGATTGCGGGCTTGGTTCCAGCCGGGGAGGTGGGGCAGTTTTAGGTTCAGCACCGCTGCCTGTAGAGTGTCGAGGCGGCTATTGGTGCCCCCCGCTTCCGTATGAAAGTATTTACGAACCGCGCCATAGTTGCGCAGGGCACGGGCAGTTTGGGCGATTAGTTCTTGCTGGGTCGCCATCAGGCCGCCGTCTCCGAGGCAGCCCAGATTCTTGCCGGGGTAAAAGCTGAAGGCGGCAGCCATGCCAACCGACCCGGCGCGGTAGCCTTCCCGTTCCGCCAGGTGGGCTTGGGCGGCGTCTTCAAAAATCAGGAGTTGATGGGCCTCGGCAATTCGTCGCAGCGCCGAGGGCGACACCATTTGCCCGTAGAGATGCACAGGGATTAGGGCACGGGTGCGCGGGGTGATGGCTGCCTCAGCCGCTGCCAAATCTATCAGTGCTGTGTGGGGATCGCAGTCCACAAAAACTGGAGTTGCCCCCGCTTGAAGAATGCCGATCAAGGTGGCAACAAAGGTGTTGGCGGGCAAAATGACCTCATCACCGGGGCCAATGCCGCAGGCGGTGAGGCCTAGGGCGATCGCATCGGTTCCACAGCCCATGCCGACGCCGTGGGCCGCACCACAGGCTTCTGCAAACGCTGCTTCAAAGTCTTGAACGTCTCGCCCGAGCACAAAATCACCGCGATCAATGACCGCCGCGATCGCGGCGCTGATTTTTTCCTTCAGTGGCGCGTGTTGGCAAGACAGATCAACAAAGGGAACCAGCGGGGCATTGGAGTGGGTCATGGAACAGTCCAGTGAACGTTTCACCAAAGAGCGTGGGTGGGTTTTCCTAGCGGGGAACGATTGTCGGCTGAGGGCTAGGGGGTTGGGGGTAGCCTTACCAAATTGGCTCAGCAGGTTTGACCGATCATGATGGGTCGCTAAAGCCAGCGCCCACCTTATACAAAATTGGCCGACTCGGACTCTAGTGTCTCTATTTCAACGTGGAATCAGCGATCGCTTCGATGAAATCTCGATGAAACTTCCGTAAGGAGCGCAGAATTGACTGCCACGGATCCGTAATGCCAACACTTTGCCGAGGATATCTCAACCGATGTCCCCGTCGCGACTCTGATGCAGGACGGGGTGCCCAATCTCAGACCCATCGCGCAGTTTGCCCCTGACCTCTTACACTAAACGCAGCCAACCGGGTGGCCCTATCGTGCCCAAACCGGCAATGGCATCAACAGTCAGGCTTGCCCCAGCCCTCGTTACCCCGGTGCGGTTTATGGACTTTCACACAGCGCGTCAATTTGTTTTAGCTCAGACCGTTCACCTCACCCCTGGGCAAACGCCCTTCATTACCCAGCTTCGTCAGGGGCAGCCGCCGATTCCGGGGCAGGTGACTTCGCTGCTGTTGGCCCTCAAGGTGCTCGGTGATGCATTGCGTCAGGAGCCGACCCTCGATCGCAGCTTGGCCTACGCCTTTTTTGTGCTGTCCTATGAAAGTCGCCAGTGCTATGCCCAGGGGCAGGCGCGGGGGGTAGACTGGCCGCCACTGTTGGATGAAGATCTGACGCGCATTGCGGCGGCGATCGCGACCATTTTGGCCGATACTCCCGCCTCGAATTAGTGCCGTTTGTCGGCAAGGATTTGGTCAATTAGGGTGACAAGCTTTTGGGCGGCTCCTGTTTCTCCCCGCACGGCGCGCAGGTCTTGGCGCATGGTGTCGAGTTTCTCGGGATGGTGCAGGTAGTCGAGGACGCGATCGCTGACCTCAGCCGCTGTCAGTGGCCCTAGCAATTCGGGCACAATTTCGCGCTTTGCCCAGAGATTGGGCCAGGCAAATCGCTTGCCCCGGCGCTGAATGTAAGCCAAAAATATCCGGTTGACCGCAAGGTTGATCAGTCGCCCCACCCCCGGCACATTCACCAAAAGCCCCAGCAGACCGTCCCAGGCATTCATGGCTTCGAGCTGTTGGGTGGGCAGCAGCACGATCATCGGCACGCCCAGCGCTCCAAGTTCTGCGGTGTTGGCCCCGACGGAGGTCAAACACAGCGTGCACTGGGTGGTGAGGTCGTAGGCCGGAAAGTCCGTCCACAGGTGCAGCACGGTGCCGGAGTCCGTTTTGAGATAGGGCAGTGCTCCCTCGGTAGGGTTGGGGATCAGGGTTACCCCTGGGCTGTGGAAGATAGACACCATCGCGTTGCGATCGCGATCGGCATAGGCCAGCAGCGTTGCCGGGTCGAGGGTGGGGGCAACGGGGATCACAAACTGGGCAGTGGGGCAGCGATCGCGAATGGCATCCGCCGTCGCCAGCAAGAGCGGGACGCCTTGGGTCAGCTTGGCAGGTTTTGAACCTGGCAGCAGCCCGATCAGTGGACGGGCTGGGTCGATGCCGAGGCGTTGGGCTACGGTCGCTTGGGCCTCGGGGGTGCTCTGGGCATCGCCCATTAAATCACCGATGATGGTGAATTTTGCGCGCCAACGTTCTGGCGTGCGCTGCACGAGGTCGGCATTCATGGCGGCAAAGGCATCGACCCAACGCCGCCAGTTGGCAAACCATTCGGCATAGACGACGGTTTTGTAGCCTAGCCGCCGCCCAATCACGACCGGGTAAATCTGATCGCCGCCGAGAAAGAGCACAATGCCGCGATCGCGCCAATCCCACCCCTCGTGGGTGTTGCCCCAAAGTAAGAAGGGCCAAAAGTGACGCGCCTCCTGGACGCGATCGACCTCGGGATATCGCCGCGCGATTGCCCCTTCTTGCCCCGTCGCGTTGGGGCAGGGAGACAGCACCACAGAAATGCGAAGCTCCTCTGGGTGGGGATGCTGTTGCCGCAGGGCTGTCACCACGGGCTTGACCCAGGTGGTGATTTCACCGGGGCCATTGGACAAAATCAGCACATCTGCGGGAGCCATTGCTGGGGTTTACCCTCTGCACAAGGTTGCATCGGCCATTGCGTCCGTCGGTCATTGAGTCGGGGTGATCCCAGGGTGGGCGATCGCGTTTGCGGGCCGATTCCCGAGGGCGCTGCCTTTAGCCTACGCGATCGCATGGTCGAGAGTGGCTGCCTGTCGGCTCCTAGTTTCTCCGGAGTCGCGCGGCACCCCAGGGTAGACAAGGAATGTTGAGTGTTTTTTGATACGGTCATTACGGAGGGAATATGGCGGCGTCTACTCAGCGGGTCATTCACTACTCCTTTGTGGCGGAGGGGGTTGGGGTTAGCCTTGAGCTTTGGGAGCCGATTGCGGTGTCGCGATCAGCGCCACCCTATCGGTTTCGATGGCGGCAGCAGTTCCCTTCCGAGCGTGACGCCTATGCGGCGCTGCAACACTACATTCAGGCCAATGCGGTGACGTTGGCGATCGCGTCGCGGCTGACCTATCTCCCCACCACAGACACGGAAATTACCCTGGGTTAGCCGGTGGATCCGCTCCATCGGGGGAGGGGGCAGTGTTAGGTTGGGTAACGTTTCGGCGATCGCGCTCTTCGATGAAAAACTCTCCGCGATCGACCCCTCCAATTACGACGGCTTGATAGGCCAAAACGCCGTCAACCCGGAGATTGTCTCCGGGATTGGGCAATGGGGCCGTGGTCTTGATCCACACCGCTCCGGTGTCATCGGCCAAGGCATAGAGGCCCCCACTGGCCAGGGGGGCAACCCGCTGCACCGTGCCTTCGACCATGATGCTGGTGCCCACTTCGGCCTGTTGGGTTTGGTCAATGGGCTGGGTTGGCCCGGTCAAGGTTTCCGCGAGGGGGGGAAGATCCAGGTTGGGCAACACCTCGCCCGACAGCCCTAGGCCACCACAGCCCGCGATGGCGACGGCGATCGCGACACTCCAACTGCACTTGAGGATGGGCATGGTGGGGGCAACCTCCGCCGTTCTGGCGTCCATTCTTCACAAGTTTGTTCTACAGTGCTCCCAAATCTGAGAGACTAGAGGGCGGCAACTGGGGCGGCCAGTCGCTCACCTTGCCGTCGATTGACCGGGTGTGGCTTGGGCGGCGATCGCGGTTCAGTATACCGCTGAAGTCCTGGCGATCGGCAGAAAATCTCGCCCCCCGGCAACCATTGCCCCTACGTTAGCTCAAGTTTGCGCATGGCCCAGATTCTGGATGGAAAAGCGCTGGCTCAGCGCAAGCAAGCCGACCTGACCCAGCAGATTGCAACCCTGGCTCCTCAGGTGGGGCGCGCCCCCGGGTTGGCCGTTGTCATGGTGGGAGATAATCCCGCCAGTGTGGCCTATGTGCGTAACAAGGAGCGTGCCTGCGATCGCGTGGGCATTGTCTCCTTTGGCCGCCACCTGCCCGCCGACAGTTCTCAGACGGAGGTGGCTGAGGTGATTGCGACGCTAAATGCCGACGATCGCGTGGATGGAATTTTGCTGCAACTCCCCGTTCCAGATCACCTGGATCCGGTGGCGTTGTTGAACGAAATTGATCCCGATAAGGATGCCGACGGCTTGCACCCCATGAACTTGGGCAAGCTGGTGCGGGGCGAGGCGGGGCTGCGGAGTTGTACCCCTGCCGGCGTGATGGAGCTGCTGTGGGCCAATGATGTGGCGATCGCGGGAAAAACCGCCGTTGTCCTCGGGCGCAGCATCTTGGTGGGCAAGCCGATGGCGCTGATGTTGCTTGAGGCCAACGCCACCGTGACCATCGCCCACTCGCGCACCCCAGAGTTGTCTGCCGTTACGCGCGCTGCGGATATTTTGGTGTCGGCGGTGGGGCGTCCTGGCATGATTACCCCAGACGATGTAAAACCCGGTGCCGTCGTGGTGGATGTGGGCATTAACCGCATTGCCACCCCAGACAGTAAGTTTGTGCTGGTCGGCGATGTAGACTATGACCCCGTAGCGGCGATCGCAGGAGCCATCACCCCAGTTCCCGGTGGCGTTGGCCCCATGACGGTTGCCATGCTGCTGCACAATACGGTATTGAGCTATTGTAGGCGCGTCCAAGGATAGCTCGTCCCGACGCTTGATTGTTTATCCCGCAACCCCCAGGACGCTGAGCATGGTAATGACCCACTCTACCGACTCTCCCCCGGCATCCTTTGATCTCAAGACCTATTTGAGCGATCGCAAGCTGCGGGTCGAGGCGGCCCTGGATGCATCCTTGCCGGTCAAATATCCCGAAACGATCTATGAATCGATGCGCTATTCCCTCATGGCAGGGGGCAAGCGCCTGCGACCTATCCTATGTTTGGCGACCTGCGACCTCATGGGCGGCACGGAAGCGATGGCAATGCCAACTGCCTGCGCCCTGGAAATGGTACATACGATGTCGCTAATCCACGACGACCTACCCGCGATGGATAATGACGACTACCGCCGGGGCAAGCTTACGAACCACAAGGTCTTTGGGGATGATGTGGCGATTTTGGCGGGCGATGCGCTCCTGACCTATGCCTTTGAGTATGTGGCCACCCAGACGCGCGATGTTCCGGCAGAGCGCATTCTGCGGGTGGTGGCGGCGCTGGGGCGGGCCGTGGGCGCAGAAGGTTTAGTCGGCGGTCAGGTGGTCGATCTCGCCTCGGAGGGCAATGCCGACGTGACTGTCGAAACCCTGGACTTTATCCATCTCCACAAGACAGGCGCATTGCTGGAAGTCTCGGTGACCTCCGGGGCTGTGCTGGCCGGAGCCGATGATGCCGCGATCGCCACCTTGTCAGACTATGCCCAGCGCATCGGCCTTGCCTTCCAGATTGTGGATGACGTTTTGGACATCACCGCCACCTCTGAGGAGCTGGGCAAATCCGCAGGCAAAGACCTCAAGGCCCAAAAGGCAACCTACCCGAGCCTGTGGGGCATTGACGAATCGCGCCGCCGTGCCCAACGTCTGATCGACGAAGCCAAGGCCGCTGTGGACAGCTTTGGTTCCGGTGCGCAGCCGCTTATGGCCCTCGCTGACTACATTGTTGCCCGTACCCACTGATGAGCTTCACCAATCCCATGCAAGACATCGGTGACATTTTTCAAAATCGGGTGCTCATCGTTGCCCTCGTCGCTTGCCTGCTGGCCCAAGCCCTCAAGGTGGTGGTCGAGTTTGCCCGCCACGGCAAGGTGAACTTTCGTGTCTTGGTCGAAACAGGGGGGATGCCCAGTTCTCACTCGGCGTTGGTGACGGCGCTGGCCTGCGGCATTGGCCAAACCCTTGGTTGGGAAAGCCCGGACTTTGCGGTGACGACGGTTTTCGCCATCATTGTGATGTATGATGCGGCGGGTGTTCGGCAAGCGGCGGGCAAGCAAGCCCGGATGCTGAACCAAATCATTGACGAACTCTTTCAGGAAAAGCCGGAGTTTAACGAAGACCGCCTTAAGGAACTGTTGGGCCACACCCCGGTGCAGGTGATTGCGGGGCTGGCGCTGGGGCTGGTGGTGTCGTGTTTGGCGGCTCCGGCCTATTGACCCGTGCGGGTTCTGGCGTTCCGACGCTGAAGTGCGCCGCGTCCCGCCTGGGAGCCCGGGCGGAATGCGGGAATGGTGCTAGGGCACGATCGCGATGCCTAGGGTTTCGACAAGAAACGCCCAGCGATCGCTGGCCTCCTCAATCAGCTTGGTGGTGGGCTTTCCGGCCCCGTGGCCGGCCTTCGTTTCAATGCGGATGAGCACGGGCGCATCGCCCGCATGGGCAGCTTGTAGCGCCGCCGCAAACTTGAAACTGTGGGCCGGCACGACGCGATCGTCATGATCTGCCGTGGTGATAAGTGTCGCTGGGTAGGCCGTGCCGGGTGTTAAATTGTGCAGCGGCGAATAGGCATAGAGCGCTTGAAATTCGGCCTCATTTTGGGGTGAACCATAGTCAGACTCCCAGGCCCAGCCAATGGTGAACTGGTTAAAGCGCAACATATCCATCACGCCCACGGCGGGCAGCGCGGCAGCAAAGAGATCCGGGCGCTGGGTCATGCACGCCCCCACCAACAGCCCCCCATTGCTGCCGCCCATGATCGCCAGCTTTTTGGGCGAGGTGTAGCCTTGGGCAATCAGCCACTCTGCTGCCGCGATGCAGTCATCAAACACGTTCTGCTTGTTGAGTTTGGTGCCTGCTAGGTGCCAGTCTTCGCCATATTCGCCGCCGCCACGCAGGTTGGGCACAGCATAGACGCCGCCCAGCTCGAGCCAGACGACGGTACTCACCGAAAACGATGGCGTCAGGGAGATACTGAAGCCGCCATAGCCGTAGAGCAGCGTCGGGTTTTGCCCGTTGAGGGTGATCCCTTTTTTGTGGGTGAGAAACATGGGCACTCGGGTGCCATCTTTGCTGGTGTAGAAGACTTGGGTCGTGGTGTAGTCGTCGGGGTTGAAGTTGACCTGGGGCTGGCGATAGCGGGTGCTGGTGCCGGTGGTGCAGTCGTAGCGGTAGAGGGTGGGCGGGGTGGTGAAGCTGGTGAAGCTGTAGAAGGTTTCGGTATCTTCGCGTTTGCCGTCAAAGCCGCCTGCGGAACCGAGGCCAGGCAGCTCGACCTCGCGGATAAATTGGCCGTGGAGGTCGAAAATTTTGATCTGCGATCGCGCGTCCTTCAAATAATTCGCCACAAATTGGTGATTGAGGACGCTCACGCCCTGAAGGGTGTCTGCGGATTCGGGGATCAGCTCTCGCCAAGCAGTGCGATCGGGCTGGCCCAGATCGATCGCGATCACGCGGCCTCGGGGGGCGTCCAAATCCGTCCGCACCCAGAACCTAGAGCCGTCGTTATCGATGACGCTAAACTCGGCCTCAAATTCAGAAATCAACTCAACAACGGGGCTGTCGGGCGATCGCAAATCCTTGTAAAACACCAGGTTGCGCGGGTCAGTCCCGCGCCATACCGAAATCACCAAGTAGTTGCCATCGTCGGTCACCCCGCCACTAAAGCCCCATTCCTTTTGGTCGGGCCGCTCGTAGATCAGCACATCGGCGGATTGGGGCGTTCCTAGGCGATGATAGTAGAGCTTTTGGTAATAGTTGACGGCTTCGAGCTTGTTGGTATCGCTGGGTTCGTCGTAGCGGCTGTAGAAAAAACCTTGGTGATCGTGGCTCCAGGATGCGCCCGAAAATTTGACCCATTTCAGGTGGTCGTCGAGGTCTTGGCCGCTTTCGATATCGCGCACCTTCCATTCCACCCAGTCTGAGCCCGATGCCGAGATGCCATAGGCCAAGAATGCTCCATTTTCGCTAATGGCGATCGCGCTTAATGCGACAGTGCCATCCTCAGATAGGGTATTGGGATCGAGCAGGACGCGCGGTTCTGCCTCCAGGGAGGGCAGGGTGTAGAGCACGCTCTGGTTTTGGAGGCCGTCGTTTTTGTAGTAGAAGTAGCGTCCGCCACGCTTGAAGGGAATGCCGTAGCGCTCGTAGTTCCACAGTTCGGTGAGGCGCTGTTGGAGGCGATCGCGAGCGGGCAGAGCCGCCAAATAGTCAAAAGTGACTTGATTTTGAGCCGCAATCCACGCTTGACTCTCCGCTGAGTGGGGATCTTCGAGCCAACGGTAGGGGTCGGGCACTTCGACACCGTGGTACACATCGACGTGATCGACCCGTGCTGTCGGCGGATAGGACAAAACCATGGCAATTGTCTCAAGCGCTTACGCTCCCTATTGTGCGAGATTTACCCCGCGATCGAACAGCACCCCATCGGTGGCAGATATCCTTGAACGCAGTACCCGCAAATCTCAACCGTCCGCTGCATTTGACGGGTTAGCCTGTGGTGTTGGGATAAGGGCTTGGTTATCATGCATGACTCTAATCAAAAACCGTA
>JACYME010000233.1 GCA_015272155.1 Leptolyngbyaceae cyanobacterium T60_A2020_046
TAAAGTAGATGCCTGTGCCAAGGGCCGCTTGGCTGGGGGGCACCATCGACAGTGCAAAAGGAATCGTGCCATTTGAAACTAGGCTAAAGGTGGCTCCGATCGCGATTGCGATCGCAAATCCAAGCCCGGTGCTGCGGGCTGCCACGATCGCCGCACAGATGAACGCCATGCCCGCCAGCCCTACAATCATGGCGCGACGATTGCCCAACTGCACCGCCAATTGCCCCATGGGCAATGCCGTCAGCGCCAGCGCCACAAAAATGGTGCCCATGATTAGGCCACTGGGGGCATCGGAAGGCGGCTCAGCACCGCCGGAAAATTCATCATCAACAGCCGAAAGCCCAGGGTCACGCCAACCCCCGCGCCAAATACCAGGCCTAGCCCCCGCCACGGCAACGCTGCAAAACGAAAGGATTCTGAAGCTTCTGGGCGGGGTGCCGCCGTGATCGCCGCCTCCGGCTTAGCCCAACGCAGCACCACCGCCGCAATCAGCAACACCGCAGCCCCCACCCCAAAGGTTGCGATCGCCCCCAAACTGAGGAGCAGATTACCCGCCAGTGGCCTCATCGCCTCTGCCACGCCGCCCACCAGGGTGAGCACACTCGCTGCCTGGGGCAATTGGGTTTGAAAGGCGTACCGTCCTAGCAGGGACAGGGCTGGGCTGCGAAACACCGTCATCGCGATCGCCCAGGTCACCACCACCGTGATCATGACCCAGCGCAGCACTGGGCCACCCCCCATCACCGTCAACGGAATGATGAAAAACATCGCCGCCGAAGCCACCATCCCAAAGCTAATGAGCGGCAGGCGCGTTCCCAGGGTATGTTGCATCCGGTCAGAGAGGGTGCCCATCAGGGGCTCCATCACCATCGCCAGCAGGTTTTCGACAATCAGCAACAGGGTGGCCCACAGTTCTGCAAAGCCAAGCTGGGTCAAGAGTTGAACGAGATACAGGTTGTAGATAACCCAGGCGAGGGCGATCGCCCCCTGCACTCCGGCCAGGGCACACACCTTGCCCCACAACACCGGCACCGCTGCGTGATCCCCTGCTTTCGACATCACTGACATCCCTCACCATCATGGTTCTGGCGTGGTTGGCTGAGAATCGCCCTAGTGGCCAGCGGCGTCCCAAGACTCCAGCTCTGCTCTTCGACACTTCAGCACAATGACCATGATTCCGGCACCTTCAAGAGCAGCAGGGCAGAGATAAAGGGGAACCTGGGTGCCCCACAGGGTTAACCCTCTGCTCCCGGTCTTGCGCCCTGGAATCCGTACTCTTCCAGCCTTGGTGAAGCAGCAGAACTGGGCTAATGCCCCACCACGCTATCAAACGCCCTATTCTTCCATCGGGATTCTTCACGCACCGTTAATACTGCTAGGCCAATACGGATGGCTCAAAATCCCCAGCGGCGGCCCTGTAGACTCGGTCGGCCCCGATTCGCCAACCCGACCTAGGCCGCGTAGTCAAACAAGGTGTCGAGGTAGATGCGGTTGACGCGGCGATCGCAGTTTCCGTTTTGCATCAAAAACAAAGACAGGGCAGCGCAGAAAACCCGCTGCTGACTCCAGGCCGGATGAGACTCCAAATATCCTTGCAGCGACTCGTGCAGTTCTTCGGGAATCTCAACCATCAGACTAATCATGGGACTGTTCATTCCATCCTCCTAAGGACACCACAGGCAAATCAACACACGAAACTTGCACCTCTATGAAGTGGATCACCCTAGCTCCCCAAGCCAACTTCGGGGATTAGGCTACCGTGCTTCACAGGCGCAATCGGTTTCCGGTCGCATCATTCTGCCTATGCCCGCCGGATGCTGTCAATGTTGCGAAATATTGCCGAGCCTGCTTTCGACTGCGAGTGACAACGAGAGAATGCGGGTTTCAGCAATCATCGGTTTACAGGTTGTAATGACCGGGGGAGAACAGGCCGTGGAAAACGCGATTTTTGCGAAATCCACAGGGAAACGAGAACGGGCGCGATCGCGGATTTCCCTGTGGAAAACGGTCTGCAACCTGTGGACAACCTGTGGATGGCTGTGGGAAAACCGGCCCTGAATATAAAGTTTTGTAAAATTTGTCGGCCATTTGCCGAGTTGAAGCCAGCAAAAAACGCGGTAATCCTTGTCAGGAAAGGGATTGTGTACCTTCTCAGTCAACTCAAATCCAGCCTTGAACGCCACATCCCTGGGGAATGCGATATAGTTCTCTTGAACTACTTTAGCTGATTGTGATCGCGGATTTCCTTACAGATTTTTTGGGATCGCAACGGCGGTATTGCAGTTTTGAGTACGGATGATCTGCCGCTGTTCGCGTTGGTTTTACCCTTTCACCCCAGCCGAGGAGGGAACCCTCATGGATCATGTTTGCTGGTGGGTTGTCGGTGTGCCCGCGATCGCGATCGCGGCAACTCCAGCCCCAGTCCACGCCACTGCCATCTTGCTCGACTTTGCACCGCCGGGGAGTGTCCCCCCAGTGCCAGATGCTCCTTCCCACTCTGCCCCTCCAGCCCGTGACGCGATCGCCAAGTTTGACCCGCCCCCCTTGCCCTCAGAGCAGCCGCTGACCGCCTCCGATCACCCCAATCCTGACCCGACTAAGGCTAATCTGACTGAGGCTGCGATCGCCCCAGCTCAACCCTCCGAACAGTCCGCCACGAATGCTCCGCTGCCTGTCCCAGACGCTCCCGTGCCAGCCGTAGACCCTGCTGCCAGCCTGCCCCCGCCGCCCCTGCCCGCTGCCATTGCGGCGCTGTTTTCGGGCGGCGAAGACTCGCTCGTGGCGCGGGCGATCGGCAGCGCAGAGGGCACGCGCACCCCCGACGGCCAGCGCACCCTAGCCTATTACGGCCATCGTGACCCGGGGAATCAGGCCTGGAATCTGGGCAGTTTTTCCTATCAGCATGGCGCGGAAAGCCCCGCAGCCGCGGATGTCCAACAGCTTCAGCGCTTACAGGCTCAAGCGCTACGACTACAAGACCTCGCAACCCAGCAGGGGCTGGTCTTAACCCACGAAGAGCTCCTGAACGGCATTGATTTAGCGAACCAAGCGCCCTTAGCGGCCCTCGATCGCGGCTACCTCAACTGGCTAGCCCAAGCCCGAACGATGGGGCTCCAGGACGATGAGGCGATCCTTTGGGCGCGGACGCGATCGTTCTTAGATCCTGACAGTGGCCAGTGGAATGCACCGGGGCTAGGAAATTCAGTCCAGGCTATCAGCCGCGACCAAGCGCGACGACAGGCCGCGATCGCCCAAGCGATCGCCGACGACAGGCTTTCCCCCGATGCTCCTACCGCGATCGCCACAAGCCCGACCATCTCACCCCCGGAGACGACCCCCGAGACACAGTATCCAGAGGCCATCGATACCGTTATCCTGCTCGGGTTTTAGCCCGCGACGTACCCGCCAACCTCAAATAAAACGACCGCTAGGCAGCGCCCAACGGTCGTCATCGAGAATCCTGAAAAGGGATGGCCGCGTGTCCTATGCCGTCCGCACGCGCATGAGCGGCTGCCCAAACTCAACGGACTGGGCATTTTCCACCAAAATCTCAACAATTTCGCCAGACACTTCCGCCTCTAACTCATTCATCAACTTCATCGCTTCAATGATGCAAACGGTTTGGCCATGCTGCACGCGATCGCCCACCTCCACAAAGGGCGGCTCATCGGGGGCCGGGGCACGATAAAAGGTGCCCACCATCGGCGATGTAATTTCTATGACATTGGTGTCTACAGAGGGGGGCGGCGAGGCTGGAGCCGCTGCGGGAGCTGTGGGTGGAGAGGTCGGAGCCGTCACTGCCGGAGCGGGCGCGATCGCGACAGGTGCGGCCTCCGCAAAGACTGTCCCTACAGGAGCCTGCTTTTTGAGAGTCAGCTCAAAGTCTGCACTTTTGAGGATCAGCTCTGAAATATCGGTCTGGTTCAGGGTTGATACCAGCTCTCGCAGCTCATCAAAGTTGAGTTCCACCAAATCCTCTCCCTAGTACCGCTACGCGGAATTCAAAATTCAAAATTCAAAACCCTGTGAGAGTGAGAGTTTCAAGGATTTCAATGTGTCGGGTGATTTCTGCCAGGGTGGGGTAAGGTCACGGCGCGGTGTCGCCCATCATCCCATCAACAGTCAGGAAACCAAATCTGCGCTCGATTATTCCCGTCCCAAATAGGAGTCGTTCCGCGTATCGATCTTGATCCGCTCGCCAATTGAAATGAAGAGCGGCACCATCACCTGAGCCCCGGTTTCGACGATCGCGGGCTTGGTGCCGCCCGTGGCTGTATCGCCCTTCACGCCCGGGTCTGTCTGAATCACTTCCAGCACCACAGAGTTGGGCAATTCCACCTCAAGA
Organism: Leptolyngbyaceae cyanobacterium T60_A2020_046; assembly: GCA_015272155.1. Classification (GTDB taxonomy): domain Bacteria; phylum Cyanobacteriota; class Cyanobacteriia; order Phormidesmidales; family Phormidesmidaceae; genus JACYME01. The sequence goes on from JACYME010000233.1 coordinate 4,346, forward strand.
ATTTGGTCATTCCAGCGCACCACGCTGACTTCCATTTCTTCCTTGAGATACTTCACGTGATCGCCCACTTGGGCTTCGGTCATGCGCACCTCTTCATAGGTTTCCATGTCCATGAAGACCAGATCCTCACCTTCACGGTAGGTGTGTTGCATCACCTTTTTCTCAAGGGTTGCCTGGGGCACCGTCTCACCCGCCCGGAAGGTTTTTTCCACAACATTGCCCGTTTGCACATTCTTTAGCTTGGTGCGAACAAACGCAGAACCTTTACCCGGTTTGACGTGGAGAAACTCGATAACCCGCCAAACGGAACCGTCGAGCTCAATACTGACGCCGGTGCGAAAGTCGTTGCTAGAGATCATGATGCGGGCTACCCGTGAACGTGTTGAACAATCGGCAATTCATTTTACCCCCGAGTGGAACTTTCCTTAATAGAAAACGGGTAAGTGCAACGCGGGATGGGCTAGGGGCTCAGGAAGGTCGGCACTGCCTATGACTTGGCGGCCTCCGTCTCGATACCGATCCGCCCTCATCTCCCGGCTCTGCTCCCAGTTTTGGGAGCAGGGAGCGAGTGACTCAAAGATTTAGGGTGAGGGCCAGCGGGTGCGCAAATTGACGCCGAGCGGTACTCGGATCCATCCACTCAGATCTCTCAGGGCTGTTCCCAACCGAACCAGGTAGACACCCTTTGGGGTCACACAGCTTGATGCTGCGCGGGGGCTGACTTGAGCAGAATGCCGATGGGAATGCCCCGCCCTATGGCAAGATCAAAGTCGTTTGCTTGATGTCATTTTCAAATCCTAAAGATTCATGCAACGACTGACGCGATGGTTTTCTGCCCTTGCCCTGGGGGCGTGTTTGTGGGCTGCAAGTCCCTTCCTTGAGGGATTGATGCCTATCAACGGGGAGGCCGCGATCGCCGCTCCACTGCCAGCCCCCGCGATCGCTTACCTGCCCCCGGGCAATGCCGTGACCGACGGTCGCGCTCTGTTGCGCAATGCCCTGCCCATTGATAACCCCGATATCCGCAAGGTTCAAGAAGGGTTGGAAGGATTGTCGGAATGGCTGCGCAGCAATCGGTTTGGGCCGATTAAGCGCGATGTGAGCAAGGTGGAAAAACTGGTGTCGCGGCGGCGGGATGCGATTTTAGCCGGAGTGCCAGAGACCCAGAAAGAAGCCGCATCCGCTTGGTTGGATGATATTCAGGCGGGCTTTGCTCCGTTGTTAGACGCGGTTGATGCCCGGGATAAGGAAACCATCTGGCGATCGCGGGCAGCCCTGCTCGATAGGGTCACTCAGATCGAAGAATCTATGGTTGAGGGCTTTCCCTTCGAGGTACCTGAGGAATACCGCAACCTGCCCCAACTTAAAGGGCGCGCCACCATTGAGTTCACCACTAGCAAGGGCACCATGACTGCCGTGGTGGATGGCTACAGTGCCCCCGTCACGGCGGGCAACTTTGTGGATTTGGTGCAGCGCGGCTTCTATGACGGCATGGTTTTTACCCGCGCCGAAGATAATTATGTGCTGCAAACCGGGGATCCCGATGGCCCTGCGGAAGGCTTTATCGACCCCAAAACCAAGGAATATCGCGCCATTCCCCTCGAAATTTTGGTTAAGGGGATGACCGAGCCGATCTATGGCAGCACCCTAGAGGCGCTAGGGATGTATTTAGAAGAGCCCGTTTTGCCCTTTTCGGCCTTTGGTACGCTGGGCATGGCCCACCCCGATGACCCAAATGGTGGTTCGTCACAGTTCTTCTTCTTCTTGTTTGAGCCAGAGCTTACCCCGGCAGGGCTAAACCTGCTGGATGGGCGCTACGCGGTCTTTGGCTACGTGGTGAAAAATAAGGAGGTTTTGGATCAGCTCCGCCAGGGCGATCGCATTGAGTCTGCCCGGGTGGTGGACGGCCTAGAAAACCTGGTGCTTCCCGAGCGGTGACAGAGCGGCCCCCGTCACGCAGAATCCTCCCGTCTGGCTCGGATGGGAGGATTTTTGATCAGGGCTGGTGTGGCATTGAGAAGCATCCCGGCAACCTCAATGAGGCATGGCTGTCGCTTTTATCATGGTGGAGCGGTCGATCGTTCTGATAGTCGCCCTAATCGTCGTCGCCAGTGCCCCTAGGACAATGCCAGCGTTGCTAATTTCCAGGATGAATGACCCTCATCCCAAACTTAAAAGGCAGTTTCCCTCGCCCCCCGGGAGAGGGCTCAGGTGAGGGGCTGGTGCGTTCATCCCCAGATGCAGCAACGCCACAATGCCAAACCGTCATCTCCACTTCCGTGGGCATCCATCCGTCAAGTGAATGTCCGACCCAGAGTGTCTCCCACGGTAAAACAGATCCCAGACCCCACCCAGAACTGCCATGCCCTCCCCCCTTGATCGCATCTTGAACCGTGCCCTCGCCCTCAATGACCTCACCCCCAAGGAGGGACTCGCGCTGCTGGCAATCGAGGATGAGGGCGCGATCGCGGCAATTCGGGCAGCGGCGGATGAGCTGCGGCAAACCTTAGTGGGCGACACCGTTACCTACGTCATCAACCGCAATCTCAACTTCACCAACATCTGCGAACAGCACTGTAGCTTCTGTGCCTTTCGTCGCGATGCAGGGCAGGCAGGAGCTTTTTGGCTCGACTGGGACACCATGTTGGCCAAGGCCACCGATGCCGTTGCCCAAGGAGCCACGGAAATCTGTATGCAGGGCGGGCTCAACCCCGACGCCAAGGTGGATGGCAAAAGCTTGCCCTATTACCAGCGCCTCATTCGCAACCTGAAGGATCAGCTTCCGCACCTGCATGTGCACGCCTTTTCGCCCCAGGAGGTACAGTTTATTGCGCGCGAGGACGACCTTTCAGAAGCTGAAGTCTTGGCCGCACTCCAGGTGGCGGGCGTTGATTCTTTGCCGGGGACGGCGGCGGAAGTGCTAGACGATGGGGTGCGGCGCGTCATTTGTCCCGAGAAAATTGACGCGGCCAGTTGGCTGCGCATCATTGGGCTGGCCCACCGCCAGGGGTTGCCCACCACTAGCACGATGCTCTGTGGTCACATTGAAACGCCCGCCCAACAAATTCACCATTTGGATCAGGTGCGGGCCTTGCAGCAGCGATCGCGCACCACCGGAGCCCCGGCCCAAATTACGGAATTCATTCTGCTGCCCTTTGTGGGTCAAGAGGCTCCGCGTGCTCTACGCAACCGGGTCGGGCGCGACCAGCCCAGCCTGCCCCACACCCTCCGGCTCACCGCCGTGGCGCGCCTTTATCTCGGGCGCTGGATTGTGAATCATCAGCCGAGCTGGGTCAAGCTAGGGTTGGCGGGCGCGGCTGAAGCCCTGCGCTGGGGCTGCAACGACATCGGCGGCACTCTAATGGAAGAACACATTACGACGATGGCGGGAGCCCAGGGAGGCACGGGCCTGACTGTGGCAGAATTGCAGGCTGCGATCGCCCAGTTGGGGCGTCCGGCCCAGCAGCGCGATACCCTTTATCGCGAGATTGGAACGGCGGTATCGCCTTCAGATTCCTCGCTGCCGCCTTCCTCACCGCCACCAGCGGGCTTAATGGGATCCACCGCCGCCGCCCGACAGTCGCGCAACCACAGTCGCACAGCCTGACCCACAACGCCATCGCTGCTTTCTTGGGGGGGCGTGGGCGGGCGCGATCGCGGACCATCTACCGCCGTGCGCGAAAACATCAGCACTAGCCGCCAGCCGTTCTGGGCGGGGGTCAAAAACAGCCAGTGGTATTGCTCAAAATTGACGGATCCGGTAGCGGTATATCGGCGCTCTAGGGTCGTGAAAAAAACCTGGGGCAGGGTGTCATCAAAGGCATCACCGCCGCTCAAGACACTTTGAGCTGGGTCGAGGGGGGCAAGGTCTGCCCGTCCCGCAACCAAAATGGTGCCGTTGGCCTGGGTCGTGCGGCGGGCCACACGGTTGGCATAGCTGGGCAAGTCTCGCAGTAGCCCTGCGACTAAAGTATCTAGGTCGGTGGGGCAGGGGGTGCGCGGGCGCAGGTACTGGGGTTCTGCGGGCGCAGTTTCGGCTTCGGTGTCCGTGGGGGATATTGTTGGAGCTGGGTTGGCGATCGCCAATGCCTGACTCGCGATCGCGAAGAAGAGGCCCGCGATCGCTCCCCTGGTTGCTAGTTGCCATTCCCACATCATGCGGTATCCTGTCTGTGGCAGTGTGTCCAAGTATTTCAACAGTGTAGTGGCTGATGATGAACGCGGGCGATCGCAGCGCGTCGCTACCAAGCCAAGTATCATGCCACCAAGCAAGGCCCAAAGCGCTATCCATCCAGGCTCAGATATAGCGATTTTCATAATTACGAGACACAGTAGCAGCAATGAATAAACCAGTTTTTGATGTCAGTTTCAGAAGCC
>JACYME010000200.1 GCA_015272155.1 Leptolyngbyaceae cyanobacterium T60_A2020_046
TATAGTCAACCGATTCGACTTCTAGCAATCGCTCCCAACTTCCACCGCGATAATTTTATCGATCGCAAGTATAGCCAGATTCAGATTGAGTTTCTAACCACGCTCTACCAATCATCCATGGGACAGCGGCAGACCTTAAGGATGCGCCCCTCGCCTGTTGATGCGTCTTCTGGCAGAAATTAGGGACTTCAGCGTGCAATGTTTATCGCAGATTCTGTCGTGATCCCGACCAACACCTCCCGAAGGTGGCGGGCGGGAAGAAATTTGGGAAATCGCTTACGGACAGGGGGATTCGGTGCTGACCTTGAGGCCGCGATCGGGCAGGATTGGGCTGAATCGCCGAAACTCCGAGAGATATTGCTCCAGCATCACAAACTGAGGCAGGTTGAGGCTGTAATAGGTCCAGCGTCCCTGGGGACGAGCCCGCACTAGGCTGGCATCTTTGAGCACACGCAGATGAAAGGAGAGCTTAGACTGGCTGACGCTGAGCAACTCACACAAATCACACACGCACATTTCCTGCGATCGCAGGTTCTCAATTACTTTGATGCGTAGCGGATCAGAGAGGGCATGGAACCCAGACATGTAGAACTCTGATTCGGGAGAAGTTGCGAGAGTAGTCATAGCTCAGGAAGCGAGTTGCGGCTCCATTTTAACTAATTCGTTTACTGCCTGTAGGATGCCCACGGCAATCACGGAAGCAGTGACAGCGCGCAAGATTGTTTGCCCCAAAGAGACGGGCAGATAATCCGCCGCGATCGCTGCTTCAACTTCAGACGACGTCCACCCGCCTTCAGATCCCGTTGCAATCAAAATTTCTGGTTTTTGGGCGCTGAGGGCAGCGGTAATTAGGGGAGCAGTGGGGTTTCGCGCCACACACAGGAAGCGATCGCTCGCCGCTGGCCCTTGGGTGAGCCAATCTCGCCAGGGTACGGGCTCCTGCACGGTGGGGACGGTGGCGCGCTCCGACTGTTCGGCGGCTTCGGCAGCGATGCGCTGCCAGCGCTGGTATTTTTGGGGGCTAGGACGCAGCACGGTGCGATCGCTCAAAATGGGCACAATGCACTGCACCCCCAGCTCTGTCACCTGGCGCACCACTTCATCAAACCCCTGTTTGGGTAGGGCTGCCGCCAGGGTGATAGGACGCAGTGGGCGAGCGGAGATGGCCGACGCGATCGCCTCCACGAGTTGCGCCTGGGCGGGTTCTGGGGTCAGCGTTGCCAGCCAATGTTGCCCACCGCCATCCAGCGCAATAAACGAATCCCCCGTGCGCAGGCGCAACACCCGCTGCAAATAATGCTGTTGCCCTGCCGTCAGGCTCAGCATTGTGCCTTGAATTTGGGCCGGGCTAACTACAATTCGCTGAAGTCCCACAACACCTCCTGGTGCGACGACCTGCGTGATGTGAAAGTGACGATTTTACGGCGCGCGAGGGAATTTTTCCACCTGTGCAGGAAGTCAGGGTAGAGCAAACGCATACTTAGAGAATCTTAGAGAATTTGACCTCGTGCCCAAGCTCTGCCTGGGCACCTCACAGCAGCTCTGCCACCTAAATCTTCGGCAGCAGAGCCGCCCCTAGAGACTCCCGGCCAGCGGCTAGGAGTTAGGGAGAACGGGAGCATTCAGACGTATGCGTTTGCCCTGAGAGTCGGGGCTGGTGTTGTAGGAGCCAGGGCAGAACATCGACACCGGGAGCCCTCCCAAACGGGCCAAGCTTTTCGCTGACTTGATATCCCAAAGCACGGTATACTCCGGTGCAGCAGGGGATTGACTCGGTCAGATGGATGAGCCATGCGCGATGCACTGCCCCATTCGCAGGTGAGCATCGCCGCATTCAACCCACCGCGCCCCCGCCCATCCACCACAGCATTTTGGGACAAAACGAGGACATCGTGATGGCATCTCAGCTCGCAGTAGCCGTACTCGCGGCTGGCAAAGGCACGCGCATGAAGTCAGCCTTGCCTAAGGTCTTGCATCCCCTTGGCGGGCGATCGCTGCTCGAACGGGTGCTCGATAGTTTAGACGACGTGAATCCGACCTATCGGCTCATCATCGTGGGCTACGGGGCCGAGCAAGTCCGCCAAGCACTGGCCCACGTCCCCAATCTGACCTTTGTCGAACAGACCCAACAGTTAGGCACCGGCCACGCCGTTCAGCAGGTGATGCCCCATCTGAGCGACTTTGATGGCGACTTTCTGGTCCTCAATGGCGACGTTCCCCTCCTGCGCCCCGCCACCCTGAGTAAATTGCTGACCACCCATCGCCAACATGGCAACGCCGTCACCGTGCTCACGGCTCAGTTTGTGGATCCCACCGGCTATGGTCGCGTTTTTTGCAATGAGGACAACATTGTCACAGAAATCATCGAACACCGCGACTGCACGGAGGCGCAACGCCAAAATCGCCGCATTAACGCCGGGGTCTACTGCTTCAACTGGGCGGCCCTCGCCAAGATCTTGCCCCACCTCAAAGCGGATAACGATCAGCAGGAGTATTACCTCACCGATGTAGTGAAGGATTTGGCCCCGGCGATGGCCGTGGATGTAGATGACCCGCAGGAAATTCAGGGCATCAACAACCGCAAGCAGTTGGCCGAAGCCTACAGCATTCTGCAAGACCGGATTAAGGATTACTGGATGGCGGCGGGGGTGACCCTGGTGGATCCTGACAGTACCACCATCGACACGACGGTGGTCTTGGAGACCGATGTCATCATTGAGCCGCAAACCCACCTGCGCGGCAAAACGGTAATCGGTACAGGCAGCCGCATCGGCCCCGGCACGCTGATCGAAGACAGCCAAATCGCGGCCCATGTGACCGTGCTCTATTCCGTGGTGACGGACAGCAAAGTTGGCGAGGGCACGCGCATCGGCCCCTATGCTCATCTGCGGGGGCAGGCGGTGGTGGGCGATCGCTGCCGGATTGGTAATTTTGTAGAAATCAAGAAATCGACCCTGGGCAATCGCGTCAACGCGGCGCACCTATCCTACCTGGGGGATGCCACCCTAGGCGATCGCGTCAACATTGGCGCGGGGACGATTACAGCAAACTACGACGGCTACCAGAAGCATCCCACGGTGATCGGCGATCGCACCAAAACCGGAGCCAACAGCGTGCTGGTGGCTCCCGTCACCCTCGGCGCAGACGTGACCGTCGGGGCAGGGTCTGTCGTCACAAAGGATGTCCCCGACGATCATCTTGTGGTCGCGCGGGCCAAACAGAGCGCTGTGTCCGGCTGGCGGCCCAAATCTGTGCGCGGTGCCGATGCCCAACAAGCCAATCCCCAAGAAACAGACGCCGAATAGCCCCTTCCTTTGTACAGACCTCGTTGTTGCCCGCATTGTCCGGCTCGGGGTTTGACGAATCTCACCCTACACGATGCAGGCATGGATACGGGCATCCTTGAATTCAGCACCGCCAAGTCAGCATCGCCAAATTGGGATGGGGCAGTCGATTCAGGTTATGCGCCGTAGGTGCGGTGGTAGCGCCCTAGGGCCATCAGCGGAAAGTGCTGACGATAGAGGTGATAGCGGATATAGAAGTGGCCGGGGAAGCCCGTCCCGGTAAATTCTGCTTCATCCCAGGTACCGTCGGGGTTTTGGGTGGTGAGGAGGTAGTCGATGCCGCGCTCGATCGCGGTGCGGTGGCGATCGCCCAACACCGTAGCGCTATCCAGCAGGCCCAGCAACGCCCAAGCCGTTTGGGATGCGGTGCTCACGCCCTGTCCTTTCAGGCTGGGGTCGGTGTAGCTGCGGCAGGTTTCGCCCCAGCCGCCATCGGGGTTCTGACAAGATGCTAGCCAGTCTGCCCCGCGCTGAATCTCGCGACGGCAGCGATCGCCCGCATAGAGCACCAAGGCGGTCAACGCCTCGCTGGTGCCATAGATGTAGTTCACCCCCCAGCGCCCGAACCAACTGCCGTCGGCTTCCTGTTCGTTGAGCAAAAAGGTGAGGCCGCGTTCGAGGCGATCGCGAGTCAGATCGGTGCGATAGTTAGCCACCAAGGTGGAGTCGGTGGCGAGGCGACCATGCATTTCCAGCACGCGGGCGGTGATGTCCGCAGTGTTGGGGTCGATCATCGCCTTCAAATCTCCGTAGGGAATGGCGTTGAGCCAGTCCTGATCATTGTCGATATCAAAGGCGGCCCAGCCCCCCGCCTTGCACTGCATGGTGGCGACCCAGCGCACCGCCCGCGCGATCGCTTGCCGCTTTTGGCGCTCATTGGGCAGCTTCACGTCGTGGAGCGCCATCGCCACCACCGCCGTATCATCCATATCAGGATAGAAGCGATTCTCAAACTCAAAGGCCCAGCCACCGGGCTTGCCCGCCCGATTTTTCAGCGCCCAGTCCCCATAGTCGAGAATTTGCTTTTCGAGCAGCCATTCCCCCGCCCGCACCAGGGCAGGATGGTCGGGAGCCACGCCAGAATCCGTCAGGGCACGCATCACCAGCGCCGTATCCCACACCGGGGAGACACATGCCTGCACCCAATATTCGTCCTCGGTTTCCACCGCGAAGTTGTCCACCGCTTGCAGACCCCGCACCACCTCGGGATCATGGGCGTCATAGTCCAGGCAGCGCAGGGCTAGCAGGGAGTTGAGCATGGCGGGAATGATGCCGCCCCAGTCGCCCGTGGCTTCTTCGCGCTCTAGGATCCACTGTTCTGCCAGCTTCAGCCCCTGCTCGCGAAAGGGCACGAAGTTGATGGACTCCGCCCATTTGAAGGCTTTGTCTAAGGTGAGGAAAAGGTCGCTCCAGTCCCCGGCTTTGGGCAGCTCGTAGCGTACATTGTCGATGCCCTCGGCGTAGAGTTCATCCAGGCTGATGGCGGGGTCGAGGGGAAAGACGGGTTTGCGATCGAACACCACCAGCAGCGGCACCGTGCTGCTCCGCGCCCAACTCGACATTTCGTAAATGCTGAAGGGGAAGGGTGGCGCAAACAGCATTACCCAGGCGGGCAAGGAAGGCAATCCGGCCCAGTCGTAGCAACCAATCAGCCCCAGGTGCAGCTTGGTGAAGATGCGGGTTTTGCTGATGCCGCCCCGCGCCAGGATGAAGTTTCGGGCGTTGACCAGAGCCGGATCCTCTTTGGCAACTCCCAACACCCGCAGGGCGGCATAGGCTTCGACGGTGGTGCTAAGGTCGCCGCCGTCGCCATAGAAGAGTTCCCAGCCGCCGTGGTCGCGCTGTTGGCGGCGTAGGTAGGTTTCGGCTTTGGCGAGGGGGCGATCGCGATCGGTGCCCCAAATTTTATGCAGCAGAATGATCTCGGCGGTGATACTGACGTTGGATTCTAGATGCGCCCACCAGTAGCCTTCGGGGTATTGAATGGAGAGGAGGTAGGCTTGGCTGGCCGCGATCGCGGTTGCCACATCCTTCACTCCAGGCCGATCTTGAATCTGCATACCCACGCCTCACCGAAACACTGTGTACTCTCTACGCAGAATAATATGGGTCTGGCCGGATTGGGTGAGGGCGTGGATGGGGGGATGGGCAAAGGTGCACAGGCGTGAGGGCATAGATGGGGGCATGGATTATTGCTACGTTTTGGGGGCTTGGGGATCGTTCTAGTCAGCTCCGGGAGGACATGGGAATTGGGCAGAAGCCTGTTTCCTTAGCGGGTTTCCACTCAGCGTTGAATCCTGGTAACAGAGAAACCGGGCTTCTAGAGCTGATGCCAAATTGGGGGTAGCCAGTGGGCGGGGATTTGGTTCAGCGATCGCTGCTGGGCCGCTAACCCCAGGTATTGGGCCTGAAGTTTGAGATTTTGCACCACTGCTTGCAGGGCGGTGTCGGTGGCGTCGGCCTCTTCATGGTGCCAGCCGTCGAGGGCCTGCACATAGTGGGTAAAGGCTTGGTTGAGGTGGATCTGGCGATCGCTAGCGCTGGTGTGGGGCATCACCGCAAGGCGACTGTGAACCACGCCAAGGCTGTGGTGGGTGGCCCAGCGATCGAAGCTCACCGTCGCCTCGGGGATGTTGATGATGGTAGATAGCGCCGTGCTGTAAGCTCCGATCGCGTGTTTCCAGGCTTGAACCTGTTCGGGTGACCCATCGGGGGCGTGGGTGCCCATATCCCAGTAGGCGGTGCCGAGGTTGTTGTGGGTGGCCGCATAGCCAGATGGATCGGTCTTGAGGGTGCGGTAGGCGAGGGCGTTGCGGTAGGCGGCGATCGCCTGTTCCAACAAAAAGATAGGACGCTCGTAACGGGCCAAGCTCCACAAAGCAATGCCCAGATTGTTTTGCAACTGGCCGTAGAGGGTCGGCTGTTCGTGGGGTTTGCAAGGCTGCAAAGCGGCCTGATAGGCCGCGATCGCTCGATGCAGCAGGATGGCTTTATTTTGGTGCTGGGCCAGGTTCCAGTAGGCCGCGCCCAGGTGCATTTGCAGCGTCAGATACTCGGTGTTGGGCTGGGCCGCGTCGAAATATCGCAGGGCATGGTGAAAGGCGCGAATCGCTTGGTCGAAGTGCTTTTCTGGGGTTTCGTAGAGGGCCAACAGGTTGCACACGCTGCCCAAGTTGCTGTGCAGGCGAATGCGGGTATCCACTCGAGTGGTATCGCTGTCTTCCGGTGTCAGGGCGGCTTCGTAGCACTGGCGGCTACGGGTGAGGTATTGATGGCTATCCACCGGGTCTGCGGTGCGTTCGGCTAGGAGCCAGTAGAGGCTGCCGAGATCGTTGAGGGCTTCAGCGCGATAGGTAGAGGATTCGAGCAGCCGAGGCGGAATGTTTTCGTATTGGCGAATGGCGGTTTGTAGGGTGCTGAGGCTGCGATCGCCCGCTTCGACCAAGTCTCGCCAGCGATGGGCCTCCAAAAGCGGATCGTCGTGGGTGAAGGGTTGCTGGGCAGCAGATTCTTCTATGGAATCAGCAGCGGGTGGCGCAATCGCGGTGTTGGCCTCTGTCACTAAAGTTCCGCCGACCCGTTGAGCCTCCCTGCCCTCTGGAGAAACCGCCAACCGCTCGGGTAGCGCCGGCAGCGATCGCGCGTCTTCGAGTTCTGCCAGATCTGCGCTGAGTCGCTGCCACAGGTCGGCGGGCAGGGTGGGCGGGGGCTCTGGGTGGGCGGTGCGATCCTCCGCGATCGCCGATTCTAGGGTTAAGTCTGCCAGCTCCGCATCGGACAGCCAGCCCTCCTCCGGCGTTGCGCTCAAAAACTGCCACTGCCGCACGGAGGGTGGCGGCAGGGTGGCGGCAGTCTGCTGGGTTGGCACGGTAAGCGGCGTTGGGTCGCCCAAAAATTCAAACACTGTGCTCTGGCACAAATCCCAGAGCTTGGGCACCGTGCGTCGGATTTGTTGGAGCCACGGGCGCGGTAGCCAGATCAGCAGGCTACAGTCGAGTCGGGGCCATAGATCCACCAATCGTGCAAAGGAGGCTAAAAACTGATATTGCTGCTCCGAGGGTTGATGGGTCAGATGTTCAATGCCGAGAATTTGCAGGTAGGGCGATCGCGGCGATGGCGTGTGCTGATGCCAGGCCAACACCTGACGAACGACATCCGCATCTTCTTCAGCGAGGCAAAGCTGGCTTGATCGCTCCCCCACCTCCCCAGCATCAACCGTCAAGGCATCGAGGGTGGCCGCAATTTGTCGTTGCAAAGGCAGATCATCGCACACGGCAACCCAAATCTGATGAGGGGGGACGGCCTGCACCGCCTGCCGTAATCGACAGTAGGTGGTTTGGTTGAGCCCCAAGTGAGTTTCAGAATTGAGGGGAAGCACAGAACTTGCAATCACGATATTCAGAACCAGCGCTAAGACTGTACTCCAATTCTCGCGAATCGGTAGACCAACTCAGGACAGAACGCGGGTAATTTGACAAGGGGCGCGATCGCCATCAATCTGAAGCCTGCACCGCCCTGATATGCTGAACAACTACAGGATCGGCGATCGCCAGATTGTCCCCTCCCGGGCAGAAAACCTGTGCCGTTCTGACCGAATAGCCCCGCCATCTCTGGGCCATCGGCCCCGCTGACGAGCAGCGTGAGAAACTGAGCGCATTCTGCCCTGGTTGGGAACGTTCCGCGCGGATCCGCGCTGCATTCAGAGGAGCCACGCGTTTCTCACCAAAGTTTTCCTGATTTCCTTGACCCGTTAGGCACTGTGCTCATGGCGACTTCCTCTTCTTCCCTGCGCGAACAACAGCACCCCATGATTCGGCAACTGGCGGACATCATCGAGTCCGTATGGCAGCAGCACCTTGACCTGTCGCCCTACCAACTGCCGGAAGATCTGGGCTACATCGAGGGACGCCTGGAGGGCGAGCGCCTGGTGATCGAGAATGCCTGCTACCAGTCGCCACAGTTTCGCAAAATGCATCTAGAATTGGCGCGGGTGGGACAAGCCCTCGACATCCTGCACTGTGTCATGTTTCCAAACCCAGACTATGGGCTGCCCATGTTTGGCTGTGATTTGGTGGGTGGGCGCGGCCAAATTAGCGCGGCGATTGTGGATCTGTCGCCAGTGAGCCGCGATCGCACCCTGCCCGAAGCCTACCGCAGCGCGATCGCGACCCTGCCCGAGGTCACCTTCAGCCAACCCCGAGAAGTACCCACCTGGGGCGACATTTTCTCAGAGGTGTGTCTGTTTATTCGCCCCGCCTCGCCCGAGGAGGAAGCCCAGTTTCTAGACCGGGTCAAAGCCTACCTCACCCTGCACTGTCAGCAGGCGATCGCCCTGGCTCCTACCCCCGACCAGCGCAGCGACATTCTCGC
>JACYME010000131.1 GCA_015272155.1 Leptolyngbyaceae cyanobacterium T60_A2020_046
CAAATCAACTATCAGCCCACGGGCAGCGAGGTGGGCATTCAGCAGGTGGTGTCCAACACCATCGACTTTGGGGCCAGCGACGTAGCGATGACCGATGAGCAAATCGCCCAGGTGGAGGGGGGAGTGCTGTTGCTCCCGATGACGGCGGGCAGCGTCGCGATCGCCTATAACCTGCCGGATGTTCCCTCGGGGCTGCGGCTCCCCCGCGCGGTCTATGCCGACATCTTTCTGGGCAACATCACCCAGTGGAATGATCCCCGCATTGCCGAGGCCAACCCCGACCTCACCCTGCCCGACCTGCCGATCATCCTTGTCCATCGCTCCGACGGCAGCGGCACCACCGCAACCCTGACGCGCCACCTCAGCGCCATCAGCCCCCCGTGGCAGCAGGTGGTGGGGGATGGGCTAACCGTGGCCTGGCCCGCTGGCGTGGCGGTGAAATCGAATGCCGGGGTGAGCGCCCAAATTCAGCAGGCTCCGGGCGCGATCGGCTATGTGGAATTTTCCTACGCGCAGCAGTTGGGCCTGGCGATCGCGGCCCTAGAAAACCAGGCAGGCGAGTTTGTGTTGCCGGGGGTAGACTCGGCAGCGGCGGCCCTGTCAGCAGTGGACTTGCCGGAAAACCTGCGTGGCTTTGCGCCGGATCCGCCGGGGGCAGCAGCGTACCCGATTTCGACCTATAGCTGGCTGCTGGTCTATCCCCGTTATGAGGATGCGGCGAAGGCTGAGGCGCTGCGATCGCTCCTACAGTGGTGCATCACGGAAGGGCAGCAGTTGAGCGAAGGCTTGGGCTATGTGCCGCTGCCTGCCGAAGTGGTAGAGCGGGTGTCTGCCGCGATCGCCCAAATCGCCGGGTAGCGCAGCATGGCTTCCGTCATCACGCCGCCCGATCGTACCCTTAAGCCGCGCCGTACCGCCTGGGATCGCTGGAGCGATCGCGGCTTTGTGGGGCTCACGGCGATCGCCAGCCTCAGCATTGCAGTGGTGTTGGGCGCGCTGGTCATCCTCATTGCGGTGCGCGCCTGGCCCGCCATTCGCGCAGAAGGACTGGGCTTTTGGGTGGGGCGCGCGTGGAATCCCGTGGCCGGTCGCGAAGCCTTTGGGGTGTTGCCGCTGCTGTGGGGCACGGTGATGAGTAGCGCCATGGCGTTGGCGATCGCCATTCCCCTCGGGCTGGGGACGGCGATTTTTCTGAGCGAACCCCTCGTGCCGGGGTGGGTGCGATCGCTCCTGGGGCTGCTGGTCGAACTGCTGGCGGCGATCCCCAGCGTGGTCTACGGCTTTTGGGGACTGCGGGTGCTGGTGCCGCTGATGTTGCCCTGGGGACAGGCGATTCACGCCGCCTGGGGCTGGGTGCCGCTGTTCAGCACCTCACCGCTGGGGCCGGGTCTACTGCCCGCAGCCCTGGTTCTGGCGATCATGGTGGTGCCGATGATTGCCGCAATCTCGCGGGATGCCCTCCTCGCCCTACCCTTGGATCTCCGCCTTGCCGCCCGCAGCGTTGGCAGTAGCCGCTGGGAAGCGATCGCCCAGGTCTTTATCCCAGCGGCAGCTACCAGCATCGGCGGCGGCATTTTGCTGGCCCTGGGCCGTGCCCTGGGCGAAACGATGGCGATCGCCCTGTTGATTGGCAATGTGCCCCAAATCAGCCCTTCGATTTTTGCGCCCGCCAGCGCGATCGCCAGCACCCTAGCCAACCAGTTCGCTGCCGCTAAGGATCTCCACATCGCCGCACTGATGTACGCCGCCCTCGTGCTGCTGCTGCTGACGCTGGCGGTGAACCTTGCTGCCATGTCCCTGATGGCCCGTCCCTCGGGAGGGGGACAGGGGGCAAGGCCCTGGCGGCAACGCCCGTGGCAAATGGTGTGGTGTCGGCCTGGGGTGCGGCGGGGGTGCGATCGCGCCATGACTTGGCTCTACGGACTTGCAACGCTACTGACCGTGCTGCCCCTGGGCGCAATTTTGCTCGATGTGGGGCGGCGGGGCAGTCGGCGGCTCGACCTGGCCCTGTTCACCCAACTGCCCCCTGCCTTTGGGCTATCCGGCGGGGGCATTGCCCACGCCCTCCTTGGGAGCCTCGTCGTTGTCGGCCTTGCCAGCCTGATCACCATTCCCCTCGGGATTTTGGCGGGCCTCTACTTGGCTGAACTCAGCCCCCATCACCCGATTGCCCAAGGGCTGAGGCTGGGGGTCAATGTACTCAGCGGGGTGCCTTCCATCTTGGCGGGGGTGTTTGCCTATGGGTTGCTGGTGGTCAACGGCGTGGTTGGATTTTCCGCGATCGCGGGAGCCGTCGCCTTGGCGGTGCTGATGTTGCCCTGGGTGGTGCGCACCACCGATGATGCCCTGCGCCAGGTGCCCGACGAACTGCGTTGGGCGGCGGCCAGTGTGGGAGCCTCGCCGCTCCAAAGCCTGATTCACATTTTGCTGCCCGCTGCCCTGCCGGGGATCACCACGGGCATTCTGCTCGCGATCGCCCGCGCGGCGGGGGAAACTGCGCCCCTCCTCTTCACTGCCCTGAATTCCGACTTTTTCCCAAAAAATTTGGTGGAGCCCGTCGCTACCCTGTCGGTGCTGATCTACAACTTCGCGATCGCCCCCTTTCCTGCCCAGCAAGACCTCGCCTGGGCCGCCGCCCTCGTCCTCATCGCCGCGATTTTGCTGCTCAATCTGATCGCCCGCTGGCTCAGCCGCAAGACAACAGCGGGCACCCCTTAGGCACCCTGGGCGTGCCATGGCCGGAACAATCGGGGATAATCCCTCGCTCGGATGCCGCTGCGTCGTCACGCGATGCCTGGAAATCCTTGACTCCGCACCCTCTTTTGTTGCCGTAGACACTTGGGTAGGGCATCACTGGGCATCGCAAATTTTGAATTTTGTGCCCGTTGCGGCGGTTAGCGCAGCGACGATGAGGGCTGGGCGGTCTAGAAGTTGGCGGCGATCGCGGCAACAGGCGGAATCAACGCCGCCGCCCGCTCCATCGATGTGGCCAGCAGGGCATCCCACGCCGCTCCCAACACCCGCGAGGGGGTCAGTTCATCCTTCACCAAATCCCACAGCTTTTGCACCTCAGCGGTTTGGAGCTGATTATCTTCCGTCAGGGCTAGCAAAATTTGGCGGCGCAGATATTGGCCCTCCTCAGACATCAGGTATTGCAGCCCCAAACCAGCCGTGGGCAATAGGTCGAACTGGTCATCGCTGCGGGCGATCGCCAGCAGATTTTCCAACCGCTGCCACTGGAGCTTGCCATCCCGGAATAGCACTTCCAACAACCGTCGCCGCAAGGCAGGGGTTTCGCCCTTCAGCAGCCGCTTGGCCACGTAGGGATAGGCAATATCCACAATCTTAAAATTAGGGTTGAGGCTGAGCGCCAAGCCCTCTTGAGTCACCAAGGAGCGAATGATGAGGGCAAACTTGGCGGGCACCCGGAAAGGGTACTCATACATCAGCTCCGAGAAGCGATCAGTGATGGTTTTGAAGTTAAAGTCGCGTACCTTTGCACCCAGAGCATCCCCCAGCACCGATTCCAGCGCGGGAATAATGGGGCGAATGTCCGTTTCGGGGGTGAGAAATCCGAGGCGCACAAAGGCTTCGGCAAGGCGATCGTAGTCTTGATTGATGAGGTGAACCACCGCATCCACCAGGGTTTCCTTGGTCGTTTGGTCAAGCTGATCCATCATGCCGAAGTCAATGTACGCCATGCGGCCATCGGGCATGGCAAACAGGTTGCCAGGATGGGGATCGGCGTGGAAAAAGCCAAACTCCAAAAGCTGCTGTAACCCAGCGGTGACGCCGATTTCGATGAGCGTGTCGGTGCTGAGGTTAGCCTGTTGGACGCGATCGATATCCGTGAGCTTGAAGCCGTTGATCCATTCCAGGGTGAGAACGGTGGTGGTACTGTAGCTCCAGTAAATTTTGGGCACCTTGACGCGGGGATCATCCTGAAAATTGGCGGCAAACAGTTCGGCGTTACGGCCTTCGTTGAGGTAGTCGATTTCCTCAAAGAGCTTGCCGCCAAACTCATCCACAATCAGGGTGAGATCGTGGCCCAGGTTCAGGGGCAAAAATCGCCCGCCCCACTTTGCTGCCCAGCGCATGATAAACAGGTCGCAGGTGATCACGGGCACGAGGTTGGGCCGCTGCACTTTGACGGCCACCTCTTCGCCGCTGTAAAGCCGAGCTCGGTAAACTTGGCCGAGGCTGGCGGCGGCAACGGGATCGGGGGAAATAAAGCTGTAGATTTCCTCGGGGGTGAGGCCCAGTTCTTGCTCGATGATGCCGAAGGCGATCGCGTTGGAAAAGGGCGGCAGTTGGTCTTGCAGCTTGGTCAGCTCGTCGAGGAAATCTTGGCGAACAAGGTCGGGACGGGTAGAGAGGGCTTGCCCCACCTTGATGAAGGTTGGCCCCAGTTTGGTCAGCAACTTGCGGAGCTGAATGGCGCGCTGGGGAAGGCTTTGGGTCTCTCGCCGAAACCAGCGATCGCTTTGTAACCCAAGGGCAAACAGGCTGAGCATCCAGGCGACTTGCAGGGCGCGCCACAGAACTCGCCAAGGCCGCCGCCGATAGTAGCGCGCGATCGCGTCTGGGTCATAGGTTCGCATCTGAAACTGCTGAGACTGACTCACTCAAGATCCCTCGCCTTCTAAACCGACACACCGATGCATGGACGCTGGATGACTGATCCCGACTCAGGCTCCCGCGATCGCAGTTTCCTCGGATTCAGTCTGTGAACAAAACTCTGGACGAAAACGGGTAACCCCTCATCCAGCGTCCCGAATGGAGCGAGCGCTTTGCAGCACCCTTTACAATTGTATAGAAAACTACAGCTAACGCCCGGCAAGCGTAATGTCTTGTTAAGTATTTTCGCTTAACCGTGGCGTTGATGAAAGTCAATTCTTATTCTTTCTTGAGTTGAAAACCCCTCCATCCTTGTGCGGCGGTCGATGCGGGGATCAGCGAAAAGCTGGGTGCCACGGATCAGGCTTGCGGGTTTGTGGGGCAACGGCTGCTTAGCCCTGTTTGGGGTGTCTTGCGCCACGGCGTATCCCCCGGATTCTCGGATGAAGCGGGATGGCGCAGCGGAGCAACCGCGAGACACAATGGGCAACGGAACAGTGACCCTGACGTACCGGACGCCACATTGGCTAGGCAACCATGATTGAGCTTGGCATTCTGCAAATTGGGTTGGCCCTCGGGTTGATGGCCGGGGCGATCGCGCTGGCGGCCTGGCAGCGCCTTGACCTGGGTTGGACGTTGGTCATCGCAACGGGGCGCACCGTGCTGCAACTGGCGGCAGTGGGGTACTTTTTGGCGGCGGTGTTTGCGTGGCGCAATCCGTGGGCGGTGTTAGCCGTCCTCGGCGTAATGAGCGCGATCGCGACGGTGGTCGCCCGCAACCGCATCAGCAAAAAAATGACGCGCCTGCTGCCCTTGGTGTTGGGTTCCTTGCTCGTCAGCACGGCGCTGACGATGGTGTACACCACGGCCCTCGTGCTGCGTCCTGAAACGTGGTACGAGCCGCACTACGTGATTCCCCTCACGGGCATTGTGTTGGGCAATGCGATGAATGCGGCCTCGATCGCGGGCGATCGTCTGGTCAGCAGCTTGCAGCAAAACCGGATCGAAATTGAAACCCATTTGAGCCTCGGGGCAACCCCCGAGCAAGCGATCGCCGCCTACCGCCGCGCTGCCATCAAAGCCGGAACCATTCCCACCGTGAACGCCATGATGGTGGTCGGCATCGTGACCCTGCCGGGGATCATTACCGGGCAACTCCTGAGCGGCGCTGATCCCCTCAATGCAGCGGCGTATCAAATGCTCATCATGTTCATGCTGGCGTTTTCGACTCTGGTAACGGCGATGCTGGTAACGGCGGGGCTGCGGCGGCGCTTTTTTAACGCGGCGGCGCAGTTTATCCCCGATCCCTGACGGGTCGCGCAACGTGAATTCAAAATTCAAAATTTAATTCCCTTTGAGCACCCGAACCGAAAAGGATGAAAGGGGTTCTGGCAGGACGGGCTCGGGCGATTGGATAGGACGATAAACAGAGAAATTGATGCGGATTGTTTGGGAATGAGCGCGTAACTTCTTCTAAACGTGCCGCGCGATCGCCCTTGCTTTTGTGATCAGTTGGGCACCCTAGCGCTGGTAGATCTCGGAGACGCACCATGTCTTTCCCAGCCAGCATCAGTCAGTTTCAAACTCTGGTGATGTCCTTTCACGGGGCGATCGTGATTGAAACCGTCGAAGAAGAGCGGGTGCAAGCGCTGATCAACGGGGCCATGAACGACCTGCAAATTGCGGTGTTTGAGTGGAGTGCTGCCCGGGGGCTCGCGCGATCGCAGGGCAACGTCCACAACCGCTGGCAAAATGAATACGCGCCTCCGGGCACCCAACGCCCCCAAGCCCTCCCGGACACCACTGATCCCCTCGATGCCCTGCGCAGTATTCAAGATGTCGCCTTTCAGGCCATCTTTTGGCTCAAGGACTTTGCGCCACACCTCAAAGACGACGTAGTGGCGCGCCAACTGCGGGAGGTGATTCAACAGTTTTCCCACAATCGCTCCACCCTGGTCATCTCTGGCCATAGCATCACCCTCCCCCGCGACATTGCCCAAGAGGTCGTCTACTTTGACCTTAAGCTACCGGAACCCGACGAACTGTATCAGGCCATCTCAGAAGTGGTGCGATCGCTCAAAGGCCGCATCAAAATCGAGCTTCAGAACGACGGCATCAACGCCCTCGTCCAAGCTATGCGCGGCATGACGCTGCAACAGGCCCGCAAAGTCGTCGCCTTCGCCGCCCTGGAAGATGGCAAACTCTGCCCCGAAGACGTGAAGCGCATCCTCCAGCGTAAGGCCCAGGTACTCCACGAAGACGGCCTGCTCGACTACATTCCCCCCGAAATGAACCCCGCCCAACTCGGCGGCTTCGACGGACTGAAATGCTGGCTTGCTCGCGCCCGCGTGGGTTTTAGCACCCAGGCCAAAGCCTTTAACCTCCCCGCCCCTCGGGGAATTTTAATCGTCGGCATTCAGGGCTGCGGCAAGTCTCTTGCGGCCAAAACCATTGCGCGAGAATGGCAGATGCCTCTCCTCAAACTGGACGCCGGGCGTCTGTACGACAAATACGTGGGGGAGTCTGAGAAAAACTTTCGGCGGGCAGTCACCCTGGCGGAAACGATGGCCCCTGCTGTGCTGTGGATCGACGAAATTGAAAAAAGTATGGGGCAGTCTAGTAGCGATGCCGATGGGGGACTCAGCCGGCGGTTATTTGGCTCATTTTTAACTTGGCTACAAGAGAAATCGGAGGCGATTTTTGTCGTTGCGACCGCGAACGATCTTTCACAAATTCCGCCAGAGTTGCTGAGAAAAGGCCGCTTTGACGAAATCTTTTTTGTGGATTTGCCCGACGATCAAGAGCGGGCCGCAATTTTGCAAATTCACCTGATGCGCCACAAACAGGATCCGCGCCGCTTTGATCTGCCGCTGCTGGTGCAAGTGACGGATGGCTTTAGTGGGGCAGAAATTGAGCAGGTGATTATCACGTCGCTGTATCAGGCCATCTATGAAAAACGCCCGGTCAACACTGACTTAGTTGTGGAGGCGGTGAAGGCGACGGTGCCGCTCTCCATTAGCCGTCGCGAGGATTTGCACCGCCTGCGGGCGATCGCCCAAGAACGTTTCGTCAGCGTCAAGTAGCACAGGATGCGGTTGAGGAACAGTCCACTGACGCGATCGCCCCTGAAATCGGACACTCGATCGCGCTCAAACCTGTGTAATGTGGAGACCGTACAGCATTCCCGGTCTAGTTTCTTTTTGCCATGATTCAGTTCAGTCAAGCGGCAATACGTGAGCTGAAACGCTTGCAAAGCAAGACATCCCACGGCAGCGAGTGGGTTCGCATTGCCGTGGTAGAAGGAGGATGCGCGGGGTTATTGTATGACCTGCAATTTGGGCACACCCGCCAGCCCGGCGACCAACACTTCACAGTGGACACCGTGCAGGTGTTGGTGTCAGCGGAGGCGCTGAGCCGCTGTGATGGCATGACCATCGACTATTCTGAAGATTTGATGGGGGGGAATTTTCGGTTTGCCAACCCCCTCGCTCGCCAAACCTGTGGGTGCGGCGTCTCCTTTAGCTTGGATGCATCCCCCTTAGAACCTGCTGAGGACTGCCAAGACGCCAGCCTTTAAATGCCAGCGTCCCCCCCTCTGGAATGCAGCGCTATTCTGCCCAGTGTTTGGCACGGCTGACCGCCTTGAGCCAGGTTTGGTAATTGGCTTGGGCGATCGCGGCCTCTTCTCCCGGTTCAAAGACGCGATCGCGCTCACGGGTCGCCAGGAGTGCCTGATAGTCTGACCAGTAGCCCGTCGCCAGCCCGGCGGCAAAGGCTGCCCCCTGAGCGGTGGCGTCCAAAATGGCCGGGCGTTCGACCGGAATCCCCAAAACATCGGCCTGAAACTGCATGAGGAAGTTGTTTTGGCAGGCTCCACCATCCACCTTTAAGCGCTGGATCTGCGTGCCGCTGTCGTCGTTTACCGCATCCACGACTTCTCGCACCTCGTAGGCGATCGCTTCGAGCACTGCCCGCACCATCTGCTCACGCTGCACACCCCCCGTGATCCCAAAAAATGCGCCTCGCGCCGTCATATCCCAATGGGGCGCACCAAGCCCGCTGAGGGCTGGGACAAAGTACACTCCGCCGTTATCCCC
>JACYME010000056.1 GCA_015272155.1 Leptolyngbyaceae cyanobacterium T60_A2020_046
ATTCAAAATCCGGTTGTTTGGGGCTGCGACCCGACCGCCCAAGGAAAGTATCTCCGTAGGGATACGGATCTTCTGTGGTAAACGCTTCACCCAACTCTCACAAAAAGACGTGCCTATGATCCGAAAGTTCCCAAAGAGGGCCGTATTTTTTCGGAAGGGCTTGAGCCCACCATCCTGTAGACGCCACATCCGTGCACCCGCAGGAGGTGTGCTGTCCTTACTGGAGGCCATGCCCATCGCAGTCTGACTCAGAAATCAGGCCAAGCGTTTTCTGGGTGCCATCTTAAAATTGTCGCGATCGCCCAGCGACCACCGCCAGCACATATCCAGCTTCATTCGCATTTGGGCAGATTTCTACAACCCAGACCACTGGCGGCGCAGCCCGCGCAGCTTGGCCCGCAGATAGAGCAACACCTGGTAGTGTTCGCCTAACAGCCACGCCACAATTCCCAAGTGGGCCGCCAGGGTCAGCCATGCCCAAACCTGAGAAAAGCTGCCGCCCGGCTGATTGGGCAACGGTGGAAAGAGGTAGCTGGCGATTCCCACAATGCTGGCGGGCACGATCGCTAAAAATGTCGCAGCAAACCAAGTTAACCAAGATTCTTCCGCAGATTTGGGGGTCGCAGATAGCCAGCGATCGCCCACCCAGCGCCAAGTTGCCGGATGCAGGCTATCTACCAGCTTCACCCGCTGCGGTTCCAGCTCTGCGGCAAGAATGTGGCGACAAAAGTTGCAGGCAAAGGCATCGGTCAACACCAAGGCTTGGAGGCTGCCCTGCCGACAAACTGGGCAAGGATAGGTGCAATCGAGGGAAAAGGGTTGCGAAGGCTGGGGCATAGTTTGGAGCAGGCGTAGACAATACCACTGCGTAACAGACTGCTGATATCCCATCTGGGGCATGAGCTTGCTTGCCCGGCCCCCCTTTTTCAAAACACTGCCTCAAAGCAGCGAGGCGTCAACTCAGGGCGTTGGAGCGTGTCACTCGTTTATTCTAGAACCCTTGTGGGAGAAGCATGACCAAGCCCGTCCCAATTTTGTCAGCTTGGGGCTACACCCCCACTGCTTTATTCTCAACGGTGCGCCGGGGGTAGAGTTGCGCCTCACCTGGCTCTACGACGGTGAGGTGCGGGCCGGGCGCATCACCCTTAATCGGTTTGTGCAACTGACGGCCACCGCCCCGGCCAAAATGTTTGGCCTGTTTCCCAAAAAGGGCACGATCGCGGTGGGCAGTGATGCCGATATTGTGCTTTTTGATCCCAACGAAACCCATACCATCAGCGCCAGCACTCACCATTCCCTCGTCGATTATTCGCTGTTTGAGGGGCGGGAGGTGACGGGCAAGGTAAGAAGGTGTTTTACGGGGCCAGTGTATTGTGGAGGGCGATCGCTGGATCGGTCAGCCCGGCATGGGGCGCTATCAACCGCGTGCTGCCCCTCGCCGCCCCGCTTTCCCG
Organism: Leptolyngbyaceae cyanobacterium T60_A2020_046; assembly: GCA_015272155.1. Classification (GTDB taxonomy): domain Bacteria; phylum Cyanobacteriota; class Cyanobacteriia; order Phormidesmidales; family Phormidesmidaceae; genus JACYME01. Next base: position 1,455 of record JACYME010000056.1, read on the forward strand.
CGTCACTAAGCCCGCCGAAAGTGGGGATGCTTCTCTAGGGCCAACAGGTCGAGCCGCCCAATCCACTGGGTGAGGCGATCAAGGATCGCGACATCTTCGGGCTGGATGCAGCCCTCCACCAGGATGGCGACGTAGTCGTTCCGGCGACGGACCACCAGCGCCGTTTGTTCGTCGGTGTGGACGGTAATCTGATGGAACCCTTCGAGCTTTAGGGATGCTGCGAGCAGCGATCGCAGCCCCAAGGCTTGAAACACGATCTGCACCCAACCGGTGGTCGGCGAGACATCCGTCACGAAATATTCGCGCGGCAGACCGTTGACATCAAAAAACGCCACACCAAGAATATCTTCAACTCGAAGCGACACAGATTTAGAGGGAGTCAACTCAGTGTGGGAAGACGCGGCCAAGATCGTCATAGTGGGGTGGCAACAATCCGACGGTAGAACGTGGGCAGGAACATATCGCGGCGAGCATTCCACCGAATTTAGGAACTGTAGAGGCGACCCGGTCATACCGTAGGGGATGCTCCGCTTGATTCACATATAGCGAATCTGGGATTAGAGCACCGTTTATTCTACGTGAGCCTCATGGAAACAATATGTTTTTGAAGCGGACTGAAACCCCTCCTCTACACTGTTCGGTAAATGTACGGCTGTCAATGTTGAGAATTGTGGCGATCCTCGTAGACCCTGCATGGTGTCTGCCGTCGCGCCTCGTGAAATTACAGCACTCGCGCACTGTGATTCGCGTTCCCCACCCTTCCCTAGGGATGGCGATCGCACCCAAGCTTAGGACTTTAGGTTAAGAGGTCGATCACAATCAGCAGTCCGCCAACCCCCAGGCAGCTTACCATGCCGTAGAACGTCGCCTGGGCATTGCGGGAAACCGAGGCCGCGAGAGATTCTTCATCCTTGAAAGAGATGATGTACTTGTGCTGGGGCTGGGTGGGTTTTAGTACCGTGACCTCCCCAGTCAAATCGCTGACGGCTCCGACAATGAGGACGTTGCGCCCCACAGGCAGAATGGATTCTCGGTAGCGATAGCCGAGGGTGTCGCCCCGTTTTTCGCGCCGAAATTCGTTCATGATTTCGATAGTTTCAATGTCGGCTCCGTCGGGCTCAATGCGAACCATGCCGCTGCGATCGCGCAACCAAAACGGAATTGACTGGCGATTGTTAGACACCGTTTCCGTCTTGCGAACCCGCGAGGATTTCGGATTGCCATCGGCATCGCGGGTTATTTCAAAGGTTTCGTAATCGCGCTCAATTTTTGAAGTGTAGTACACACAGGCTTCTTGCTTGTGCTCTGATCGCAGGGGTGCATCGGCCACTACTTCGCCCCAGAGTTTGACATAGTCGCGCCAGCTACCGCCGCCAATTTCTTCTGCGACTAACCCAGCGGTTTCCGTGAGTTCTGCCGCTGTCACCGATCGCGCTGACTTAATGCTGAAAACCTTTTGTTTTTGGTGCTGTTGCACGAAAAAGAGGCTCACGCCAACGATAAGCAAAATGATGCCAACAATGACCATAGTCACCCAAGACCCTTGAAAAATTGGGCTGAATTGCCCACCCATCATAGCCAGAGAGCTTAGTCTGGGAGGTTGCGTAATGTTGCGATCGCCTCTTCACACCACGTCAACCAGCTTCGTTCATAGTAAATACCGCTGCGCAAGGTCAGGTATTGATAGGTGCCCTTGGGCGAGAGGGCCTCAGGTTCTGGGAAAAAACGCGCCGCGATCGCGCGATACTCCGCCAGACGCGCCTGATGCTGCTGCCTATGATGCTCCAATTCCGCCAGCATCACCTCCCGAGGCACCACGTATCCCCCAAACAGCTTCACCAATAAATCATCCTTCAAGGGACTCATCTCCGCAGGCCGACCCATCCACGCCTGCAAAACCGCCGTGCCGCTGTCTGTTACGGAATAAATTTTCTTGTTGGGGCGGGCATCTTGAGCCACCACCTCCGCCCAGACATGCCCAGCCGCTTCCAGTTTTGATAACTCCCGATAAATCTGTTGATGGCTCGCATCCCAAAAAAAGCCCACCGAACCATCAAAGCGTTTGGCTAAATCGTAGCCACTGCTGGGGCAGTCAAGAAGCGAAACCAGAATCGCGTGGGCAAGGGCCATCGCAAACCAAGAAACACCGAAGAAGTGAAGACAAAGAGCATCCGCCTGCGGGGCCGGGCAATGCACTTTAATGCACCTCCTAGCATAGGTCAGTTTGGGGTACGCCACGGCCCACAATGCGGGAGCATGTCACCTTAAGCCCTCACGAACTCCTGCTTTTCCCGAAGGATGGGCCAGACAGAGCATTGGCAAACCTGCCACGCGCCCTCGCCCCACCGTAATCATCCGGCCCTATACCGCAGGGACGGCGCGCTGCTCACAAAGCCGAAGACAACGCGGCTTCTGTCGGCAAAAACGCGACAAAATATTGGCGATACAGTTCACAGCTCGGTGTCTCCTGATTTTTGTCCAGATTAATCGGGCCCAGACTTTCAAGGCGATAGGCCGTAATTGGCTCCAGCGTCGCCGGCTCCGCTGCATCAATCACCCGTCGAAAGGCAGCCTGACCTTGACCACCCTTATCAAGGGGGCGACAGCCGGGGGGCGTTAGAGCGTTAGAGCGTTGAAGTCTCTTCCAATGCGTAAGTCCTGTCCGCTGTCTGTGACCGAGCAATCGGGGACTTGATCGGTTGGTTTCAATTTTTGGGAGGGATGCCGCCGCGTCTGGGAAGGTTGGGATCACAGCCCATCAAAGGGGCCAATTTCTTCGGGTGGTGGGGGCTGGTCGTCAGCCGGGGGGCGATCGCTGCTCCATGCCCACCACGCTGTTTCGCATTCCCCACAGTGATAAAACTCCTGCCACTTGCGACGATGGGTTTCGGAGTAGACGGGGGCGCGGCGATTCACCCACACCGCCTTGGCCTGACGCGCCTCTGCCCCGCACCGGGGGCAGCAAAACTGATGGGCATGAACTGCCGCCTCGACCCAGGCGGGTGGCAGCGAAGAAAAAGCATCCATAAAGGCAGTGCCGCAACCGGGTAAAACCTCTCCCCATTATGGGTTGCGATGTCCGAGCGATCGCGCCGCGTATCAAAGTTTGAAGGAGTGATCCTGGTTCGGCGTTAGAGGCAGTAAGGTTAGGGCGTTCTCTTGCCACAAATCTCAGTACAATCGTGGCGATCGCGGTGAAAAAGGAAGCGGTACATGCTCAATCTTGTCTCACTGCTGGGGATTGCAGGGCTCTGCGCCGTGGCGTGGCTGGGCTCAGAGGATCGTCGGCGCATTCCCTGGGGGTTAATGTTTTGGGGCATCGGTATCCAGCTCGTGCTGGGGTTTTTCATCTTTCGCTTCCCGGGCACCCGCGAGGTGGTGGTCTGGCTCAGCAATGTGCTCAACGGACTGATCGATGCCTCTGAGGAAGGCGCACGCTTTTTGTTTGGGCCGATTCTTGCGCCGGATCTGACGGCAGCCGTTGGCCCGAAGGATGCGGGCCGCTGGATTGCCCGCGCGCTGACGCCGGCCTTTAGGGCGGTGCCTGGCGATCGCCTCGGAGCCAATAACCTGGGCATGGGCTACATTTTCGCCTTTCGGGCCTTGCCGCAGGTGGTGTTCTTTGCGGCCATTTTTAGCCTGTTGTATAACCTCAACCTGATTCAGCCGGTGGTGCGCTTGTTTGCGCGATTTTTCCGCTCGGTGATGAACATCAGCGGGGCGGAGTCGCTGGCGGGGGCAGCCAATATTTTTGTGGGCATTGAGTCGGCGATCGCCATCAAACCGTTCCTAGAGCGCATGACCCGCAGTGAGTTGTGCGCCATTTTGGCATCCTCTTTTGGTTCCATCGCCTCAACGGTGCTGGGGTTGTATGCGGGCTATTTGCGGGTCACCTTTCCGGCGATTGCAGGCCACCTGATGTCGGCATCGGTGCTCACTATTCCCGCCGCTTTTGTGATGGCAAAGCTGCTCGTACCCGAAACTGACGAACCCGAAACCCTCGGCAAAGTCCCTGAAATGGAGGAGGAAGCCGATCAAAAAGGCCCCATGGATGCGTTAATTTTGGGAGCCCTAGACGGCATGAAAATGGCTGTGGGTATTGCCGCGTCATTGATTGCCATTCTGGGCTTGGTCGCCCTGCTCGACCTGATTTTCAACAACCTGGCCGGGACTCCGGGCATCGTCGGCAATATCTTTAGCGTCATCACCCTCGACAACATCACCGGAGCCATCTTCCTGCCCCTGACCTTCCTCACCGGTGTCTCCCTCGATTGGAACGAGCTGTGGATGTCCTCTGTGCTGATCGGTCAACGACTGTTGAAAACGGCGATTCCGCCGTACATTGCCCTCGCGGATTTATCCAGTCAGGGGGCGATCAGCGCCCGCGCGATGGTGATTGTCAGCTATGTGCTGTGCGGCTTTGCCCACATTCCCTCGGTGGGCATTTTTGTGGGCGGGCTATCGGGTTTGATTCCCTCTCGCAGCAAAGATATCAGCTCCATCACCTGGAAGGCTCTGTGGGCAGGCACCCTCGCCACGCTTATGACGGGCTGCATCGCTGGCGTCTGGTTCTACGAAGGTACCGCTGTGCTGGGCCGCTAATGTGGCCTATGGTGGGGGGCATCGGCGGAAATGTGGTCAAGGGTTGCAACGGTATCGGCGATCGCGGTTGTGGTGTGGCGGGCCTGGTCTTGCTGCTCTCGTTCTTCGTCTTGGCGGCGCAGTTCACGACGGGCGGCGCGATCGCTCCGGTGGGCTAAGAGATTGATGGCCAACATAGGTGGCCCTAAGATGACCAAGGAGCCCAACATCAACGGTGGAAAATAGGCCCAAAATTCCTCCATCGTCCAGGCTTGGCACATGGTTCCTCCGGGTTCACACCCAGAGACAAAGATCAGCATCGCGATGAGGCCCAGCAGCATGTAATAGAGAATATGCAGCGTCCACGCGATCGCGCCCTGGGGGCGATAGGCCAAGAAGACGCGCTGCAAAGTGTTTCGCCGCTCTGGATTCGACTTCTTGGGGGACGATCGCTGCTCAAGACGGGTCAGGGTTTTTGCAAGATCACGGTGCAGCTTTTGCAAATCCCCAGCAATTTCTTGGCGCATGGCATCGAGCTGCTCAACCGCGCAAGCTTCATAGGCTTGCATCAAATCGGTTAAGAATGAAACGCGCTGCCGAGCAATTTCAATGGCCTGACTGCTGCGCTGCCGAATGTCCCGCCGTTCGCGCCATTCAAAGCAAGAGTTGATGCCAATGGGCAACAACCCCAAAAGTGCGCCAGGTAGAGCTTGGGCTAGTCCGGCGTGAATTCTGCTGACACGCTGTTCCTCTCCTGTTTGGGTTGCGCGGTGGTCACTCTACTGTGCCCAGACAGCGCCCAGAGGAGACAGGGGCAATCAAGTTTTTGGAAGTCAGCACCGTGTCAGAAATTGCATGGGCTAGTGCTGGTTGGCGAGGGTGTGGAGATCGGCGGGGGCGATCGCGCCGTGTTCAGTAATGATGGCGGTAATCAAGTCCGCCGGAGTCACATCCGCCAAGGGATGGTAGGCAGCGGCACCGGGCGGGCACGAGATGGTGTCTCCCAGCTTGCACACGTCATCGACAGACCCTTGGGCGATCGCGACGGTACTGCCGTCTGTGAGGCCAAAATCCACCGTTGACAGCGGGGCCGCGACGAAAAAGGGAACCCCCTGAGCCTTCGCCGCCAGCGCTAGGGGATAGGTGCCGATTTTGTTGACCGTATCGCCATTGGCCGCGATGCGATCGGCCCCCACCAACACCGCATGAACCATGCCCTGCTGCATACAGTAGGCGGCCATGCTATCCGTCACCACCACCACGGGAATGCCTTCTTGCACACATTCCCACGCGGTTAGCCGCGAGCCCTGGAGCCAAGGCCGAGTTTCGCCCGCAATCACCTTATCGAGGCGATCGGCCTGCCACGCAGTGCGCACAATGCCAAGGGAGGTGCCATATCCCGAGGTGGCGAGGGCTCCGTGGTTGCAGTGGGTGTAGACGGTGAGTTTGGTGGGGCTGGTGGGCAGGGCAGCGAGGCCATGCTGGCCGATCGCCTGACAAATGTCCCAATCTTCGCGCTGGATGGCCTGGGCCGTGCACAGCAGGTTCGCTTTCATTGCCTCAACGTTGCCCACAAAGGCGTGGGCTTCTTTGATCATCCGATCCAGGCACCACAGCAGGTTCGCTTTGTCGGGGCGGGCGGCTTTGAGTTGGGCCGCGATCGCCTCCAGCCGTTCTAAAAATGCATCGCGATCGTCCGTCGCAATGTCCCGTGCCCCGAGGTAGAGCCCATAGGCCGCCGCCATTCCCAGGGCCGGGCCACCGCGCACAATGCGGCTCTGCATCGCGGTCAGCATGTCGTCACAGCGGCTAATCGACACCACGGTATATTCCCGAGGCAGCTTGTTTTGGTCGATGAGCAAGACGTGGTCATCTTGCCAAATGACGGGATAAACGTGGGTGGGTAGGGCGTCTGGTGTCATGGCAGTGGGTGCGATGAAGGGGCAAATGAGCTGGCATCGGTAGAACACCCCCTGAGCGCTCTCGTCGCCCATCCCATTTGGGTCACCCCGATTTTATAGCAGTTCCTCCATTTCCTAAGCCCCCAATGAGTCGCCAAAGGCAAAGCCCAAAATCCCGGAAAATTTTGAGGCGCTTCGCCCCCAAGAGCCAGGACAAGGAGGACGTTGTGCACAAGTACCAAAACCTCACTGCAACTCCCGAACTTGATTAGGCGTGATGTTCCCAAGTTGTGTTGCCCTCTGAAAATCAGTTTGGGCTCCCATCCTACCTCCTAAGTCTTTTCTCACCATCCCGGACATGTGGTAGGCATGGGCAAAGTTGGGGTCACGGCAAATGGCTTCGGTGTAGTCAGCGCACTCGAAGTCAGCTTCGCAATTTGCTAAGGCAGCCTTGTAAGTAAGGTGAAGCAAAAAATGTTTAAAACCATGAATCATTCATGTCATTTCTCCAAAGCGCCTTGCAGCGTTTTGGCAGAAACATCCTAATGCTCAAGCTGTCTTATTAGCTTGGTACAAGCTGACTAAAAGGGCTAAATAGCAGAGCTTTGTGGATGTCCGCCAAGTTTTTTCGTCGGCTGATCAGGCCAAAAACTTTACTGCCTTCAATATTGGTGGCAACAAGTATCGACTTATTGCCTTCATTGATTACAAGAACCAAAAAGTTTTCATCCGCCACGTCCTGGCCCGTGCTGAGCATGACAAAGA
>JACYME010000226.1 GCA_015272155.1 Leptolyngbyaceae cyanobacterium T60_A2020_046
GTAGATTTCATTAGAACCTGGATCAAGTAAAGCTTTTGATGGGGTATAGAGGCTAGAAATGCCGCAGCCCGGCTTCTTCTTGAAGAAGCCGGGCTGCGGGTGAGGGCACTAGGGTTTACTCGACGCCTTCGATGCGGTCTTCAACCTCTTGGTAGAGTTCCTGGAGGCGCTCCAGATTTTCATCGCTGGTTTCCCAGTAGCCGCGCCCATTCACCTCCAGTAGGGTCGAAACCATGCGGCGGAAGGAATTGGGGTTCAGATCCATCAGGCGCTTGCACATCTCTGGGTCTTTGATGAACGTGGTGTTCACATCCTCATAGACCCAGTTATCTACGGCTCCGGCGGTGGCTGACCAACCCATCGTATTTACTAAGCGCTTCGAGAGTTCCCGCACCCCTTCGTAGCCGTGGGAGAGCATCCCTTCGTACCACTTGGGGTTGAGTATTTTGGTGCGGGCATCGAGGCGCACCGTTTCCGAGAGCGTCCGCACTTGAGCGTTCGCTGTCGTGGTGTCGGCAACGTAGGCAGCGGGTTGTTTACCGTCATCCCGCAGGCTGGCGACCACCTTGGTGGGGTCGGAGTCGAAGTAGTGGGATACGTCCGTGAGGGAGATTTCGGAGGAGTCGAGGTTTTGGAAGGTGACTTCCGCCTTTTTGAGGGAGGACTCGAATAACTCGCGGGAATTGTCCATGACGCCAGGATTATCGGAGTTGAAGGCAAAGGACTTGCGCTTCAGGTACATTTCCTGGAGTTCCGCTTCCTCTTCCCAACTGCTGTTTTCCACTGCCAAGTTGACGTTGGAGGCATAGGAACCGGAGGCGTTGGAGAAGATGCGGGTCGCGGCGGTGCGGAGGTCGCAGCCCAGTTGTTCTGCTTGCTCTAGGGCGTGCTTGCGGACAAAGTTCATCTCTAGGGGTTCATCGGCCTCTGCCGCCATTTTCACTGCCCGATCCAGCAGGGCCATTTGGTTGATGAACAGGTCACGGAATACCCCGGAGCAGTTAACGACGATATCCACCCGAGGTCGACCCAGCTCCTCTAGGGAAATCAGTTCTAGCTTGTTCACCCGACCCAGGGCATCGGGGACGGGTTTCACCCCAACAAACCAGAGCATCTGGGCCAGGGATTCTCCATAGGTTTTGATGTTGTCCGTGCCCCAGAGGACAGTGGCAATAGTCTCGGGATAGCGGCCCCCATTATCCTGCCGTTGCCGCTCTAGGAGGCGATCCACCACGATTTTGGCGGATTGCACCGCCGCCAGGGTGGGGATGGACTGGGGGTCGAGGGCGTGGAGGTTTTTGCCGGTGGGCAACACATCCGGGTTGCGGATGGGGTCGCCGCCGGGGCCGGGGAGGACGTATTCCCCTTCTAAAGCCTTGAGCAGGGCTCCCAGTTCGTTGTCGGCGCAGACTTGCTCCAGACAGAATTCTAGGTATTCCATCAGGGGCTTGAGGGCTTCGCTATCTACTTGGGGATAGCCTGCTTTGTGGAGGGCTTTGACCCAGGGTTCCTTGCGCCCAATGTTGAGGAAGTTGAGGCGGGACACCATGGAAACCCGCCCTTCTGCATCAATTTGTTCGTGGACGAGGGCGGTGACGGCGGCGCGGACGGCTTGGTTGATGTCGTAAAGGAGTTGGACATCGGTGAGGACACCGCGATCGCTGTTGCCATAGATCTCCTCAATGTCTCGACCAATGCTCTCGGCGATGATCCGCTGGAGGCTCTTGATGCCGTCCTCTTCGCGATCTAACCCGGCGATGTTAACCAGGGTGGCGATCGCTTCCTCGGCGCTGGGGGGCTTGCCAATGATGTGCAAGCCACAGGGCAACAGGCGGGATTCGATTTCCATCAGCTTGATGTAGATCTTGCCCACCAGGGTGTCGCGATCGTCGGCAGAGAGCTCTGTCCCATCCACCTCCGGCAGGGCGACATCCTTGTCCAGATTGCACACCCGCGCCGTCTCCACGATCGCGTTGACAACCTGCGCCGCCCGACCACTGTCCTTCTGGGACTGGTAGGAGGCGATCAGTTCGCTTAGTTCCTTCAGCCCCTTGTAGAGTCCGGCGTTTTCCGCCGGGGGAGTGAGGTAACTGATGGTTTCGGCATAGCCGCGCCGCTTGGCGATCGTAGCTTCCGAAGGATTGTTCGCCGCGTAGTAATAGAGGTTGGGCGTGGTGCCGATCAGGCTGTCGGGGTAGCAAGCCCCAGACATACCCATTTGCTTACCGGGCATGAACTCTAGGGAACCGTGGGTGCCAAAGTGCAGCACCGCATCCGCTCCCCAAATTCTTTCTAGATAGGTGTAGTAGGCAGCGAAGCCGTGGTGGGGGCTGGCAGAGCGGGAGAACAGCAGCCGCATGGGGTCGCCCTCGTAGCCGAAGGTGGGCTGCACGCCGATGAACACATTGCCGAAGGCTTTGCCGTACACCAGCAGGTTTTGCCCATCGGTGTTGAGGTGGCCGGGGGGTGGCCCCCAGTTTTCCTCGAGGCGCACGGAGTAGGGGGTGAGTTCCTCATACTCCGGCACGGACATGCGGTAGGCGATGTTCAGCTCGGGGCTGTTGTACTGGGCCTGGGCATCGTGGATGACCTCCAGCATCAGGGCTTCGGCGGAGTCGGGTAGACCTTGCACGTCGTAGCCGTTTTGTTTCATGGCCTCCATCACTTTATAGATGGAGCCAAACACATCCAGGTAGGCGGCGGTGCCCACGTTGCCCTTGTCCGGTGGGAAGCTGAAGACAGTGATGGCCAGCTTTTTATCCAGCTTGGGCTTGCGGCGCAGGTTGCCCCACTTGATGGCTCGCTGGGCAATGGTGCTGATGCGGTCTTGGAGGGAAATGGCGCGCCCGGTCATGCCATCCCGCCCGGAGAGGACGATGGGCTCGATCGCCCCATCTAATTCGGGGATCGCCATTTGCAGCGCCACCTGAATCGGGTGCAGCCCCAGGTCGCTGTCTTCCCATTCCTCCGTGGTTTGGAACACCAGGGGCAGGGCCACCATGTAGGGGCGGTTCAGGCGCTTCAGGGTTTCGATCGCTTTGGGATGGTCTTGCCGCGCCGGGCCACCCACCAGGGCAAAGCCCGTGAGGGAAACGACGGAATCGACAATGGCGCGAGCCGTATCTAGGGGATCAAAGAAGAACTGGTTCACGGGTTTCGAGAAGTCCAACCCGCCCGAGAACACCGGGATCACCCGCGCTCCGAGATATTCCAGCTCTTGCACCATCGCGGCATAGTGGGCTTCGTCCCCGGTGACGAGGTGGGTTCGTTGCAGCACCAAGCCCACACAGGGGGCGAGGGGATCGCGCAGTTCCTCGGGCAAATCTTTGCGGGAGTTATACCAGTTCAGATACTCTTTGAGGTCTTCAAACATCTGGGTGGCCATCGGGTGCCAGATGCCCACATCGGGGAAGGTGACTGGATCGGCGTATTCCAGATCGAGGGAGAGAGCACCATCCGGGGTTTCCTTCTTAAAGACGTAGCGATCGCTGAGCATCAGCAAGAAGTTTTCCAGGTTCTCCGCCGAGCCCCCCAGCCAGTATTGGAAGCTGAGCATAAAGCTGCGGGCATCCTGTGCCTTTTCCACCGGCAGGTATTTCAGCACGTTAGGCAGCGTCCGCAGCAGCTTCAACATCGCGTCCTCAAAGCCGCTGCCGCTCTTTTGGCGACGCTTCTTCATGAATTCGCCAATGACGCTCTTGGACTGCCCCAACTGTGCCATCGAAAAGCTGCCCAGCTTGTTGAGGCGCATCACCTGGGGCATGGAGGGGAAAATCACCGCCGCATCGAGGCGATCGCGGTGGGGCTGCACAGCATCCACCACCTTGTCGGCCAAGTCTTCGATAAAGATCAGCGACGCGATGAAAATATTGGCCTCAGCTACGTCTTGCTTAAAGGCTTCGTAGTTTTCAGGGCTTCGCAGTTCTTCAATCAGATAGCCACTGACCTCGATCGCCATTTCCGGATTCTTCGCATTGATGGCGCGTACCGCCGCCGACAGGGAGCTCTGGTATTGGGGCTCCAGCACCACATAGACCACTTTGACCAGCGATCGCCCGTTCAGATCTTCGGGCGCGATGTGGCGCACAGTGGGCTTGACGTGGGTGAACATGCAGTAATGACTCCTTATGACGCGTATCTGTATCTTCGGTGTCGTCTCTTGATCCCCGCAGGTAAATCAAGCACCGCTCGCTTTATCTCGTTGGGCCGATCCCCTAACCAATCATCGTGTGCGCAACCCATCCCAAAGGGCTAGAGCCACCCTGTAGAAAAAGAAGCTGCCGAAATGCCTTTACAAAGCTCCAAAATTCTTGTATTGAACACACCATTCAGGCTTGGGGTTGGGCCTGAATTCCTAATGATTTTTTATCAGAAAAACCTTACCAGCAAAGGCTTCCAGCGGAATGCGTAACAATTCGCAACATTTTTAACGGAATTACTGACACGTTTTTTAATTTTGTGTCATGAATTAATTTTGCTTATTCTTTACATAAATAAAAGTGGGAGATTCTATCGATAACAGGGCCGATGGCTAATAGGCACCGCTAGGGGCTGTCATCTATTCAAGTTAGCGTCCTTAATGACGGCTGGGTCGCAGCCCCTAGCACTGAGATGAGGGCGGACGTGGTCATTCTGTCTGGGCAGGCGTCTCAATTGATGATGCGCCCTAAGGCCAGGTGGGGTATCGGGTTATTGGGGTCTGGGGCGTGGGGCGGTTGGGGCCTGCCGTCCCAGATAAGGGAGTGAAGCCTTAGCTCGGATGCCCTAATTGCACTTGGTAGAGCGGTTCTGGTGATGGGGCGGGGCTTGGCTAGGTGGGGATTTCGTCGGTTGCTACAGTATTGCTACAGTCAGGCTCCGCCCCAGGCTGTAAAATCTCAGGCTTGGAACCTGCACATTCCCTTGATCTGGTAAAGAGGAGAGCGCGATCGCCGTGACCAATAGCTTTAATGCAAAACAAACCCTCACCGTAGGTGACGCTACATATACCTACTACAGCTTGCCAGAGGCGGCGAAAACCTTGGGTGAAATCGGCACCCTGCCCTACAGCCTGAAGGTGCTGCTGGAAAATCTGCTGCGTTATGAGGATGGTCGTACCGTAACGGCGGAGGATGTGCGCGCGATCGCGGCGTGGCTCCAGCAAAAATCCTCAACGCGGGAAATTGCCTACCGCCCGGCCCGCGTGTTGATGCAAGACTTCACCGGCGTGCCCGCCGTGGTAGACCTCGCCGCCATGCGCGACGCCATGGTGAACCTTGGCGGCGATCCGAAAAAAATCAATCCCCTCTCCCCCGTGGATTTGGTGATTGATCACTCCGTCATGGTCGATAGCTTTGGCAGTGCGGCGGCCTTTGCCGAAAACGTCGAAAAAGAATTTCAGCGCAACAACGAGCGTTACGCCTTTTTGCGGTGGGGCCAGCGCGCCTTCGACAACTTTCGCGTGGTGCCGCCGGGGACGGGCATTTGTCACCAGGTCAACTTGGAGTATCTGGCCCAGGTAGTGTGGACAAAGACGGAAAACGGCGAAACCGTCGCCTACCCCGACACCTTGGTAGGCACCGACAGCCACACCACGATGATCAATGGGCTGGCCGTGCTGGGCTGGGGTGTGGGCGGCATTGAGGCCGAGGCGGCGATGCTGGGTCAGCCGATTTCGATGCTGATTCCCGAGGTCGTTGGCTTTAAGCTGACGGGCCAACTGCCCGAGGGCGCAACCGCCACCGACTTGGTGCTGACGGTGGTGCAAATGCTGCGCCAGAAGGGCGTGGTCGGCAAGTTTGTGGAATTCTATGGCGATGGGCTAGATCACCTCACCCTGGCCGATCGCGCCACCATTGCCAACATGGCTCCAGAATATGGCGCAACCTGCGGCTTCTTTCCCATTGATGCGGAAACGCTGAACTATTTGGAATTTTCGGGACGCGATCGCGATCGCATTGCCCTCGTCGAAGCCTATGCCAAAGCCCAGGGCCTCTGGCGCGATGCCACCAGCCCCGACCCTGTCTTTTCCGACACCCTGGCGCTGGATTTGTCCACCGTTGAACCTTCTCTGGCTGGCCCCAAGCGACCCCAAGACCGGGTGCTGCTCTCCCAACTAGCGGAGCAATTCAAAACCGCCGACTTCCCCAGCTTCAGCGGCCTATCGTCCTACGTCGAGCAGCGATCGGTGCCCGTTGATGGAACGGACTACGCACTGACCGACGGAGCCGTAGCGATCGCGGCCATCACAAGCTGCACCAACACCTCGAACCCCTCTGTGATGATTGCCGCTGGCTTGGTGGCCCGCAAGGCCCGCACCAAAGGACTCACCGTCAAACCCTGGGTCAAAACCTCCCTGGCCCCAGGCAGCCAAGTCGTGTCCGACTATCTCGAAAAGGCGAACCTCCAGGATGACCTCGACGCGCTGGGCTTCAACTTAGTGGGCTATGGCTGCACCACCTGCATTGGCAACTCTGGCCCCCTACCCGACCCCATTGTGCAGGCCATTCAGGCCAAGGATTTAGTGGTGGGCGCAGTGCTCTCCGGCAACCGCAACTTTGAAGGGCGCGTCAGCCCCCACACTAAGGCCAACTATCTGGCCTCGCCGCCGCTGGTGGTGGCCTATGCGATCGCGGGCAACCTGGCGATCGACCTCAAAACCGAACCCCTTGGCCATGATTCGGACGGCAACCCGGTTTACCTCAAAGACATTTGGCCCAGCAACGCAGAAATTCAAGCCGTGATGGCCGAAGCGCTGACGCCGGAGATGTTCCGCAGTCGCTACAGCAATGTTTTTGTCGGCACCGAAGATTGGCAAGCGATCGCCGCTGAAGCCAGCCAAACCTACGATTGGAACGGCAACAGCACCTATGTACAAAATCCGCCCTTCTTTGAAAACATGCAGTCCAGCGTTAACGGCAGCAGCTTTGCAGACATTATGGGGGCGCGTCCTCTGGCGTTGCTGGGCGACAGCATCACCACCGACCACATCTCCCCCGCTGGCGCGATCAAAACCGACAGTCCTGCGGGCAGCTACCTGGTCAAAAATCATGTCACCCCCGCTGACTTCAACTCCTATGGCTCCCGCCGGGGCAACCATGAGGTGATGATGCGCGGCACCTTTGCCAACATTCGCCTCAAGAATGAAATGGTGCCCGGTTCTTCGGGTGGCGTCACCCGATACATGCCCACCGGCGAAGAAATGTCGATCTACGACGCGGCGATGACGTATCAGGCCGAGGGCACACCCTTGGTGGTCATTGCTGGAAAGGAATACGGCACCGGCTCCTCTCGGGACTGGGCCGCGAAGGGCACGCGACTGCTCGGAGTCAAGGCAGTGGTGGCGGAAAGCTTTGAGCGCATTCACCGCTCCAACTTGGTGGGGATGGGGGTGCTGCCGTTGCAGTTCCAGCCGGGGAGCGATCGCCATACTCTCCGCCTCAACGGCACGGAAATCTTTGACATCACCGGACTCAGCGGTGGCATTCAACCAGGCATGACCGTCACCCTCGTCATCCATCGCACCGATGGCAGCACCACAGAAGTTCCGCTCCTGTGCCGCATTGACACCCTGGATGAGGTGGAATATTACCGCAACGGCGGCATTCTCCACTTCGTTCTGCGTCAGTTGTTGGCCGCCTAGGGATGGATCGGGCGTCGCGCTCCCTTCAGAACTGCTGAATCCCTGCCGTCGCGCTCCCCTACTGCCAAGGGGGCAATGACAGCAGGGGACCGGTGGCTGGCCTCAACCAAAGGGTGCGAGTAGGGAGCGTTGCTCATCTGGGGATGAACGCTCCCGAGCCCCTCTCCCGAGCCCTTTCCCAAGGGGAGAGGGAAACTGCCTTTTCAGCCCTTCTCTTTGGGAAGAAGGGTTTGGGATGTAGACGCTTTGCGGCTTCCCGCAGGGTGGGTCATTCATCCTGGGAATCAGCAACGCTAGATTTTCCCGGTGCACCGTTCCTCCCGAAATGGGAACGGTGCCTGGGGGCTTGACTCAAGATCGTGAGCTGACTGACGCGGCGGTGCTGTTCACTGAGCATTGGGCCAGCCGTTGAGCATGGGTCTGTTTGTGCCCCCGATCCTTAAAAATGGCCTAAATCTGTGATTTCCCGAGCCGTTCTAGCGGCACAGTTAAGCTGAGGCAAGCGATCGCGGGCAATTGCAGGCGATTTTACTGGCTAGCCCAGCATAGGCAAGGCTGCGACCCAATTTGAACATGCGCAACGGACTCAGAACACGACTCCCCGCCCACTGCCTATTGGTGATCGCGCCCCCGCCTGCCCGCCCCATCTGCCGCTGCGCAACCCACACCGGATTGGGAGACTTCACCACCATGACCACATCCTCAGCGTCCATTCCCCCCAACTGCCCCACGGTGGAAGTGGAAGACGATCGCACTGGCCTCAGCATTGAAACCCTGCGGCGAGCCTTATCCGATCATTTGTTTTACACCCAGGGCAAATGGTCAGAAATTGCGACCTCCGGCGATATCTACATGTCCCTAGCCTATGTGGTGCGCGATCGCCTGCTCCAGCGCTGGCTCAACACCAAGCGGCTCTACCGCCATCCCGACATCCGGGTCGTGGCCTACCTGTCGGCAGAATTTCTGCTGGGGCCGCATCTCAACAACAATTTGATCAACCTCGACATTGAGGAGCCCATTTGCGAAGCGGTACGCCAGTCGGGGCTGGATCTCGACCAACTGATTCGAGAAGAGGA
>JACYME010000249.1 GCA_015272155.1 Leptolyngbyaceae cyanobacterium T60_A2020_046
GACGGGGGCGATCGCGCCTGAGAAGACTTTCCACTTGACCGACTCTTTGAGGGCAAGACCTGAGAAACGTACGGGAAAAGGGCGCGATCGCTGGCATTGTCATTAAGAGATGGGAAGAGATGGGGCGCGGCATTTAGATTCGGTGATGTTGAAATGCGATGGCTACCATGCTGTTTCTGCGTAGCAGAGTATGGTATGTTCGCGTCAAAGCTTAACCTCAAGTTGAAATCAAGCTTGAAGCTGAGGGCAGTTGAGCAGCCGTAGCTTGGCAGTGCGGCTCAAATTCCTTGAGTTTTAGGAGTTTAGTTTGAGTCGATCGATAGAGGTAGTAGCCCAAGTCCTGTGGTCAGGGGCTTTTGAGTGGCCGATAAGGGAGCAACCCACTGCTCACGGATTCTGGGTTCGGGTGTTGGGCGATCGCGGCTCTTGGCATGCCGGATAGATCCATGTTGAGCTTGGGCAAGTGCCGTAGGGATCGCCCCTCGGCCTGGTGGATGTTGGTGGTTGTCTGTACGGATGTAACGAGTCTTTTCTGTTTTGAGGGGTTGCTGAGTCACTGTGAAAAAAATTGTGGATCAGGCTGTTTGGGGCTCGGGTACGCACGCTCACATCGTCCAGGAAAGCCGGGAACCCCAGGTTTCCCCCCGTCTTTCCTCCGATTCCCTGAGGGAGACCTCGACTGTGGATGCGCAGATGCCCTTGAAGCATGCCCTAGACCTCCTGATCTCGGGTGACTTTCAGGTGCGATGGGGAATTATTCGCACCTTTGTGGTGTACGGGGAGCCCGCCGCGATCGCCCTGGCTGAACTGTTAGAAAACAACGCCTTGGATGCTGAGGTGCGTTGGTTTGCCGTGCGGGCATTGAGCGAGTTTGAGGCGAGTTGGAGTGTGGCCCCCTTGGTGCGGCTCTTGCAAAATACGCAGGATGCGGATCTTGTTGCAGGCGCGGTGGAGGGGCTCAGTCAGTATGGCGAGACAGGGGTCAGGGCGATCGCGGCCTTGATGACGCACCCCAACCTGTGTCGATTGGCGGTGCAAACCCTGGGGCAAATGCGCCATCCCGCAACCCTCGAGCCGCTACTTGCAGCCACAGAACATTCTGACCCCGTGGTGCGAACGGCGGCGATCTCAGGAATTTCAGTATTTCGACAGCCGATGGTGATGACCAAGCTAATCGCCGCCATCAAAGACCCTGCGGCCTCGGTGCGTCAGGCGGCGGTGACTGCCCTGGGTGTGTGGGCTCAGCAGTGCAATCCTGATGCGTTGCTCTATGAGCTATTGCCCTGTCTGTGGGACATCAATTTGGCGGTGTGTCAGGCGACGGCGATCGCCCTCAGCCGCATTGGCACAGCCACAGCGGTGGCCAGCCTGTCTCGGGTTTTGCAGTCCCCCCATA
>JACYME010000229.1 GCA_015272155.1 Leptolyngbyaceae cyanobacterium T60_A2020_046
GGGTGAAAAATCGGCATACATAGGCGACCATTCCACTCAATCCACTGGCCGCGCACCTTCGTGATGCCGCGCTTTTCACCAATCAGCCCCTTCATCGCCGTGGCCCCGGTCAGCAAAATAATTTTGGGATCCACCAGCCGGATTTGCTCCATCAGGTAGCCTTTGCAGGCATCGGCTTCATCCGTGGTGGGGGTGCGGTTGCCGGGCGGGCGACACTTCACCACATTGCAGATGTAGACATCTTGGGCCGTGTCTAGGCGAACGGCGGCCAAAATCTTTTCCAAAAGTTGGCCTGATTTGCCCACAAAGGGCAGCCCTTGCTCGTCCTCTTGCTGGCCGGGGCCTTCGCCCACAATCATGATCGGGGCTTGGGGGTTGCCGCGACTCACGACGACGTTGGTGCGCTCGGCGGCAAGGCTACACCGCTGGCACTGTTTGCAGTGACCTTCCAGTGATACGAGGTTATCGTAGGTACCCGCCGGGATGGGGACTGCGCCACTGGTGGGAATCGCGTCAAAGTCCACCGTGGCCGGGCGGACGGCAGTTTCTTCTGGGGAAAAAAGGCTGATCTGGTCTTCGGCCATTGCAGGACGAGCGCGAATAACGACATTGGGGTCATTGTAAAGGGAATTTACCGTCCAACGGCGGGGCCTGGGCTGGACGGCGATTGGTAAACGGCAAACTGTCTTGCCGATCGCGCGGTCATCGGCCACAACTGGAGATAAAGCCTGCGCCATCCCCGACTGTCGCGATCGCCGCATCACCCCCCGCTGGGATGTGCGATGTTGGGATACGGCATGTCGAGATAGAGTGAGACAGGCGATCGCGCCCCCGACTGTGGGAATTCCCGCTTGTCCTTCGCTTCAGATCGGGCAACCGCCCCCACAGACACCGCCACCAGCAGTGACTAAGGAGTGACCACCATGTGCGGAATCGTCGGTTATATCGGAACACGCCCAGCCAGCGACATTCTCATAGAGGGACTCCGCAAGCTGGAATATCGCGGCTATGACTCCGCCGGACTCGCCACCGTCCTCGAAGGCGAGCTGAACTGTGTACGCGCAAAGGGCAAGTTACAGAACCTCCAAGACAAAATTACCGGGGTCGATAATCCGGCGCGGCTGGGCATTGGGCACACCCGCTGGGCCACCCACGGCAAACCGGAAGAACACAACGCCCACCCCCACACCGACACCTATCGCCGCATTGCGGTGGTGCAAAACGGCATTATTGAGAACTATCGCGAACTGCGGGAAGAACTGAAGCAAAAGGGCCACGAGTTTCGCTCCGATACCGATACCGAGGTGATTCCTCACCTGATTGCGGAGTGCCTGAAGCACCCACCCGTGGATCCAATTTCCCTGGCCGATCGCGATCCGTTTTTAGAAGCGGTGCGTGCCTGTGTGTCTCGCCTAGAGGGAGCCTTTGCCCTAGCGGTGATCAGCGCCGACTATCCCGATGATCTGATCGTGGTGCGTCAGCAGGCTCCGCTGGTGATTGGCTTTGGGCAAGGGGAATTTTTCTGCGCCTCGGATACGCCCGCGATCGTGCCCCACACCCGCGCGGTGCTGCCCTTGGAAAATGGCGAACTGGCAAGGCTGACGCCCTTGGGCGTGGAGGTGTATACCGTTGCGGGCGATCGCCTCAAAAAACATCCCTTCACCCTCAATTGGAATCCCATCATGGTCGAAAAGCAGGGATTCAAGCACTTCATGCTCAAGGAAATCTACGAGCAGCCGGGCGTCGTGCGCACCTGCTTAGAAACCTACCTGGATGAAACCTGGAGCCCCGACAGCGACACTTCGCCCATTCGCCTAGAGCTAGCGGATGAGCTGCTGGATGGGCTGGAGCAGGTGCAGATTGTGGCCTGTGGCACCAGTTGGCACGCCAGCCTCGTGGGCAAATATCTGCTGGAGCAGTTGGCGGAGATTCCGGCCCTGGTGCAGTATGCCTCGGAGTTTCGCTATTCGCCCTCGCCCCTGACCCGCCACACCCTGACGATTGGCGTCACCCAGTCAGGCGAGACGGCGGACACCCTGGCCGCGCTGGAAATGGAGCAGGCCCGGCGACAGGCAACGGGCGATCGCGACCTCGCCCCGCGCATGTTGGGCATTACCAACCGCCCTGAAAGCTCCCTGTCGCGGCTGGTGCCCCACATCATCGACACCCACGCGGGCATCGAAATCGGCGTCGCCGCGACAAAAACCTTCACCGCTCAGGTGATGGCCTTCTACTTCCTGGCCCTCGACTTGGCCTATCGTCGGCAACGGTTGAGCCGCGATCGCCTCAGCGCCATCCTCACGGAAATGCGACAGCTTCCCGCACTGATCGAGCTGGTGCTCGAAAGCCAGGAACGCTACATCGAAGACCTCGCCCACAACTTTGCCGACACCACGGACTTCATCTATCTGGGGCGCGGCATCAACTTCCCCATTGCCCTAGAGGGCGCGCTCAAGCTCAAGGAGATCAGCTACATCCACGCCGAGGGCTACCCCGCCGGCGAAATGAAGCACGGCCCGATCGCGCTTCTGGATGCCAAGGTGCCCGTCGTCGCGATCGCGATGCCCGGCTCGGTGTACGACAAAGTGCTCTCCAACGCGCAGGAAGCCAAGGCGCGGGATGCGCAGCTTATCGGCGTTGTGCCCATGAACGACCCAGAGGCCGAAGACACCTTTGACGCCCTGCTGCCCGTGCCCTTGGTGGATGAACTCCTGTCCCCCATTCTGACGGTGATTCCCTTGCAACTGCTGGCTTACCACATCGCCGCCCGGCGCGGGTTGGATGTGGATCAGCCCCGCAACCTTGCCAAATCCGTGACAGTAGAATGAGGTCAACGGACTGAGGGCACCTTCCCAGCCATGATCACCACAACGCTCACCCTGGCGGATTATCTGAGCCGTGACACTGGCCCAGAGGCACGCTGCGAGTTTGTGAATGGGGAAATCATCGAAATGCCGCCCGAAAGCGAAGATAACGTCGTCATTGGCAGCTACTTAGTCGCGCAGTTTTTGCGGGTGGTGCCCTTTGCCTGGGTTCGTCAGGGCAGAACGGAAATCGTCGTGTCCGGTCGGGTGCGGGTTCCGGATGTGATGGTGTTGGGAGCATCCCTAACCGACGCACTGAAGGGTCGCCCGCGCAGCACCATCACCGAAGACATGCCGCCGCCGCTGCTGGTGGTCGAGGTCGTGTCTCCTGGCAAGGCCAACGAAGATCGAGACTATCGTTACAAGCGATCGGAATATGCCGCACGGGGCATCGCTGAATACTGGATCGTCGATCCCCTGCGGCAGCAGGTGACGGTGTTGACCTGGGTTGATGGGTTCTACGAAGCCCAGGAACTCCGGGGTGAAGCGGTGCTGCGATCGCCCCAATTTCCTGACCTGGCCCTAACGGTGGCACAGCTTTTGAATCCCCAAGAGCACGACAGAGGCTAGCGATCGCCCATCCTGGACCATCACCAGACGGCAAGGAGAACCCCATGAGTCCCATTGCGAGAGTAAGCCCCATTGCGAGAGATGATCCCAAAGATGCCCACGACACCTGCACCAGCGGGGGCAGGGTTGTCAAAGCACTAGAGCCCCGCAAGGGACGGGAAGCACTCAGACAAACTCAGACATCAGGCTAACGTCAGTTCGGGTTAAACCACTGGCCCATATTTTTCCCCTCCCCGGGAGGGGTGTCCGCAGGACGGGGTGGGTGAAACCCAGCGGCAAACCCACCCCTGGCCCATCTGAGGCAGGGAAAGCCTCTGGCCAAGAATCGGTCTTACGCGATTGAGGACTTAACCCGAACTCAGGTTAGGCGACGCTCGGCAAGGTAAGGGCTTGGCCGTTGTGCCCTGCGCCAATAGTCAGCAAAAACGGGGCGGCATGCGCTGCCCACTCGGCAGGGGCGAGATAGGTCGCGGCTTTTTCGACGCCATGCACCACCTCCAGAGCATGGGTATGGACGGCACCAGGGGCAAAGGTGACCGCCGCCATACCGGGGGGCAGCTCTTGGGCGAGGGATTGGGTCAACCCCTCGATCGCCCATTTACTGGTGCAAAACGGGCTGGCCTTGGCAGCTCCTTGGCGGCCCCATTTGGCGCTCACGGTCACGATCGCGCCCCGTTGCTGCGCCACCATCGCCGGGGCAAAGGCGCGAATGACGTTGGCGACCCCTTTGACATTGATGTCGAGGGTGCGGTCAAAGTCGGCAGCGGGCACCTCCCAAAAGGGGGCCAGGGGCGGCATCGTCCCGGCATTGTTGATCAGCAGGTCAGGGGCGGGGGCGATCGCCAGCACTGTTGTGGCCCACTGCTGCACCTGGGTGGCTTGGGTCACCTCCACACAGGCAAAGTGATGAGGGGCGGGATATTCGGCGGTGAGTTGCGCGATCGCCGCGCCTTGCACATCACAGCCATAGACCGTATGCCCCAGGCGAATGAATTGGTCGGTGAGGGCGCGGCCCAGCCCTTGGGCCACACCCGTAAT
The DNA here is from genome assembly GCA_015272155.1 of Leptolyngbyaceae cyanobacterium T60_A2020_046. GTDB lineage: Bacteria > Cyanobacteriota > Cyanobacteriia > Phormidesmidales > Phormidesmidaceae > JACYME01. Next base: position 4,473 of record JACYME010000229.1, read on the forward strand.
CACAATATGGGTCATGGTTGGATTTGTCTGGTCTAAACAGAATGTCGAGGGTGCCACAGCGCCATCCAAAAGGCCCGGTAAAACTCGCCATAGCCGCAGTTTAGAAACTTGATTTGGGGGGCGATTTGGTCATGCAGTTGGGGCAAGTCTGCCATCGGCATGGCGGGCTTGTAGTGGTGCTCCACATGCCAGCAATTGCCGTTGGTAAACCAGTCTGCCAGGCGGCTGGGGCGAATGGTGCGGGTATTGACCATTATGTCTGGGGAGTCGGTATGGCAGCCCCAGTGCTCGGGAAGCTCGACCAAGGCATGAATTGGGCCAGCAAAGAGGAGCGGCAAAAGCCACGCCTGCACAAAAAGAGTGGTGTGCAGGGCCAGGGAAAGGGCGATCGCGGCCAAAATGACCAGCGCCATGATCCGATAGCCGCGCAGGATGCGCTGCACCGCTGCGGGTGGCGCGGTTTTGCCCGCATTGCCCATGCCCTGACGAATCGCAGTGGTATTTCCCAAAATCGCGTGTCCGAGGTTGTTCAACACGTTTCGATAGTGGCTGACCATCGAAAGGTGCAGGGCAAAGCTCAGGGGGGCGCCCAACTGCGCAAAATTGTAGGCGAAGGATTCCTCATCATCGGGGGTGCCAACGGCGCGATGGTGGTAGCTGTGGGTAATGCGATAGCGGGTGAATTCCACCAGCATGGGCAACCCCAGCAGAAAGCCGATCGCATCTCCCCAGCGTTTGCCAAAGTGACGCTGGTGAATCATTTCGTGCTCTAGCTCCACGCCGTGGGCAAACATCGCCCCCAGCACGAGTTGGGGCAGCAGTTTCCACGGCCACGGGGCCAGCAGAATTCCAGTGAGGGCGATCGCGGCGATCGCGCCATAAATCGCGAGCTTTCTCAAATAATCAGCAGCAGGTTGAGTAAGCGTCATCATCATGACTCCTAACAGCGGCGGATGGACAGGGGTGAATGAACGGCAGCCAGACTGAAAGAAACGCCCATTTAGCACGAGGAACGACCTGACGCCAGCGAAATCGCCGGGGCGTAGTGGTCGAGGGCGGATTGCAAGGTGTGGAAGCGGGGCTGAAGCTGCCCGCGATGGGTCACGGTGGCGCGGCGCAGGGCGGAGGGAAGGTTTTGGAGAAAATCGGGCGATCGCGGGTTCGCCTGCACGAGATCAATCAAGTGGTCGCGCAGCATGGCGCTGAAGGCCACAGAGGCATCGCGGGGCAGCCCCGCCGACAGGTTATCCACCGCCATCACGGTCACCGTCTCGGCCTGAAAGGCAGGCTGCATGGTGTGGGTGAGCGGGTCGTAGTCAAAGACGGGGCGGTACAAATCCCCCGCATCCATCGTGCAGGCCACGCTGCCCGCAGGCGGGTCGCAGCTCAGGTCGCCCACCACCTGCAAGCGGCGAGGGCCGTGTTGCCACGCCTGTCGAAAGGCATCCTGGGGCAAAATTCGTGGATACTGGGGTGCCCAAAAGACACAGTTCAGCAGCCCAGACAGGTAGGGCAACAGTTCTGGCAGGCGGCTGTGGTAGCGATCGGGGAAGGCAGCATATTCCGCTGCATCGTAACCGCCATTGCCATTCCGCAACGTTTCCGATTTCGGCAGAGGACAGCAGAACAAGCCCGTTTGCCCAGACTCAAACAACGCGGGCAACTCGTGGGGCTGAATGGTTTTGGGCGACAGCAAATCAAAGATTTCCATCGCACCCTGGCCGACGTTGCCCGTGCCCGCAAAGCCAAACACCACGGGATAATCGGTGATGCCAAGCTGGGAAGGATCCTGGTGCAGGCGATCGTGCAACGTTTGCAGGTGAGCCTTGGCGGCAGCGAGGTCGGCATAGTTGTATACGGGTTTCAGCTCCTGCAGCGCACAGGGCTGCCCCAGAGCCGTCAGCCGTTGCCCAAAGGCCCGCAGGGTTTCAACCATGCCCGTTTGCCCCGCCGATCGCCCAAAGAAAACGGTGCGTCGCCCCTCTTCGTCGGTGATGCATTCGTAGTCCATTAGGGTGATGTGCCGATCCAGGAGTTCTCGCAGGATGGGCATGTTGGCGGGCTGGCTTTTGATGACGTGGGCAAAGACCAGATAGGTTTTGCCGTCGATGAGCTGGTCGGGATACACCTCTTTGATGCAGCAAATGAGGTCGGCCTCAGTGAGGTCTTCTTGCACGGTGACGCCGATCGCGGCGTAGTCTTCATCCACAAAGGTGCGCCGTTTTGCCGGCTGAATCACAAAGCGAACGCGATCGCCCAGCACTGCCTGCAAATGCTGGATGTCGGTGGGGGTAAGCGGCACCCGCGCCTCGAATTTTTGGGCTTCATTTTCGCGGCGAATGCCGATGGTGATAGGAGAGGAAGATGACATGGCAAAGGATTGAAAGACAGCAAAAAGCAGCGCGATCGCGGTTTTCTTGGCCCTCGGGCACAGGACAACCAGCCCCAATCGACAGGGGGCGATCGCAAACTCGAGCTCAACGGCGGTTAAACCGTGATCAGCTTTTGGTGCAGGAAGAAATCGTCATAGGTGCCGCGATCGCGAATCACCGCAACGCGATCGCCCCGATGGGCCACCTCCGCCGGGTACGGATGCAGGGCAAAGTTCGTCAAAGAATGGTTGTAGCCATAGGCTCCACAGTTCTGAATCAAGATCAGGTCACCAATGGCAAGATCAGCGGGCAAGGGAGCATCTCGCACGATGATGTCGAGGGGCGTCGGCAACTGACCCGCCAGAGTTGTTGGCACGGTGGCGCTCGTTTCTTTGCCGGGAACCGTCAAAAACTGGCTCGCCGTTTGCATGGCAGGCGTTCGATAAATGTTGTGGACACCGCCATTCACAATGGCAAATCGCTGCCCCCGCGACTGTTTGATATCCAAAACTTCGGTGATATAAGTGCCCGCCTCGCAAACGAGGTATCGTCCCATTTCCAAGATGTAGTGATAGGGCGTGTGGGCAAAGGTCGCAGCCAACGCTTGCCCAAAGGCCACAGTATCAAAATGGGGATCGACGGCGTTGTAAGGCACACCGATGCCGCCACCAAAATCCACGACTGCAATGGGGTGACCGTGAGCCCGTAAGCGATCGGCGATCGCCACCGTATTTCGCCATGCATTCAGCAAATGCTGATAATTCAGCACGTTGCTTTCTGTAAAAATGTGAATGCCCTTTAGGTCAACATGGGCCAGGTGTTGAATGGCTTCCAGTTCAGCATCTGCGTGCTTTTCATCTATCCCAAACTTGCTGCCGCCCTGACTATTCATCGCGATCGGCTTCAGGGTGTCGCCGCCGCCGATCGCACAACTCACGTCACAACTATTCAACGTGCGATATTCCGGATTGATGCGGAGTAAAATAGGCTGCTTTCTATCTCGCTCTGCGGCGAGAATGTCTAAACGGCGGGCTTCGCTGGCCGACTCCACGACCACTAAGCCAATGTTGTAGTCCAGGGCTGCAGCCAGCTCGTGGTTGGTTTTACCCGGCCCCGTGAATACCATTTCCTGGGGAGAATAACCCGACTTCAACGCAGCAATGAGTTCCCCTAAAGAACTCACCTCAGCGGCAGCACCCCTGCGGGCTAAAAGGTTGCCAATCGTCAGATTGCTGTTCGCTTTTAACGCATAGTGAAGACGGAAATTCTGTGGCAAGGAAGCATTGAGTCGATCAAAGCGATCCTCGATTTTTTCTAAGTCATAGAGATACAAAGGGCTGCCGTATTCCTGCACAATCGACGCAGCAGACAGCGCTTCAAGAGACACTGCACGGGTCATGGAAACCTCAAAAGATAATGCGTTATTTGACAAGCCTGCGCAGACATTACCAAGTGGCCTTTACGAGAAACATCGAAGCCCCAGATCTAAGGGGCCGCCTCACAAAGAGCCGCAAACCTGCATCAATCCTGGATGGCAACATTGACAACAGCCACCCCAAATTTTAAATAATTGTTAAAAAACCCTAAGCCTGTCGTTATTATAGCGATCGAACCGCCTGCGTCTTGGCGAGAAACGACATTGCGGCCAATCTCAATCAATATCGTTTTTTCGATAGGCAATACAAAATACCGGATATCAGCGTTGGAATTGACTGGCGCAGGCTGAAACTGCCCAGCGATCGCGCTTCCATCTTCTATCTCCGCTGAGTCAACCACCCAGCCCCCGCAATACTCGCCGC
>JACYME010000125.1 GCA_015272155.1 Leptolyngbyaceae cyanobacterium T60_A2020_046
TATATGAGCAGCCGTCGGTAGCCTAGGCTGACGCTGGACTGATTATCAGAGGGTGTTGCGATCGCGCCCGTTGTCTCGGTGGATGAGGCCGTCCCTGGTGGATGGCCTTATCTCTTTTTAGAGGGATGCGCGGGGCGCGATCGCCGCCAGTTAAACCAGTTTTCGGCCCAGTCGCGCCGCCAGTGTCCCGGTTGCCAGCGATCGCGCTGCCATGCCCACGCGACCTGGTGCAGCACATCCGCTAGGCTGTCGGGCAAGCTGGGGTGAGCCGCGATCGCCCGTAGGGAGCACCGTGTCGCCATCATCCACGCCAGGGCTTGGCACAGATCATCTGCGCCGGGGCCGAGGAGTTGCGCTCCTAGAACCTTGCCATCCTGACGGATGATCCATTGCCCAAATCCCGTGGGCGTGCCCTGCCAGTGGGCGGCGGCGACGGTGTGCCACGGCAGCGCGTAAACCTGAACGGAAGTGGGATAACGATGGCGGGCTTGGGCGGGGCTGAGGCCCACGCGGGCGTAGGGGGGCAGGGTGCCCATGTGGTAGGGCACGGCCTCATATCGGATGGGGCGGCGGGGCCAGAACAGGGCGTTTTCGGTGGCGACGCGGGCTTCGTGACGGGCGATCGCCGAAAATCCGTAACCACCCAGGACGGCTCCACAGCCATAGACGCGCGGGTTGTGGGTTTGTAGATAGCGGTTTGTGTGCAAGCGCGGGGCTGATTCGTCTAAGCCAACGGCGGCGAGGTTGAGGTCATCGAGTTTGGGGCGCGGTGTGGTGGCCAGCACCAACTGCGCGGCCTCCAAGGTGCGATCGCCCACCGCTATCTGCACGCCATCACCCATCGCGGTCACTGCGCTGGGTACGGTTCCTGTCCACACCGCGACCCCATCTGCCATCAGCTGGGCGGTAATCCAGTCAGACGCGATCGCGGGCTCGGTGGGCAGCAGCCGGGGTGCTGCGGTCACCAGAGTCACCGCAACGCCCCACAGGGCAAGGGTTTGGCTGATTTCGACCGCTGCGGGGGTATGGCCCAGCACGATCGCCGAAGGGGGCAGCGCTTCCAGGGCCAACAGGCTGGCGGGGCTGTGATGGGGAATGTGCTCAAATCCGGGGATTTCTGGCGGTGCGGGGCTGGCCTCGGTGGCGAGCAGCACGCAGCGGGTGGTGAGCGATCGCGCCGATGTTTCAACCCCCAGCGATCGCCCAGGCCGAAACTGCGCGCGATCGGCAATTACATCTACGCCCTCGGCTAGGCAGGTTTCTAGGGCGCGATCGCCCAACGTTGTGGCGGTGAGGTCAGCCCACTGTTGAACAGCCGACCAGTTGAGCGCGGGCGTTGACGACACATCAGCCTGAAACGGATTCAACGCTTGGGCTTGGGTGACGCGGTGGGTCGCAGCTCGGATGCCGATCGCCCGTTGTTGTGCGCGATCGCCCGTCTCTCCATTCTGCACCAGCGCGACTCGTGACCCCCACTCAGCGGCACAGCGGGCGGCCTCATATCCCGCCCATGTCTCACCTAGGATTACGAGATCGTACTCAACGGCCACCATCAATACGCCCCACGGGATAACGCATCGCCCTTGAGTGTAGCGCTTGCGGGCACTGCGCTTGCCTCGGCAGATGCAACGCTGATCTATTGGCGGTTGGCCATTACCTGAGAATCCGTTGCGGGTGCTGCTTCTCTATTCACTGCGGGCGCGATCGCGGTATCGACTTGAAAGGGGGGCGGTGTGGCGGCAGCCGCTTGGGCGCGATCGCGCTTCAGTTCGCGCACCTTCAGCACAATCAGGTACTCATAAAATGCCTGCAACGTACACCAGGCAAAGCCCGCCTGCCCATCTCGCCAGCCGCCCAGGATGAAATACATGTAGAACCAACGCACCAAAGGCCGAAACGGCATCCGCAGGGATAGATCCTTCAGGGCGCGGCGACGCTCAACCTCGGACTTGCCCCACAGCAGTTTGCCCCATTCCACCCGCCCCGACTCAAGCTGTCGCAGGGTTTCCCGCGCTTCGTCGGTGGAATAGCGGTTGTGCTTTTCGACCCAGCGGCTGAGCCCCTTGCCACAGGTGTAGTGGGGATAGGTTTCTGTCAAAAAGCCTGTGGATCCGTCGCACACCTCGCGCTCGGTGTGCCCATAGTCCGTAAACCACACCTTGCCGTGGCGCAGTAGCCGCAGTTGGTAGCGGGGATATTGGGTGCTGTGGCGAATCCAGCGATCCATAAACATGACCCGCTCGGCGGCGTAGTAGCCCACATGCTGCGGGGCGCGAATGCAGTCCAGACATTCCTGAAACAATTCCGGTGTCATGCGCTCATCGGCTTCTAGGATGTAGACCCACTCGTGCTTGGGGGGAATGTTTTCCAGCATCCAGGTGCGCTGTTTGCCGTGGCTCTCGAAGGGATGCTCAATGACGCGCACCGGGTAGCGGGAGGCAATTTCAACGGTGCGATCGCTGCTGCATGAATCCACGACGATGACATCGTCGCTCAGCAGCGCAGACTCAATGCACGCTGCAATATCCAGCTCTTCGTTATAGGTCAGGATGTAAATCGAAAACATTGAATTTGGCACGGTAATCGCAAGGGACAACTTGTTTGGCAGAGACGCCATCGCCAGCGCTATCGAGGAACCCTGAAACTCATCCCATTGGCTCAATCGTCGCAAGATGCGACCCGTTTGAGGGATGACCCATCGTCAGGTTAACCGATGGTGGACAACATGCCCGGCGATCGCCGTCATATCCTCAACTCAATGCGTCCAACCCTGGCGATGACAAGTGATCCCACAGACTCGCTTCTTCATACTGCCCATCCGCCGGCATGGAGTACGGCAGCATACTGGACTTTTTCTAAACTTGATAGTAACCACGCCAGGGTTAAGAATGCGCTAAGGATTAGGGTGCCTCAGGTTGGGCCGTTTCGGGATCTGGGGTAGGGGATTGGCGTTGCCATTGGGCAATGTCCCAGGTGCTGGTGTCCCAGGGGGTGGGGGTCATGCCGATGAGGGTGGTGCTGACGCCATTGGCGATCGCGCGATGCACGATGGGGATGGCGGCAACATCTTCAGACAGTAGGGCATCCATTTGTTGAATGAGGGCGATGCGGCGATTGCGATCAAGCTCCTGGCTGGCGGATTGCCACAGGGCGTCGTAGGTTTCGTTGCAATAGCGGGCGTTGTTGGGCTTTTGCCAGTTGTTGTCTTGGGCGGCGATTTGGTCGCAGGTCCACCAGTTGAGGTAGATGATGGGGTCGGGGTGGTCGTTGCCCGTGGTGTACGCCTGCATGTCGGCGTAGAAGTGGTTGATGCTGTTGGTTTGCTCGGGGTCGGCGGAGAAAAAGTCATCGACGCGGACGCGCTTGATCTCCACCTCAATGCCGATTTCGCGGAGGCTGTCGCGCACCAGGGTTTGGGTTTGCTGGCGCACCGGGTTTACGGAAGATTGGAACACGAGGCGCATTTCCACCCCGTTGCGATCGCGAATGCCATTGTCGTTGGTATCTTGCCAGCCTGCTTCTTCCAAAAGTGCTCTGGCCTGGTCGAGATCGTAGTCATAGACAACCTCCGTGGAGGCGACATCAACCTGGGGCGCAATAAAGAGGTGATCGGTGGGTCGTCCGGTGAAGCCGTAGAGGGTTTCGGCGATCGCGTCGCGATCGATGGCGTGGGCGATCGCCCGCCGCACCCGCACATCACTCAAAAACGGATGGGGGGCGGCCAGGCTGGCCCGCTCACCAGACTCTGTTTCCGCATTGGGGTCGGTCGGGTTGAGCATGATGCGCTCGACCAGACCGCCAAAAACGGGCACTACTTTCCCCGCACCTGAGGTTTGCAGCTCAGTCAGAATTTCTGCCTCAATTTGCAGGTTATGGGCAAAGTCGGCGGTACCCGTTTCGAGTACCTCGCGGGCTGCCGCATAGGGGGCCAGACCGCCCACGAGCTCAACCCGCTGAAAGGCGGGAACCCCGCCACGATAGTTGGGGTTGGGTTCGTAGATGACGCTGCCGGGCTGGAAGGCCGTCACCCGGTAGGGGCCAGTGCCGATGGGGGTTTGGTTAAGATCGGCATCGCGCACTTCGGCGGGGCTATAGGCGGCAAACTGATGCTGGGGCAAAATCACGCCCGTTTGCCCAGTAAAGGGAATCTGCCATGCCGCAGTGGGGGCTTTGAAGGTGATGCGAACGGTGTCGTTAGCGATCGCTTCCACGGTGGCGATCGCCTCGTAATACTGGGCAGTGGCGGCGGCAATCTGCGGGTTGGTGACCAGCTCGTAGGTAAAGACCACATCCTCGGCGGTCAGCGGTGTGCCATCGGCCCATTGCAGATCGGGCTTGAGCCGCCACGTCACAGATAGGCCATCGGCAGCGACGCCCCCATTTTCAACGGTGGGAATTTCGGCGGCCAAGATCGGCACCAGGTTACCCTCGGCATCGGCGCTGGCGAGGGGTTCAAAGACGATACGCCCCGCTTCAAAATCTTGGACGCCCGTGGCAAAGTGCGGGTTTAGCGTGACCGGGGCGCGGCTGTAGAGCAGGCGCAGCACGCTGGGGTCGCGATCGCGCGCCGCTGATTCCTCGTCCGTTGTCGCCGTCGTATCGGGAGCAGGACTACAGGCTGCCAGCGTGCCAACGCAGCCGATGAGGGCAGCGCCCAAAAGTCCTAGCGTTTTGCGATGCCAACTCCCCATCACCTCTGCCTTTTCCGGATGTCGTGGCGCGATGCCGGAGGATCGCGATGTCCTCGGGCGACTGCATTCCCTATGCTAAAGGCTGCGCGCCCGATAGTGTCCAGAACTCCGGTAGCTGGGACGCGGTGTTCAGTGTCAGGTTCCGCCGCGATCGCGCCTGGTTTGGCGCAAATTTCACCAAACTTTCCGGGAGCGCCTCAGATGATAAAGAACAGTGGGGTGGTAGATGCACCCTGATAGCTTTCCCCAGCCCACGGGCTGGGGATTTTTTATGCGATCGCAGGGCAGGCGAGCGATCGTCGGACTCGCCACGCCGCACCACCTGGCTCCCTATTCTGCGGGGGTAGCGTCGGGGGTAGCCTCAGCGGCCTCGGTGTCGCCCTCAGTTGCTTCAGTCGCTTCGGATGCTTCAGCCGCTTCTTCTGCCACTGCTTCTTCCACGGGTTCCGGTTCTTCTACCTTGGGCTGGGGTTTGGGGCCGCGCATCAAAGCCAGTGGCACAGCGGGCTTTCTCTCTTCGCGATCGCCCCGTCCTTTGCCCTGTCTCCCTTTGCGGCCTTTGCCACCACTGCGTTCGCGCCGCTCTCCCCCTTGGGGACGATCGCGCTCTCCGCCTTCCGCAGCACGGGCTGCGAGTTCTGATTTCTTAATGGGCCGCTCAACCATAGCTCAACAATCCTTAACGCCTTGCTGATCCTACCGTGAAAGGCTGCCCTTCCTCGCTGGAGCCCAAGTGAGCAAGCGCGATCGTGTCTAGCTCAGCGATCGCCAAGACCACTGACGGCGCTCTTCCGGTTGTCCGGGCGTTGCCGATAGCGACTGGTGATACACATAGTCCCAGGTGTCTTGGTGTTGGGGCTGTATAAAAATGTCTGGCACGACTCCAAATTCCATCAACCGCCCCACCTGCTGGCCGTTGTGATGAGCGAGGTGAAAATAGGCCATATGGTCAGAAATCACCGCCGCCTGCTTCAAGTTGTGGGTCACCACAACGATGGTGTAGTGCTGCTTGAGTTCGTTTAGCAGGCGGTTGATGCGTCCTGTGGAAATGGGATCCAGAGAGGCGCAGGGCTCATCCATCAACAGCACCTCAGACCCCAGTGCCAGCGCGCGGGCGATGCAGAGCCGCTGCTGTTGGCCGCCCGACAGGCGCATAGCATTATCGCGCAGGCGATCCTTCACGTCGTCCCACAGGCCCACCTGCTGAAGGGCGTGCTCGACGCGATCGTCCACATTGCCGCGATAGCCGTTGATTCGCAAGCCCAGGGCGATATTTTCGTAAATGGATTTTGAGAAAGGGTTGGGTCGCTGAAACACCATGCCCACTCGCCGCCGCAGCGCCACTTCGGGAATCTGGCGCAAGGGCTCACCCCGGAACCAAATCTGCCCCTGGATATCGATGCCGGGGGTGAGGTCGTTAATGCGGTTGAGGCAGCCGAGGAGGCTGGTTTTGCCGCAGCCCGAGGGGCCGATCAGGGTGGTCAGGCGGCGGGCCGGAATGTCGAGAGAGACATCCAGCAGGGCGGGGCGATCGCGGTAATAGATCGACAGCTGCTGAATCTGAAAGGCGATCGTCTCCGAAGGTTCCGAAGGTTGCATGGCATTATCGGCACGATCCACAGCGTTCATAGGCAGTATGGGAGTTAGCATCAGTCAATCCTACGGTGTGCAGACAACAACAACGCTTGAGACATGACCGTTAACCGGTGTAAGGCGTCGCTTGAAAGCGTCACTCGGGGGCGCGATCGCCCCCAGCAAAACGAACAACTCGGCGGCATGGCGGGCTACTGCTCCCCCGTCCTTTGCAGGCGGTGCCGCAGGAACCCCGCCGCCACATTCATGATCAACAACAACGCAATGAGCACCAGCACCGTTGCCGATGCCTTAGCCTGGAAGGCCGCCTGGGGACGACTCAGCCAAAAGAAAATTTGAGTTGTGAGCGTTGTGAAGGGGCGACGCAGACCATCGGCACTGAGGTCGGGAGTAAAGGTGATGTATTCCACCGCGCCGATCGCGATGAGCGGCGAAGTTTCTCCCAAAATCCGCGACAGCGCCATCAGCACCCCGGTCAACAGTGTCGCCCGGGACTCAGGCAGCATAATATTCCACACCACTTGCCAGCGGCTCATCCCCACCGCATAGCCCGCCCGCTTGAGAGAGCTGGGCACCTGCCGCAGGGCCGATCGCGATGCGGTGATCAAGAGCGGCAACACCAGCATCGTCATCATCAATGCGGCTGACAACAGGCTGCGTCCCCCCGTGAGCCAGCCCATGCCCCGCGCCAAAACCCCCAACCCCAATAACCCATAGAGAATCCCAGGCACCGCCGCCGCATTTGCCAGGTTGACTTCAAACAGGCGGCTCCAGAATCCACAGGGCACATACTCCTCTAAATAAATCGCGGCGGCAATGCCGATGGGAACCGCAAACAACGTGGTGAGGCCCAGCAGCCACAGGGTGCCTGCCAGGGCGGCCAGAATGCCCGCCTGCTCAGGGTTTCGCGAGGTGAAGTGGGTGAAAAAGTGCCAGCTCAGTTGCGCATAGCCCCGATGGAAGGTGATGGCGGTCAGCACGATGAGAAAGGCTGGCCCCAGCAGCGCCGCCCCTAACCCTAGTCCGTGAAATAGGCGATCGCCCCATTGCCGAAACCAGAGGCGATCGCGAAATAACGACCACGACTGCATCACCGTACCCAGCAATCGCAATTCTGCCTGGGTAGATTTGGCTGCCTCAGCGATGGGAATCGTCTGTCGCTCCATGGCTTGGTGGTAGCGGCGCACCAGCTCATGCCCCAGGGTATTGAGGCTCAGGGTGATCAGAAATAACACCATCCCCACGGCAAAAATGGTGTAGAAAATAAGGCTGTTGGTGGGCACATCCCCCAAGCTGACCTGGATGATGAAGCCTGTCATGGTTTCGATGGGCACGAGGGGATTTAGGGTCAGGCGCGGATTTTGCCCCGCCGCGATCGCGGCAATCATCGTTTCCCCCAGGGCTCGGGAGGCCGCCAGGGTAAAGGACGCCACAATGCCTGGAAAGGCAGCGGGCAGCAAGATGTGGACAATCGTCTCCTGGCGGGTAAACCCACAGCCATAGGCCGCCTGACGGTGGCGGCTCCGGACGCTGCGCAGGGCGTCTTCGCTAAAGGAGGCCACTACGGGGACAATCAGCACCCCGGTCATGAGCCCGGCACTGAGGCCATTGAAGGTCGACAAACCGGGAATCCACTGCTGTAATGCCGGGGTGACGTAAAAAATCGTGAAGTAGCCATAGACAATCGTCGGCACCCCAGACAAAGATTCCAAAACGGGTTTGATGATTCGCCGCAGCGCAGGGGGCGCATATTCGCTGAGGTAAATTGCGGCGAGGAGCCCCACGGGCATGGCCACCATCATCGCGATCGCGCTGATGGTAAGTGTGGCGCTAATTAACACCACAATGCCAAACTGTTGACTCGAAAACAGTGGCGTCCACTGGGTCGCGGTAAAAAAGTGGGCGGGTGAGATTTGCTGAAAAAACTGCCAACTGCCGTAGACAAAAACGGCAAAAATGCCCCCAATCAGCAGCAGGGGCACCAGTCCGGCTAGGGTCAACAGCGCGACAATCCCGCGCTCTTGCCAAGACGCAACACCAAAACGAGTCTCCTCAAACCATTCAGCCTGCTGGGAGGGCGGGGGAGGCGTGGCAACCATAGGTGAGCTCTATCCAGAAAATCTGGGAAAAATCATGGGCGATCGCAGCTGGGCCAAGCA
>JACYME010000236.1 GCA_015272155.1 Leptolyngbyaceae cyanobacterium T60_A2020_046
ATATCATGATGGGTCAGAATGCTTTCGGCACGGCGACGGTGTCTCCTTCCCAAGGCCGTATCTTTTTATACGAAGTGACGGGCTTGCGTCAGAGCGACGCCACGGACAAAAATGGCTACCCCATTCGCCAGAGCGGCAGCACCTTCATCAAAGTGCCCTATAGCCGCATGAACCAAGAAATGCAGCGCATTACCCGCATGGGTGGCACGATTGTCAATATTCAGCCGTTGAATGCGGATGATTAATTGACCCCTGGATTTGCGCATTGAGGGCGTAGATTCCGCGTTGCGCAAGTGAGATGGGCATTTATGTATCCTGTCTGGGGAGTCAAACCCGGCGGGGACTGGCGTAAGCCAACGGGCAGAGACGCCGCGATGGAATTGCAGCTCGTGGGAGGCAACCCGGCACGATTCGCAGGGGCCAACGACGGAGTTTAGGTTCTACCGGGGCGTCTCTCTGTATTCAGGCATGGGCAACCTCGGCATCTGGCGACCCATTGCCAGTTTGGGACAGAAGACGACTGAATAGACGAGCATGGCGGAATCGATTACGGGCGAATCTTGGACACTGGAGCAGGCGATCGCAAACCTACAACAAACCGCCGATCCGAGCTTGCGATACTACGCAGCTTGGTGGCTGGGGCGGTTTCGGGTGGAGGATGCGGTGGCGATCGCTGCGCTGGAGTCAGCCCTCTCTGACACCACCGATCGTTCTCCCGATGGCGGATATCCCCTCCGGCGCAACGCGGCCCGCGCCCTAGGAAAGTTGGGCAATCGCCAGGTGGTGCCCGCGCTGATCCAGTGTCTCGACTGTGAGGATTATTACGTGCGCGAAGCCGCCGCCCAAGCCCTCGCGGAGTTAGGAGACGATCGTTGCATTCCTGCTCTGCGGGCGAAATTGGGGGGGGGCCTTGCCGCCGCGATCGCGGTGCCGGGTAAACCTCATTTGGTGGAACCCTATGCCGCTGTCATTGAAGCGTTGGGTATGTTGGGAGCGCAGGCGGCGATCGCGGACGTTCAGCCCTTTCTTGATCACGAAGTTCCCACCGTCAGCAATGCAGCAGCGCGCGCCCTGTATCAACTGACGGCGGATGAGGTCTACGCCGAGCGTTTAGTCGCAACTCTACAAGGGCCAAACCTACAACTGCGGCGATCGGCCCTAATGGATTTGGGCGCGATTGGATACCTGCCCGCTGCCGAAGCGATCGCCACCGCCCTGACCGAAAATAGTCTCAAGCTCATTGCCCTCAAAGGCGTGTTGGACGCTCACCTGCCCCCAACAGACAGCGGCCCGCCCCCCCTGACGGAACGGACCATTGATGTCATGCTGCTGATGGACAGCTTGCTCTAGGGGATGCCCGCGCCCAACTTCAGATATCGGGCGTTGGCAGACTGCCCGCTTCGCCTTGTGTTGTAAACCGACGATTTTGACCCGATGGTGACTGATACGGTGACTCCTCCTGCGAATCTTGCCGCCCTGATCCAGGCCGTTGATGCGGCGGAGTCGGCGATCGCCCTGGTGCAGGCTGTGCGTGCCCTGGCCCAAGCCCAACACGAAGCCGCCGTGCCCACATTCATTCAGGTCTTGGGATTCAATAATCCTGGCGCAGCGGTGGCGGCAGTGGATGGCTTGGTGGCCCTAGGGCCAGCAGCGGTTCCGGCCCTGTTGGCACAGCTTGACGGCTATAACTACGGCGCGCGGGCCTGGGCGATTCGAGCCTTGGCGCTGATTGGCGATCCCCGTGCCCTGGGGATTTTGTTGGATACCGCGCGCGGCGACTTTGCCCTGAGCGCCCGGCGGGCGGCGGCCAGGGGGTTGGGTACCCTGCGCTGGGAGGCGATGGCCCCGGCGGAGGTGCCCGCGGCCCAGGCGGAGGTTTTGTCGGTGCTGACGATCGCGATCGCGGATTCGGAATGGGTTGTGCGCTATGCCGCCATTGTGGGCCTGGCGGGGTTGGCGACTGCGTTGGTGGATGAGGCGGCTCTGTTGCCGACGATTCGTGACTGTCTGATGGAGCGATTGCGCCGCGATCCAGAAGTCACCGTGCGCGCTCGGGCCCAGCTCGCCCTGGCCCACCTCGCTTAATCCCGTTTCGTCGCCGTCAGTTAGCCTCACCTGAGGACGGTGCGAAACCGCCATATTCACAGCGGTGGACATTCATCAGCCGATGGACTGTCTCACCTGAAGCGCCTAACGCGACGTTTCATCAAGGCATTGCCCAACCCCAGCGGTTCCGACTCGGAGGGCGATCATCAGTGATCGACTGCGCCTAAGGAGTAGAGCATCTGGCGTTCGGGGTCGGGTAGGCCGCGGCAACCGCCGATTTGGAGTCCTTCGTAGGGGCGATCGATCCGAAACTGAGCCATCAGCGTACCGTCAGAAACCTGCCACAGGCGCACTTCCCCGTCTTGGCTGGCGCTGAGCACAATGCGATGATCGGGGCTGATGACCACTTCCCACAGGGTGTCGCTGTGTCCTGCCAGGGTATGGCGCACCTCGGCGGCGACGGGATCCCACAGGACTAGCGCGTGAAGATCTCCCATCAGAATCAGCGGCTCGCCCCCCTGGGAAATCAGCGTGCCGTGGATGCGGCGATCGCCGCCCTGCCAGGTTTGTTCGCAGGCGGCGGTGGTGGTATTCCATTGGCGAACGGTGCCATCGTGGCTGCTGCTGTATAGGCGATCGCCGTTGGGGGATAGGCACAGATGGGTGACGCGGCGACGGTGCCCAATATACTCGGTTGTGCGATCGCCGTTGAGGTGCCAGCCCAAGAGGGTGTGATCAGCGCTGCCGCTATACAGGCGATCGCCCGTGGGGCTAAAGACCAGCGCCAGAATATCTCGTTCGTGGGCGGGCTGCTGCCAGCGACAGGTGTTCGTTTCCAGGTGCCACAGGGCAAGGGTGCCAGTTTCATCCCCGATCGCGAGCCAGGTTTCATCAGTGCTGAAGGCCATTGCGGTGATGCACGCAGACTGATGAAGAGAGTTTGAGAGCCAACTGCGGTTTTGGACATGCCAGAGATAAACCGTACCGCTGTTGTCCGCGATTGCCCAGCGACGATTGAGCACGCCCGTCGCCATTGTCACCACGGGCTGGGGGTGGGGCACGGTCAGCCGCTGTTGTGGAACCCAGCGCGGCACCTGGGGCGATCGCTGCCAACAGCGCAGGGTTCGGTTGGGGTGGCTGCTCAAGACTTGGCGTGGATCGGTGGTCAGGGCAAGCACCTCGGCGGGGTGGCGATCGCTGCGCCACTGCCGGAGACAGTCACCCGTTGGCAGTTCCCACAGTTGCACCGCGTAGTCAGCACTGGTGACCAGTTGGGGTTGGGTCGGGTGAAACACCAGAGACTCAACGGGGGCAATCCCAGGTGCAAGGGTACACAGGGCTTGGCGATCGTTAGAATCCCGCACGTTGCACAGATCCCAAACCTGGACGGTGCGGTTGATGTCGCTGGCGGTCAAGATCTGCCCGTCTGGACTGAGACTGGCTGCCAGCACTGGTTCTCCGGTTGCCGGGAGCATGAGGCAAGGCAAGTCAGAGGCCACATCCCAAATCACCAGGCGATTTTCCATTTGTCCGACGACGACGGGCTTGGGCGCTGCCCCAGTGTCAGCAGGTCTAGGATCTTGCCAGTAGGCGACAGTGCGTAGGGTTGCGGTCATGCCCCGAAAGCGGTGTTGCGCAAGGCCGCTGCACACCTGCCATTCCACCGCTGTGCAGTCGTCGCCGCAGGTCAGCACCCGCTGACTGCATGGGCTAAAGGCGATCGCCCGCACGGCATTGCTATGGGCCACCACCCGTTGAAAGCAATTCCCCGAGGCCAGTTGCCACACCAACAGATCTCCGGCCTTTGTTCCCCCAGCTAAGAGTTGACCATCGGCGCTGAAGGCCAGCGTTGTCAGCGGTACCGACACTAGCGTACTAAGGGTTTCAGAGCGGTACGATCGCAAATCCCACAGCCTCACCTGCCCATCCCCACGACCCTCCACCAGGCTGTGGCCGTCGGGGCTAAAGGCGATCGCGCGCACTGCTCCCAGACGCCCGAGTTCTAGCCCTCGCAGCAGTCGCTCCTCCGTCATGCTCCACAGCAGCAGCCGACCATCCTGATCCCCAATCGCAATCTGAGATCCGTTGGGGCTGATGGCAACAACGGGGGCTGGCCCCAAGGGCTTCGCCAGCATCGTCTGGGCCAAGTTAGTCTGCACCAGCGATACCCCTTGAAAGCAATCGGACTGTAAATCAGCCTCCTGGAGATCGAGCCCGGCGCAGTCCAATTCCACCCAAGACAAATTCCAGTATTGGGCCAAGTTGAGCACATTGCCCGCGCTGTATCCGCCCCCAGTTAAGCGACGGCTGTGGGCTAGGGCTTGCTGCACAAAGGCTTGTATCGCCTCCGTGGTGTCGTAGTGCTGCTGAATCGCGGCGGCAATTGGCTGCAGTAGGGTGCTGCGCTGCCACTGGCGCACCCCTTCGGACGCGTCGGTATGCAACAGTGCATAGCGATGGAGCCAATTCAGCCAGTCAGACTCTGCGGGAGTCTGAAAGGGCGCGAGGATGCGATCGCCGAGGCTTGGGGCCAGCAACATCGGCAGCGACAAATGCCATCGCCCGTCCTGCGGCGTCACCTGGCACACGCCTCGGGCAACGAGGGACTCAAGGGCGGGTAATACGCCGCTTGCCCGGGTATATCGCTGGAGTTGATCCAGCGTGAGGGGACGGTGGGCAATAAACAACCATTGCAAAACCTCCCATTCTGGCTCGGATAGGAGGGTTGCCAACCAATCGGTGATGTAGGTTTTCTGGGCTTGGGGCGATGTCTGGAGCGTTGTGAGGCAATCCCTCAAATCGTTGCTAAAGCTCCCCATCCGCGAGAACACTTGGTTCACCAAGGGGGGAATGCCGCCACAGTAATCGTGCAACCGCTGCCAGTCGTCGGGCGTGGCCTGCAAGGTGGGTGGGCAGGTCGCCAATGCCTTGAAATCGGCGATCGCCAGGCCCTGCAATCGATAGGTTTTTGTGGTCGAACTCTTCAGCTTTAGAAAGGCTTTGGGAAGCTCGCGCCCCACCCACATCAGACAGCTCTGGTGCTGATGCTGGGCAACCTTTTCGAGAAGGTGCCCATAGCCTAGGAAGGGATCATCGTAGATGCCTGCAAATTGGCCGGGACGCAACAGGCGATCGCCATGATCCAAGATCAGCAAACAGCGATACTGCCGCAACGCGCCCACTAGGGTCGTCAGCCCTTGGTTGAGATCCGTCCCGGCTTTGACGCTGATGTTCAAGTCTTTTAGTAGGCGGTGCAGCAATGCCTGGGGGGGCGGGCGATCGCGCAAGTCACAGTACAGGGTCGCGTGAAACGCTGACTTCACCTGCTGGCTGAGCTTGGTCACCAGCCACGTCTTGCCAACTTGGGGAGCCCCCGCCAGCCCAATCAGACGACACTGATCTGTGGTGATCCAGCGGGTGAGGTTAGCGAGGTCTGTGGTGCGACCTCGAAAATCCGTCACATCGGGGGACAGCGTTGGCAGCGGTGCAGGGGGCGCAGGCAGCAGCGCAGGCCCCGATGGGTCGGGCAGCGTCGTCGTTGGAGGGGAATCGGCGTCGGGGTGGGCCGCGGCCCACCGGGCGATCGCCGTTTGAAAGTTGGTCTTTCCAACGGGCGTTCCGAGCGCCTCTGTCAGCAGGTTCCAGAGGGCTGGGCCAATGTTACGGCTCAAGTAACCTTCGGTATAGCCTGCTGCTTGGGCGATTTGCTGATAGGTTCGACGCTGCCAGGATCCTTCAAGCACAGTGCGCTCAATATCGCGGAGCCCCTCCTGGCGAACCCGCCGAACCGCGATATCAACCCATCGATAGGCTTCCTCAAATTCCTCAAAGGACATCAGCCCGATTACCCATGATCACCCTCGGTTGCCCTTGAGTGTATCCTGAGTTTTTCTGAGTTTTCCTGAACTCTACGAGAGAATTTAAGGTCTGGGGCGATCGCAATGCCTAAAAAACTTGATGATTGCCAGGCTTTCACACGGTCAAAGCATCCTCCTCCTATCTCCCACTTCGTAACATCTGTCTTAGGGAAGAATCGGCAGGTTTTGAGGAATTCCCTGGGTGATGATGCGCCAACCCCACGGATGCTGATATTCAGCTTGGCGGAATGCGTACACTCAGAACGGAGGCATCGGAGAGGGTGGTGACGGACACTGCAAGCCGACCTAAGGGCAAGGTGTATCTGGTGGGGGCGGGGCCAGGGGCGATCGCTTATCTGACGGTGCGGGCGCATCAGTTGCTGACCCAGGCCGAGGCGCTAGTCTACGATGCCTTGGTCGATCCTGAGGTGTTGGCGCTGCTGCCGCCGGGGTGCGATCGCCACGATGTTGGCAAACGGGGCGGGCGTCCGAGTCCGGCCCAGGCAGAGATTGACGCGCGGTTAGTGGCGCTGTGTCAGGCGGGCAAGCGGGTGGTGCGGCTCAAGAGCGGCGACCCGTTTATTTTTGGGCGATCGGCCTCGGAAATTCAGGCGCTGAAGGCGGCGGCCTGTGCCTTTGAGGTGGTGCCGGGGGTGTCGTCGGCGTTGGCAGCGCCGTTGTTGGCGGGCATTCCCCTGACGGATCCGGTGCTGGGCAGCAACTTCGCTGTGCTCACTGCCCATGATCTCGACGCCCACGACTGGGACGCGCTAGCACGGCTGCATACGCTGGTCATTCTTATGGGGGGGCGATCGCTGGCGGCAGTGTGCGATCGCCTAATTCGCCGAGGCAAGCGCCCCGAAACCCCCGTCGCGATTATCCGTTGGGCCAGCCAACCCCAGCAGCAGGTGTGGACGGGCACCCTGCTCACCATCGCCCACCAAACCAAAGGGGAAACGCTATCGCCCTGCATCATTATGATTGGCGAAGTTGCCGCCCTGCGCCCCTACCTGACACCCTCCGACCTGCCGGAGGCAGAGGCCTGGTAGCAGGCGTTATATCCTAAAAGGCGTGACGTGACGTTTTACCCGCGCGCCGTCAACGCCGAAAAGACCAGGAGAGGCCATGAACCGGGCAACCCCAACCTCGCCCCACCCCCCCGGTGGCGGGCTCGCGACCAAAACCGTACTCGTGACGCGGGCGGCGGGGCAGTCGAGCCAGTTTGCTGACCTGCTGACCGCCCAGGGCGCAACGGTGATCGAAATGCCTGCCCTAGAGATTCGCCCACCCAGCAGTTGGGCACCGCTGGACGCAGCGATCGCGGAACTCCCTAGCTTTCACTGGCTGATTCTGACTTCGGCCAATGCGGTGACCTTTTTCTTTGAGCGGCTGGCGATCGCTGCGCCCACGGCAACGCTAGACGGCCTCAACATTGCGGTGGTGGGCCGCAAAACCGCCCAAGTTCTGTCGCGCTATGGGCGATCGCCGGACTACATTCCCCCCAATTTTGTGGCGGATGATCTGGTGGCAACCTTCCCCGTGGCCGTGGACGGCCTGCGGATCCTGTTTCCCCGAGTGGAAAGTGGCGGGCGCGAGGTGCTGGTGCAGGAGATGACCGCCGCCGGGGCAACGGTGGTGGAGGTGCCGGCCTATGAGTCGGGCTGTCCGGCAGTGCCGGATGCGGCCGCGATCGCCGCCTTGCAAGCTCAGCAGGTACAGGTGATCACCTTCGCCAGTTCCAAAACCGTGCGCCATACCGTTCAGCTTTTGGCCCAAGCCCTGGGGGAAACCTGGCAAGACGTGCTCAACCCCATCGCGATCGCCTCCATTGGTCCCCAAACCTCCGAAACCTGCCACGAACTCCTCGGGCGAGTGGATATTGAAGCGACGGAATACACCCTCGACGGCCTCACGCAGGCGATCGCCACATGGGCCAGCGCATCATTGGCTTAACGGGCGGTATCGCCACGGGCAAAACCACCGTGTCGCGCTATCTGGCAGAGCGCCACGGTCTGCCTGTGCTGGATGCGGATATCTACGCGCGGCAGGCGGTCGCGCCGGGGTCGGCCCCGTTGGCTGCGATCGCCCAGCGCTATGGCCCCCACCTGCTCACCCCGACAGGCGAACTCAACCGCCCCGCCCTCGGCGATATCATCTTCCACAACCCGGCAGAAAAACGCTGGGTCGAGGCGCAAATTCACCCGGTTGTCCGCCAGTGCTTTCGCGCCGCCATGCAGGATCTAGCCGCTGCGCCCCTCGTCATCCAGGCGATTCCGTTGCTGTTTGAGGCCAACCTTACCGATCAGGTCACGGAGATTTGGGTCGTTACCTGCCCCGAGGCGATGGAGTTAGCTCGCCTCATGGCCCGCGATCGCCTGAACGAACCCGACGCGATCGCCCGCATCCGCAGCCAGTGGCCCCTGGCAGAAAAAGTCGCCCGGGCGGATGTGGTGATCACCAACGACGGCAGCCTTGACGAACTCTATGCCCAGGTGGATGCCGCGATCGCGCGATCGCCCAGCAGGGAACCGGAATCAG
>JACYME010000152.1 GCA_015272155.1 Leptolyngbyaceae cyanobacterium T60_A2020_046
AACTACTGCTTATACTGATTTTTCTTCCTAAACTCCGTCTAACATCCCGCAGCAGGGTATTTAGTCAGAATCAGAGTTGCATACCACCTCCTCTGAGAGTAGTTATACCGAATATTATCGGCATAACTAACTAAATCGGAGTGTCATATAGAAATCTGTCGGGCTATCTACCCAAATTCGGCAGTTATGCTGAATTAAGTCGTGATAATAACCCTCATAGAGATTTTTATCTGTATCTTGTTCTGCATAATATGCTTGCTGAGGGGGTGTATGCCGATAGCTTCAGCAAATCTTTATGATCACTACGTAGGCTAGGGATGTAGTATTTGGTACATTAATACTACCAGTGTCTACCTTCCTTGCCATGGAATCCCAACCCAGAAAGCTGCTTGACCAAGTGCGCGACGTGATTCGTCTAAAGCATTATTCCTATCGAACCGAGCAAAGCTATGTCGGATGGATTCGCAGGTACATTCTCTTCCATAACAAGCAGCATCCAAAAGATATGGGCGGGGCAGAGGTCGAAGCATTTTTGACCCATCTAGCTGTAGAAGGGCATGTATCGGCTTCAACTCAGAATCAGGCTTTCAGCGCCCTGTTATTTTTGTATCGCAATGTACTTAATCAAGACCTGGGGACATTGGATGCTGTACGGGCAAAACGCTCGAATTATCTGCCTACAGTGCTGACTAAAGGTGAAGTTCGCTCTGTTTTAGAAAACATTTCAGGGGTTCACGGGCTGGTGATCAAGGTTTTGTATGGCAGCGGTTTGCGGCTCAGTGAAGGGCTGAGTTTGCGAATCAAGGATATTGATTTTGCTCAGCGGCAGATTGTAGCCCGTGACACCAAGGGGAACGAAAGTCGAGTAACCATGCTGCCCGATAGTTTGATTGAGCCATTGCAAGAGCACCTTCGTAAAGTAAAGCGCTTACACGAGTTGGATCTAGACCAGGGCTATGGATCGGTTTATCTGCCCTTTGCCCTAGAGCGTAAACACCCTCATGCTGATCGCGCCTGGATATGGCAGTTTGTATTCCCTTCGACAGGGCGTTCGCGTGACCCTCGCAGTGGCATCATTCGCCGTCACCATCTGCATGAGAGTGGAGTTCAGAAAACACTAAAGCAAGCTGTCCGTACGTCTGGCATTGCTAAGCGGATCGGGTGCCATACGTTTCGCCATAGCTTTGCCACTCACTTGCTCGAAGATGGTTATGACATTCGCACCGTACAAGGACTACTCGGGCATAAGGATGTGAAGACAACGATGATCTACACCCATGTGCTGAATCGGGGTGGGCGGGGAGTGCGGAGTCCGTTGGATGCTTGAAATCATGGGCAAATAAAAAAGGGACGCAGCGCGCCCCCTTCTGGTGGATGTGGATTTTAGGGCAAAGCCTTAGCCCACGAGTTCCTTCACCTTCGCCATAATGCCCACGGGGTCAATGCCCTGGTGGGGGTATTGCTCCCAGAGCCCGCCGCAGCCTTCTTCATGGGTGCCGAGGTAGGCGAACTTGGGTGTGTAGCCCCGTTCCAGCAGCCAGGAACCAAAGCGGCTGCCTAGTCCCGTGCGACGGTTGAAGGCTTCCGTCACCAGCACAAACGGCGCTTTACCAATTTTTGCCATCATCTCTTCATCCACCACATTCAGGGTGGACTTGTTGACCAGGCCAACTTCAATACCCTCTTGCTTCAAGCGCTCCACCGCATCCAGCGCTCGGTAAACCGAGTCGCCAAAGGTGACGATGTAGCCTGCGGAACCTTCGCGCACCAGTTCATCCTTGCCGGGGGTGAAGGTGTAGTCGCCGCCAAACAGTTCATTGCCTGCGGTATCCAGTAGCATCGGCACCTTCGATCGCGTCGAGAAAATAAACCGCAGACCAGGGTCATGAAACACCGCCTTCACCACCGCCCGCATTTGGTTTGCATCAGCGGGGAAGTAGAGGCGAGTTTCGTAGCCATCATCTAGACCATTGTCGGCAAACATGTTGTTGATGCCGAAGTGGCAAGTGTTGTCGGCCATGTCGTCGATACCCGCATGGGAGAAGTGACATAGCAGGTTGGAATAGTTCAGCCGTGCCATCGTAATTTCGGACACGCACATTTCCAAAAAGGCGCTGAAGGTCGCAAAGATACCTTGCTTGCCCTTTGCCATGCCAAAGCCAGCGGCAGCGGAGAGGTTGCCGCGCTCTTGAATGCCGCCGCTGATAAAGATTTCAGGATGCGCCTTGCGAATTTGGGCGAGGCCGCAGGAACCTTCTAGGTCGCTGTCTACCACGAGGACGCTGCTCTTGCGGGTTTCTTCATCCAGGCCGCTGAGGACTTCCACCACCGCTTCACCAAACACGTTGCGGTTAGAGCCCATCTTGTCGCTAGAGCCCAGGAACTGGTATTCGTTCTTGGGTTTGGGAATGCTCTTGAGGATTTCGACGGCGGCGGTGTGTCCCTTCGCTTCCAAGTATTTCAGCGCGCCATCGACGGAAATCACGTCGTGGCCGTGGTTTGAGCCTTCTAGCCCTTCAATGCCGGGGCACATGGGGCGCTTGAGGATGACCGCGACGGGGCCGGGGGTGTTAATTGCTTCGCAGATGTTGGCATAGAGGGCGTCGATGTCTTCGCCGTTGCACTCCAGCACCTTTAGGCCGTGGCCTTCGAGGGTTTTCTTGACGCTGTAGCCGCCGAGATATTGGGAGGGGTGTCCGGCGATGGTGACATCGTTGTCGTCGATCAGCAGCTTGACGTTGATGTGCTGGGCGACGGCGAGGCGGGCGGCTTCGGCGTCGTTGCCTTCTTGCTGGGAGCCGTCGGAACCGAGGCAGAACACCGTTTTGCCGGGGTTCGCCAGAGCCACGCCGTTGACGTAGGGCCACATGTGCCCGAGGCGACCGGAGCTGAATTTGACGCCAGGGGTGAGGCCGAGTTCGGGGTGGCCGGGCAGCCTTTGATGGGCTTCGCGATAGCGCATCAGTTGCTCGGCGGGCAAGTCGCCATTCAGCGTTGCCATCAGGTATTGGGTGCCGACGCGGTGTCCAGCTTCGTCAAAGAAGATAGGCACAAAGTTATCGGGCTGGCTGTGGAAGAGGGCGTCCAGAATCATAACTTCGGGCACGGTGTCGTAGGGGCCGCCCGTGTGTCCGCCGACGCCGCGTGCCGCGCCGGTGGCGGTGAAGAAGACGATCGCGTCGCGACACAACTCAATATTCGCCTTGAGTGCAGCCCGTTGCTCATCGGTGAGGGTGTTAACGCTGGGATCTAGGGTGACGCGCTGGTATGCGCCTAGATTGATGGGGAATTGAGTTGTGGTCATAACACTTACCTTTGCTCTCGTCGGATGTACAGCGCTGGAGAAAGTTGGACAGCCAAAGTGCCCAATCTTGCCAATGTCCGCTCCAGTACCGGCAGTGACTTGACCGGACTCGCGCCCTGGTCATGGCAGGACACAAACCCTTCGCCAGTTTGTGGGAGGAGGACAGACAACCTGGATGTGTTTTGCGCTTCGCGCCGCGTTGAGAACGCGCTCCAATATCCAGGAAAACCCTTTTCATCATTGCGCGATCGCGGGTCTACCTTCATCAAGAGCAGGTTAACTCCGCCGGAGCTTTGCGGCGATCGCACGACAACTTGGCTTAGGCAGGCCGTCTCCGGACTGATTATCCCACCTTCGTTGTCATTTCTCAAAAGCTGTTCCGGTGGGCGCTTGGGAGTAGCTGCCGTTGACAATCCAAGTGGTCTGTCGATCCGGTTTTTGTGAGTCAAGGGCTTTCTGGCGCAGGGCGTGGGCGCAGCCTAACGGCAAGGCATACAACACGCTCAGCCCAAAGGCACTAAGATACACAAACACCTCAAAATCATCGCCGAGGGGGATGATTTGAGGGTGCGATCGCGCCTGACTTTCCCAAAGACGGGCAGGCTCCCGCCGATATACCGCCGCTACTGAACCGCCGTTGCCCCAGATTCAATCGCGCGGGTGTAGTCGCGATCGAGCTTCAGCGCAATCACGCCCAACGGCGGCAGCGTCACATCCAGCGAAAAAGGCCGACTGTGGTAGGCCCAATCATCCGACCACTTGCCGCCCAGGTTGCCCATATTGCTGCCCCCAAACTCGCGGGCATCGCTGTTAAACAGCTCGCGATAATAGCCCCGCTCGGGCACGCCGACCCGATAGTGGCTGTGAGGTTGGGGCGTAAAGTTGCACACTACGACGATAAAGTCGCCGCTGTCCTTATCCCGCCGGATAAAGGACACCACGCTGTGGCGGTTGTCGCTGCAATCAATCCACTCAAACCCCTCTTGGGTAAAGTCTTGGGTATAGAGGGCAGGCTCGCTTTGATAAAAAGCGTTGAGCTTTGTGATGAAGTGTTTGTGGCTTTGGTGCGGCTCATATTGCAGCAAATGCCATTCCAAGTCGCTCCATACATTCCACTCACTCCACTGCCCAAACTCCATGCTCATAAACAGAGTTTTCTTCCCAGGGTGCATAAACATGTAGGCAAACAAACACCGCAGGTTGGCAAACTTCTGCCATTCATCCCCCGGCATTTTGCCCAGCATGTTGCTCTTGCCATGCACCACCTCATCATGGGAAAGGGCCAGCATAAAGTTTTCGCTAAAGGCATACCAAATGCTGAAGGTGACGTTGTTTTGGTGAAATTGGCGGAACCACGGATCCATCGCGAAATAGTCGAGCATGTCGTGCATCCAGCCCATGTTCCACTTCAGGTTGAAGCCTAGGCCACCGACGTAGGTCGGCCAAGACACCATCGGCCATGAGGTAGATTCTTCTGCGATCGACAACGCACCGGGATAGTAGCTAAACAACAGGTGGTTGACCTGGCGCAAAAAGTCCGCTGCTTCGATATTTTCGCGACCGCCGTACTCATTGGCGACCCACTCACCGTCCTTGCGGCAGTAGTCGAGATACAGCATGGAGGCCACCGCATCCACCCGAATGCCGTCGATGTGATATTTGTCGAACCAAAAGAGGGCGTTTGCCACGAGGAAGTTGCGTACCTCGTTGCGGCCATAGTTGAAGACGAGGGTGCCCCATTCCTTGTGTTCGCCTTTGCGGGGGTCGGCGTGTTCATAGAGGTGGGTGCCATCAAAGAAGGCGAGGCCGTGGCCGTCTTTGGGGAAGTGGCCGGGCACCCAGTCCACAATCACGCCAATGCCGTTTTGGTGGCATTGATCCACAAAGTACATGAAGTCTTCAGGGGTGCCATAGCGGGAGGTGGCGGCGTAGTAGCCCGTCACCTGGTAGCCCCAAGAGCCGTCGAAGGGATGCTCCGCGATCGGCAATAGCTCCACATGGGTAAAGCCAAGTTCTTTGACGTAGGGGATCAGCTTGGCGGCGAGTTCTCGATAGGTGAGGAAGCGTGCGCCGGGCTTGAGTTCGGCAACGGTGACCACAGGCTCCAGGCTGCCATCGGCGCGGTGGGCAGGCTCTGAAGAGGAGGCGTGGAGCCACGAGCCGAGGTGGACTTCGTAGACGGAAATCGGTTTGGTGAGCGGATCGGTGTGGCGGCGCTGCTCCATCCAATTGGCATCGCCCCAGTCATAGGCATCCAAGTTGGTAACGATGGAGGCGGTTTTGGGACGGGCTTCTTGCTGGAAGCCATAGGGGTCAGATTTTTCGTAGATGTGGCCGTCGTGGTTTTTGATTTCGTACTTGTAGTGCTCGCCGACCTTGAGTTCAGGGATGAAGAGTTCCCAGATGCCGTTGCCCGTCAGGCGCATTTGGTGTTTGCGACCATCCCAGTGGTTGAAGTCGCCGAGTACGGAGACGTTGCGGGCGTTGGGGGCCCAGACGGCGAAGTAGACCCCTTGAATGCCTTCGATTTCGGTGAAGTGGGCTCCGAGTTTTTCGTAGATGCGGTGGTGGTTGCCTTCGGCGAAGAGGTGGATGTCGAAGTCGGTGATGCGACGGGTTTTGAAGGCGTAGGGGTCGTAGGTGAAGCGCTCGTGACCGCCTTCGGTGTAGCGAATTTGATAGTTGCTGAGTTCTTCGATTTCAATGACGCATTCGAAAAAGTGAGGATTATGGTCGTGCTCCATGGGGTATTCTTTGCGGCTTTCGGGCAACACGACCCAGGCGGCATCGGCGGCTGGCAGGTATGCCCGCACGGCCCAGACGGTTTTGCCGTCTTGCTGGATCATGTGGGGCCCAAGCACCTCAAAGGGGTTTTGATGCTGGTTCCAGACAATGCGATCAATCTGATCAGGAGCAACCGTGACAGCCATGTGAATCTTATTATGAGTGTATCAATTGATGGGGTTTTGAAGAACCGGAGCGCGATCGCGGGCATCCGAGTCGCGCCAATTGGGTGTCTATCTGCGAAATACATTAACAAAACTTAGCGTTCTCCACTGATTTCTTTCGCAGAGTTTCCAATCCAGGGACGGCGATTTTAGAAGGGAAGGGGCACAACCAACTGTAAAACGCGCCGAAGTTGGAGTAAAAAGACGAGTTCGCGCAGATCTGAGGGCAGGAGGTGGTCGTCGCGGGTTTGCAACTGTTCTTGCAGGGCCGCGTATTCGGCGGCGGTGAGGGGTTCGCCGGTGAGGGGCGATCGCGCATCGGTAATAATTTCGGTGCGCAGCACTTCTTCGGGGGGGTCTTCGGGCGGGGGGAGGGCGAACCCAGGGGCCAGGGGAAACGCACCCAGGGCGATCGCGGCGGGTGCAAGCAACTTGGCAGCAGCAAACATCACGGGATGAGCCAACGACACTGCCTTAACCTTAGCCCGTTTGGGGACGTGCCGACAGAGCCTTGAGAGGGATTCTATCGGCGGAAGCGTCCGGCAAGGCGGTTGGCCAGCAGGGTGGTTTCGGGGATGCGGAGGGGCAGGGTGCCGATCGCGAAAACCACGAGGCCAAGGGTGCCCGCGATCGCCAATTGCAACAGACGATTCCAGAAGCCCTCGATGCCGAGCACCTGCTCTAGGCCGAGGCGAGTGCCCCAGGCGACGACGCCCGCGATCGCGCTGAGCATCGTCAACCCTGCGATCGGGCGGCTCCAGGCCAGCCACGGCAAACCATTGAGCCGGCGATCAAGCACCACTATCATCGCCAGCGTTGAGGTCACATTCACCCCCACCGTTGCCAACACCAGCCCCGGAGCCCCAAACCAGCGAATGAAGAAATAGTCCAACACGGCATTCAGCGCAATGTTCACCAGGCTGATGCGAAACGGCGTCTGTCCATCCCCCAGGGCATAAAACACCCGCACCAACACATCCCGCGCCAGATAGACAAACATGCCAATGCCATAGGCCACCAGCACCGAGGTCACAATTTCAGCGGCTTCGAGGTCAAAGGCTCCGCGCTCGTAAATCACCTGCACAATGGGCAGCGCCAGGGTCACAATCAGCGCCCCCAAGGGCAGCATGGTGAGGGCCGTCATCATTAGGCTTTGGCGAATTCGATCCTTCAGCTCTGGCCAATTTTCGGGCGCAGCAAGGCGGGCAAAAATCGGCAAAAACGGCACCAAAATGACGTTGGAAATAATGCCCAAGGGCGTTTGCACCAGCAGATTGGCATAGCCTAGAGCCGCAGCGGTAGCGGGAATATAGGACGCAAAAAACAGATCGGTAAACACATTGATCTGCATCATGCCCGAGGAAAAGGTGGCAGGCGCAAGGATGCGAAACACCTCCCGCACACCCGGATCATTCCAGTTAAACCGTAGCCGCAGCCGCCCCAGGCCCGATCGCCACAGCGCGGGCAACTGCACCAGCCATTGCAGCACCGCTCCCAGCAGCGTTGTGCCCGCCAGCACCATGCCCCCCAACATAAAAAACTCAGGCTGGGTAATGTCTTGGCCAATGACGGCGTACAGAATGCCCAGGCCCGCAATGACTGCGACGCTGGAAAACATGGGGCTGACGGAGGGCAGCCAGTATTGATCGTCGGCGTTGAGGGTGCCAAACCCAATGCCAATCAGCCCCGCAAAGACGGCCATGGGGGCCATGATTTGCAACTGCCGCACGGCGATATCCCGCGCAAGGGGGGTATTTTCGGCCAGGCCCTGGGCAACAAAGTCGATGATGGGACCGGCAAAGCCCACCATGAGCACTGCCACCCCCAAGAGCACGAGACCGACAAGGGTACTGATGGATTCCACCAGGGGGCCAATGTCGTCGCGTTTGCGTTTGGCAATAACGCTGACGATCGCGCTATGGAACGGGCCGTTGATGCCCCCCAGTAAAATCAGCAAAAACCCCGGAATGACATAGGAAAAGTTATAGGCATCGGCGACGGGGCCAACGGCAAAGGCTGCCGCGATCGCCTGTTGGCGCACCAGCCCAAAGACCTTACTGATCAGCGTTGCTGCGGCCACAATACCCGCAATACCTGCCAGCGATCGCGCCTGCTTTTGTCCCTCTGACACCGAATCCTCAACTTATGCAACGGCCCTTCCTATTTAACCGTGAATTGTTA
>JACYME010000175.1 GCA_015272155.1 Leptolyngbyaceae cyanobacterium T60_A2020_046
TATACCCCGCTCAGGTTATGGCTCAGATTAAGGCGGCCCACCTACAGACACGCCAGGGTTAGGCCAATTTGCTTCGCTGCCAATTGAATCAGTTGCAAATCGGCTTCGCTTAATTCCTGTGGCGCTTGCCACTGGAGAGAGAGCACCGCCGTCACACGATCGCGGAAGGTAATTGGCGTTACACAATGGGTCACAATATTGGCGCTTTGATAGGCACTCTTCGCCTCAAAACCCGCCTCCGTTGCAGCATTGCTGACAACCTGGATTGCTTTTGCCGAAATCGCTGCCGCCGTCAGCGGATCCGCCTTCAAAAAATCTATGTTCCCGGTGCCAGCGCTACCCGCAGCATCTCCTAACCCATCATCGGGCGAGGCCAGATGCACCACACATCCCGCCGCCTTCAACACATGCTGGGTCGCTTCAGCAATCTTCGGCAGAGCGCTGTTTAGGTCGCTGGCCGCTTCAGCAATCTCCGCGAGGGTAATTACCAGATCGTGTTGCACCTGCGATCGCTTGATCGCCTCACCACGCTGCTTCAAGATTTCGTAGGTTTCAGCGGCCCGCTCAACCACTCGCCGCAGTTCTTCTGGATCCCAAGGCTTCGTGATGTAGCGATAGACTTGGCCAGCATTGATGGCATCCACCAAGTCTTCAACATCCGTAAAGCCCGTGAGGATAATTCGCACCGTATCGGGAAACTCAGGCACGGTTTTGCTCAAAAACTCCGTTCCCTTCATTTCCGGCATTCGCTGGTCAGAAATGATGACCGCAACCTCGCCATGCTCTGCTAAAACATCAAGGGCCTGCTGCCCACTTTCGGCGCGCAGCACATTAAACTCGCGCCGAAAGGTGCGATAGAGCAAATCAAGATTATCGGGCTCGTCATCGACAACAAGCATTTTGGCCTTTTTGGCCTTGCGAGATCGAGCCGGAGTAGCAGTCGATAGACTCATGAGAATAACCGTGAGTGAAAACTTCAGGGTTGAGGGAAACTGTGACGATTCGTAAGTGCCGTCATGAATACAGAACTTAAGCGCCGCCCGTGTCCTCACCCCTATCTACACGAGAACAGAATGCTAGGGCTTGCCCCAAAGGGCATGCGCCCGCTCTCCATGGGGATTTAGGGTGCCGCGATCGCGACTACGAGCCCTAGGGTACCCCAGCCTACGGGCAAATCCACGATCGCGGCTTAAGGATGATCGCAGGACCGCCCGTTGACGACCCGTTCTCGCTTTACATCTGTTGCCCCAGACCACCCGGATTACGAGTTCCCGCCTTCCCCACATCCCCCCAGGGTCGGGAACGATGGCTGAGACAACTCAATCACATTGCCATCAGGGTCTTGGACAAAGATTGCCGCGCGCCCCGAGGCACTAGCCTGCATCGGGACATTGAAGTGGCGGAGGCGTTGTTCGATTACCCCCAAATCTGGCGCACTTAACGCTAGGTGAGGATTCCGCCCCCACTTCTCGGCGATCGCCAGATCTCCCGGCCTGCGATCACCCTGAATCAGGTGAATCTGAAACGTCCCGACCTGATACCACAGCCCCGGAAAGTTGAGCGATCGCGGTGCCGCCGCCAACCCCAAAACCTCCCCATAAAACTGCGCCGCTGCCTGCAAATCCGTCACCACTAGCGCCACATGCAACGCTTCTACAATCATTGGAGCCATCCCATCCCTCCCATCATCGCGCTAATCCTACATTGACAAAGCATTGCGGGTTTAGAAAGGGGTGAAGTGCGCGCCTGAGAATTCTAGAATTCCTTTAGGTTTCGCTGCATTTTGTGATACCCTGTCTAAGGTGAAATTAAGAACCGGCTTGGCTCAGTAGCTCAGTGGTAGAGCAGGGGACTCATAAGCCCTTGGTCGCGTGTTCAAATCACGCCTGAGCCATTTTAGATTTTCAAAATCGATCAATTGGTAGGTATTGCCCTTGTTCTAATCCTGGTTCAAGGTGGCAGGCTTTTTGCTCGCCTTTGAGGAACGTTGCTGCTGGCATCTTGCGCGGATGGGGCATATCCACAGCCACATTTTGGGCGCGATCGCGGGGCGTTGCCCAATGCCTTGCTTGACATGGTTAGGGCAAACTCGCGCCATTACTCTCGCCGAGAAAAACTCATCGGTGGAGACAGTTCTAAATCGGGGCGCAGCGATCGCGCGTCGCGCAGATAGACATGACAAACTTCCCCGTGGAGAACCGGCACCTGGGTATACATCAGCAATCGAATGCAGCGCGGCAAACTGCCCTGCACATGCATTTGCTGAACATCCAGCAGTGGCACCGCATCCCACCCCGGACGCTGCCGGGCTGCCGCTGCCGGAAACATAGCGTCCAGATCTCGAGTCACCGAAAATGTAACGCTAATCAGGTGTTCAGGGCTGAGCTGGTTACGACTTTCCAAGGCATCGAGGAGTTCATGAACCGCTTCGGTCATTGCCTCTACCGTGTTTTCAGGCACCGTAATTGCGCCCCGAATTGCTTGGATTCGCCACTCCACACTGACATCCTTCATCCTGATTTACGTCCTAAACGAATCTGCCTTTTTGATAGGCCAGCGCGATCGCGCCAACTCAGCCACAATCCTAATCAGCCACAATCCTAACAAGGGATACTAGCCTCGCCTGCCCCGAGGACTTGACCAGTCTGATTTTGGCCGGATGCGATGGTCTAGGGTTCAAGGCGTCCAGGGTTCAACGTCTCTGGAATGCGGTTTAAGGCAATCTGTGAACCCTGAATCGTGAACCGTGAACCCCGCTGATTGGCCATCATCCCTGTGGCAGAGTCCTAGGGACGATAGAGCCATAGGGGCAGGCCCGCCGTTGTCACCTCAAATTCCAGCCAGTTGATTGCGGCAGAGACAGAACTGGCGGACTGAGGCACCACCAAAGTCAGCAGCGATGATTCGCTACGTCCCGGCAACAGCTTTTTCCAGCCTGACTTGCGCGGTTGTAGGGTCTTGCACTCTGCTTTTTCAGGATCTAGTCCTGCCAGTTCTGCGGCCCAGCGACGGGCATCTTCCTCCGTCCCTAGGCGGTCAACAACCCCGAGGGCGAGGGCTTGCTCCCCCGTAAAGATGCGCCCGTCGGCAAAGCTACGCACCGTTTCTTCCGCAAGGTTACGCGCCTGGGCAACGGTTCTGACAAATTGGCCGTAGCTGACATCAATCAGCTCTTGCAGAATGCTTTTCTCAGAGTCTGTGAGCTCGCGATCGAAGGCCAGGATGTCTTTGTAGGGGCCAGACTTGATGACCTTGAACGACACCCCAATCTTGTCGAGGAGGCGCTCTAGGTTGTTGCCGCGCAAAATTACGCCAATGCTGCCCGTGATGGTGCCGGGCAGTGCCATGATGTGTTGGGCTCCCATGCCAATATAAACTCCCCCCGACGCCGAAATGTTGCCAAAACTGGCCACAATGGGGATTTTGTCTCGCAACCGTTGCAGGGCCGCATAAATTTCCTGGGAGTCGCCCACTGTGCCGCCGGGGCTGTCGATGCGCAGCAGCAGAGCGGGATATTTGCGATCTTCAACGACTTCCAACGCCTCTAGAACTTGTTTGCGGGTTCCCCCCGCGATCGCCCCTGAGACTTCAATTCGCGCAATTGTTTTTTGCGCCCGAGATTTAAACGGCCAAACCATAGCTATGCTGAATTATCCAGAATTAAAGGGATGATGCCGCCCGCGTGTGTCGCACCTCTCGCGATCGCACACTGCCCCCACTCCGCGCCACCATTTGCTGAAGCAGGCAATTTCCAAAACACTGACCGAATTGGGGAAGTGACCCGCAGACAGTTCGTTAACTCCCGCCCAGGGCAACTTGCAAGGGGACACTTGACGAAACGATGAGTCAGGAGCACGACCCCAATGAGGTTTCGTACCCGCAGCGGCGTATCGCCATTGTACTCTCCCCCATTCTCATCCCTGCCGCCATCGGCGTCCCTGGGCTGCCTAGCAAGAACCTTTAAGATTCTTTAATATAAAGGAGATTTTTGATACGTCGCGATTGCCAACGCCGATGCAAACCCTGCCCCCTGCGCCGAAACTTCCCCAATTTGGGCTGCTTGTGATTGCCCCATTCTTTCTCTGGGGGACGGCGATGGTCGCGATGAAAGGAGTCATCCCCCATACAGAACCCTTCTTTTTGGCCGCGTTTCGGCTAATGCCTGCGGGCTTGTTGGTGCTCATCGCAGCCTGGATGATGGGGCGTCCACAGCCCAAGGGTTGGCAAGCCTGGGTCTGGATTACGGTGTTTGCCCTCGTGGATGGCACTCTGTTTCAAGGATTTTTAGCCCAGGGGCTGGTGCGTACAGGAGCCGGGCTGGGCTCAGTCATGATTGATTCCCAACCCCTCGCCGTTGCCCTAATGGCCCGCTGGCTGTTTCGCGAACAGGTTGGGGCTCTGGGTTGGATTGGCCTGGGCTTTGGCCTGTTGGGCATCAGTCTGTTGGGCCTGCCCGATGAGTGGGTGCTGGGCCTGTTTCAAGGTAGGTTTGCCCTCGCTTCACTTCCGACTGATGGACTCGCGATCGTGCGGCTGCTCTTTGACCAAGGGGAATGGTTGATGCTGCTGGCAGCGCTCTCGATGGCGGTGGGGACAATTTTGATTCGCTATGTGTGTCGCCATGCGGATCCGGTGGTCGCAACGGGCTGGCATATGGTGCTTGGCGGAATGCCGCTACTTGCCCTATCGCTCACTACTGAAGGGCAGCCTTGGTTAGGGTTAGGCATCTCAGAT
The DNA here is from genome assembly GCA_015272155.1 of Leptolyngbyaceae cyanobacterium T60_A2020_046. GTDB lineage: Bacteria > Cyanobacteriota > Cyanobacteriia > Phormidesmidales > Phormidesmidaceae > JACYME01. The sequence continues at coordinate 4,735 of JACYME010000175.1, forward strand.
TGGGGCGCGATCGCCTATTCCACGATTCTTGGTAGCGCGATCGCCTACGGACTTTTCTTCTATCTAGCCTCTAAGGGGAGCCTGACTAGCCTGAGTGCGCTGACCTTTCTGACGCCGGTTTTTGCGCTCCTGTTTGGGAACTTATTTCTGGGTGAAATCCTCAGTCCCTTACAGTGGGCTGGGGTGGGCTTCACGCTGATCAGCATCTACTTGATTAATCAGCGGGAAACCCTTCTGGCTCGCCTACAGCGGTGGCGATCTGGTGCGCCGCTGCAAACGGAGCCCTAGGGCGCACCCTGCGGCTTTGATAAAACGACGGGGTTCGGATGAGGCTTACCAGGCTCGTCGCGGCACAAACCCAAGGGGCGATCGCCAGACAATGCCAGAAATTTCAGGTTTAAGTGATGGCAGCTTCTTGGAGAATCAAGGATTGTAAGGTGAGACTTGACCTATCCCAGAAAAAAGCGAAATTTCCTGGAATCTACTGCCGCTGGTGTGAAATTTGGGCTAAATCGGGCGAACCTACAACCGGCTGATGTTGCAATCGCGGAGCTAGGCACTGGAGTTTGGCGAGTTCATTAACACTTTATGGACTCATGCCACCGCATTTGTCCTGAAACGGAAGGCCATAGGCTAACCTAAACAGGGATATCTCTGCAAGATTGATCGAGATGTGTCAAGATGCTATCCCACTTCAGAACACCGATGGGATGGCAGCGGGCCTTGCGGTAGACAGTCAGCCTAAGGAAACTCAATATTAAAAAGTTGCTGCAATATGGGGTGGAAGTGGTCTTCTAGCATGTCAAATCGGGCTCTATTCATTACGCTTACCCTGATGACGGCCTGGGGCGGCAGCACTGCCAGTGCAATGGCCCAGTGGGAGAATGCATGGGCCCCAGGGGAATTCCTGCTGGCACAAGCCCCTCAACCCGACGGAAACACCCCTGATGCCCCCCCCACGCAAACCGCGCCCCCTCCTTCCCAGGGTGTCCAAAACTTACAAATTCGGCTTTCTCAGTTAGGGCATTACAGTGGCCCCATTGACGGTATCTATGGCCCCGGCACACGGGATGCCGTTTCGAGCTTTCAGCAATCTGTGGGCCTAGCCCGCACCGGCGGCGTCGATCCCCTCACCATTGAACGTCTTCAAACGGCTCAGCCCCCCCTGCCAGGGGCCGCGCCATCTTCCCAGGCTCCCGCCACTGAACCGACGGAACCCACCGAACCTGAAGTTGCCCCTGAGTTGCCAGAAACCCCTGAAAATCCTGCAACGCAGGCTCCGACCGGGGAGGCTTCCTCCCCGGCTGTTCCCGATTTGCTGCTAGAAGATGGGGCTGAAGCTCCGGTTCCCGACGCGGATGTTCCCGATGCCAGCGAAGGAGCGGGAGAAGTGGAGGCAGAGGACGAGAGTAACGCCGAATCCGATGGCGGGGGCGCTGGCAGTTTTATTGGGGCGGCAATTGTGGGGGCGGTCGTGGCGCTGCTTGGGACGGTCGGTGGGTTGGTGTTGCTGCAATTTACGAAAAAGTCGCCTGCGGAAGACGCCTTTGCGGATGACCGGATGCATCAGACAACGCCTGCGATCGCCTCTCCTCCGGCCCCTGTGACTCCGACTGCAACCCCTGCGATCGCGGCCAATGGTACGCCTCAACCGTCGGGGAATGTCGTTGCTCCTGCGGGTGCGTTGCAGGTTGGGAACGACACGGAAGCCACCACTCGGCTGACTAAGGTCAACATCATTGACGAGCTCATTCAAGATTTAGAAAACCCAGATCCCACCCTGCGCCGGAAGGCGGTTTGGGAGTTGGGTCAACGGGGCAACTCCGCTGCTGTGCAGCCCCTGGTGAATTTAATGATCAATGCAGACTCCAAGGAGCAGAGTTTGATCTTGGCAGCCCTGGCAGAGATTGGCACGCGCACCCTGAAACCGATGAATCGCGCCCTTGCCATTTCTTTGCAGGATGAAAATCCCGAAGTGCGCAAAAATGCCATTCGTGACCTGACCCGAATCTATGATCTGATGGGGCAAATGGGTCATGTGCTGGGCCATGCTACCCGGGACAGTGATCCCGAAGTGCGCAAAACCGCGAGTTGGGCGCTGGGTCAACTCAATCGGATGAGGCTTATGGGCCAAGAGAATGGCGCATCCATGGTGCAGTCTGGTCAGTCTTCCCTAGAGCAATTGCCGGAAGACACGGTCAATTGAGGAAAAGGCCAGCCCCCAAGGTGTTGTGTGCGAGGGCTCCCGCGATCGCTCCACAATCTCTCGGAACACTGTCTTTAGGAGCACTGTGCTCTCGGCGAGGGATTTTTTCTGTGCCCTGAGGCAATTCAGGGCAATTCATTGTGCTTGACGGGTAGGCCCGGTACCCTCCATGATGCCCATGACTCGATTTGAATATCTGGCTTTCGCGCACCATGACATTAACGGGATATCGCATCTTGCTCATTTCCACACCCGTCGGGCCATTGGGCTCAGGGTTAGGGGGTGGGGTCGAACTGTTTGTGACGAATGCCGTTCAAGCCTTGACCCAACGCGGGCACCACATCACCGTTTTAGCGCCAGAGGGTTCCGTACTGCCCGTTGCCGAAACGTTGATTCCCTTTGCGGGGAGCTATCAGCCCACAGCTCACACCAGCGATCGCGACAGCCCCGTCATCATGCCCGAGCCGTCGGTGCTGTCTGCTATGTGGGACTATGCACGCCAGGTGCAAGATGCCTTTGACATAATTTTGCACTATGCCTACGATTGGCTGCCTTTTTACCTTGCGCCTTTCTTGCGCATCCCCGTTGCCCACTACGTCACAATGGGATCCCTCAACGACGGGATGGATCACATCATTGCCCATGCGGCCCACACCATTCCTCACAGTGTGGGGCTGTGTACCCGGGTGCAGGCCGCGACCTTCCCTGCGGCCGATCGCTACGAAATTATTGGATGTTCGGTCGATCTTGAACGCTACGAGTATTGTGATACGCCGGGGCAAGATTTGGTCTGGCTGGGGCGCATCTCGCCGGAAAAGGGTCTAGAGGATGCGATCGCGGCGGCTCAGATGAGCCAGATGCCGCTCAAAATCCTCGGCAAGCTGGAAAATGAAGCCTACTGGCACGACCTACAATACCGCTACCCCGATGCCCCCATTGAATACCTCGGCTTCTTTGCAACCCAGGAAATGCAAGCGATCGTGCGCAACTGTCGCGCCCTGTTGATGACCCCCAAGTGGGTTGAAGCCTTTGGCAATGTGGCCATTGAAGCGTTAGCCTGTGGCGTGCCGGTCATTGCCTATCGACGCGGTGGCCCAACGGAAATTGTGCAGCACGGCAAAACGGGCTGGCTTGTTGAACCTGACAGTGTGGGCGGGCTTGTAGAAGCCATTCACCGTATTGACGGGATTGATCGTGCAGCTTGCCGGGCCCATGTGGTGGCTAACTTCTCGATCGCAACACTGGGCGATCGCCTCGAACATTGGTTTCAAATCCTTCTGAATTCTCCGGAACCCAAGTCTCCCAACTCAGGGCTGCATTCTGCCCTATCTTGATGAATCAGAGCAGCGTTGTACAGGCATCTGAAACCGGAGGCAAGGCAGCGAAATGGAAATACGGCGGGTTCAGGAAGCGGATATTGAAACCATCACGGCAATTTACAACTGGTACATCTTAAATACGCCCATCACCTTTGAAATA
>JACYME010000057.1 GCA_015272155.1 Leptolyngbyaceae cyanobacterium T60_A2020_046
TGAAGCCTGGTCGGATGATAATTTTGGGGACTGGAGTTGCGTGATGCTTTCAGAGGATGTTTTAAAGGGGGAGATTTGAGCATTAGAAGCCACCTGTCCAGATGACACGAACGCTTGAAACCCTTATTTCCTCGTTGCTGTTTCTCCGTAGTCAAGGTAGTTCAAGCTATCCCAGAAGACTTTGCAAACACCCTCTCAGGACATGGGGCGAAAACGGTGACGATTCAGATCCTGACTGGGCGATCGCGATTTTCTGCGCTGTGATCCTTCAACCATGCTCCATTGAGGTCTACGAAAGCGATGAAACCGGGCGTGGCGAGGGGCGATCGCTGCGACTTTTGCCCATTTCACGCGACAATAGAGCCGACCGAAGCGTCCAACCCCTATGCGTCGAAGAACCTTACTGACAGGAGCCCTGGCGGTTGCGATCGCCCAAGCCGCCTGCCAAAATCAGGCCGCAGCGTTGCGGCTCACCCTGCTCAAAGATTCCCTGCCATCGCGTTTGGTACAGGCGTTTCGCGCTAGCCAGGGGGATGACTTGCGCCTCCGGCTCGACACTCAGAGCCGGATTGTCGATCTCTTTCAGCGGTTGCAGATGGCGCAGCAGCAGGGTGCCGTTGGTGCCAATTGGTCTGGTCTGGGGGACTATTGGCTCGAAGCCGCCATCGTGCAGGGGTTGATTCAGCCGATTGCGGCGGAGCGCGTGCCCCAGTGGGCAGCTTTGCCCGAGGCTTGGTCGGGACTCTTACGGCGCGATCGCGCTGGGCGACCCACACCCGGGGGCAACCTATGGGCGGTGCCCTATCGCTGGGGCTGTTTGACAATGGTGTATGCCCGCGCGCCCTTCCGACGGCTGGGCTGGGAGCCCACTCGCTGGCAAGACCTGTGGCGATCGGAACTGGCTGGACGGATTGCCCTGCCCGATCATCCCCGCGTGACCCTGGGCCTGGTGCTGAAATCCCTGGGGGAGTCTGCCAACCGCCCTGATCCCGAACGCGCTGCTGGGCTGACGGAGGCCCTGCAAGGGCTGCGATCGCAGCCGCGACTCTATACCGATACCCACTACCTCGAAGCCCTATTGCAGGGTGACCTGTGGGCTGCGGTGGGCTGGTCTACTGACATTCGCCCCGTGGTGGCGCAGTATCGACAACTTGCTGCTGTGGTGCCCCAGCCAGGGACGGTGCTCTCGGCGGATGTGTGGGTGCGGCCCCAAGGACAGCCCACTACCTGGGATGAGGCGGAGGCCGCGTGGCTGAGCTACTGGTGGCAGGCGGAGACGCTGGTGCCGATGAGTCTCTTTTCCCGAGGGTTGCCGCCACAGTTGCTGAGCGATCGCCCCCTTCCCGCAGAACTGAAGGATGCGACGCTGCTGCGCCCCGATCCGGCTCAACTGGCCCAGAGTGAGTTCTTGACGCCGCTACCCACAGCTGCGATCGACCGCTATGCTGCCCTGTGGGAAACCCTACGGCGGAACGAATAGGCCGTCTTCATTCAATAAGTCGCGATCGAAGGTGACGAAGGGGCCAAGGGCTGCGGCACAGTACACCCCCGAGAGCTGATCGAGGGGCACTTCGGTGCCGGGGTGGGTCAGCAGTTCTGGGTGGCCGCTAAAGTCGCAGGCGTAAACGCCGATTAAATCCAAAGAGCGATAGATCCGGGCTTGGTAACCGTAGCTCTGAGCAGTGGTGCCAATCTGGTTCAAAAAGGCATATTTCTCAAAGGCCGTGAGGCGATCCCAATATTGGGAGTCGATCCGCAGGTCTACAATGGCGTGGCCCGTTGAGTCGCTGCGGAAGGCGGCCCAGTTGCGGATCAGTCGCCACTGCCCCCAGGAGGTGGGGAGTTGATCGCGATTCCACCACAGGCTGGGAGGGGTCAGCCCGGTTTCAGAAATGTTGTCTTCTTGAATGACGGGCAGGGTGGGATCAATGTCGTTGCGATAGTCGAGGCCCACTTCATAGCGGGAGGGGAGTTCGACCAGGCGGGCGAGAATCGATCTCGCGGTGGCTTGGGAGGGCGCGGCTGCCGCTTGCTCTGCGCCGAGTCCGCCGATCGCGAGGGTACTGGCTCCGATGAGCCCCAACCAGCGACGCGATCGCGTCGCCCACTTCCACGCAGCAGTCGCAGTCATGATTCCAAAATAAGTTGAGCGCGATGGATATGCAGCGATCGCACGGGGCGACCTGCTGCCTGTTCTAGCATGTAAACGACGTGTTCAGGCCGCAACAGGGTTCCGTCGTTGCGGCAACTGCCGATATAGCGCACGATCGCCCCTTCCCCGTGAATCATTGGCTGGCTGTCCGTCGGCATCACGGCCATCGCCGCTGCCGGGGCCAAACTCAGCTCAAACAGGCGATCGCGCAGGTTTACCTGCTGCTTTTTGCCCGATTTGGTGGTGTGCTCCCAGAGGAATTCCGTCGTATTCCACACCTGGTCAATGAGGGTTGCCCAGTCTAGGTCTGCGGGGGGTGCATCGGTGGTGTCGGGCTGATCTGGGACAACTGGCGCGATCGCGACCCAATACTCTGCCCGATCCAGCACTTTGGTGGCCGAAGGGGAATTTAGGGGTACCGACTCCACGGCAAAAATTGGCATCTCTGGCGGCAACTGCGCCGCCAACCGCTGCTGAAATTCCCCTAGGGGAACCTCGTCAGTGAGTTCAAAATCCACAATTTCTCCGGCGCTGGTTGCCCCCAAGGGCAGCGCATTGGCGGGAGAAATTCGTGGACCAGGGTGGAACCCGCCTGTGAAGGCGATCGGGAGCGCGGCCCGACGCACGGCGCGATCGAACAGGCGCACCAGGTCCAAGTGGCTGAGCAGGGCCAAGTCGCCCTGTTTGCCCAGCCAGACGCGAATCCGCTGCGATCGCGTTTGATTGGGCTGAAAATGCCCCACAAACTCAGGAATGGGCGGCGGCGGCACCACCACGTTGTGCCCAAAGTCCGATCCGCAAACCCCACAGTGGGAGCAGCCCTCAAAGGAACAGTCGGGAACCACCGCCTCCGCCAGCGCCTTTTTCAGATCTTCCTGGAGCCAGGTTTTGTCGATGCCGGTGTCGAGGTGATCCCAGGGCAGGGGGGCGTCGAGGTTGGTGCTGAGGGTGCCGTCCAGGGTTTCCATGACGTTCCACTCGCCGCTTTCGACCTGGCGGTATTTCCACGACAGGCCCGCCTCGTCAATGGCCTGCGTCCACGCGCCAAAGGCCCGATCTAGGCTTTCCCACCAGGAATCCATGCCCGCGCCGAGTTCCCAGGCGCGGCGCACCACGGCCGACAAGCGGCGATCGCCCCGGCCCACAAAGTCTTCCATCGCCGAGATACGCACGTCGGTAAAGTTGGCTTTGATGCCCCGCAGCGATCGAAATGCCTCTGCCAAAAGCGCCTGCTTGCGCAAAAATTCGCTGGTCGAAACACTGTGCCACTGGAAAGGGGTGTGGGGCTTGGGCGTAAAGTTGGAAATCGTTAGGTTCACCTTGAGGGGTTTGCGCCCCGGCTGGCGGCATTCCTGCTGGAGCCACTGCACCGTTTCGGCAATGCCCAGCACATCGGCATCGGTCTCACCCGGCAGGCCGATCATGAAATACAGCTTGACGCGATCCCAGCCTTGCTCGTAGGCAGTTTTGACGCCGCGCAGCAGTTCTTCATTGGTCAGCCCCTTGTTGATGATGTCGCGCATCCGCTGGGTGCCTGCCTCGGGGGCAAAGGTGAGGCCCGTTTGGCGTGTGCCGCCGAGGATGTGGGCGATGTTTTCGTCGAAGCGATCGACCCGCTGACTCGGCAACGAGAGGGAAATGTTTTCGGACTTGAGGCGGTTTTTGACTTCGACGCCCACGGCGGGCAGGGCTAGGTAGTCGGAGCAGCTCAGGGACAGGAGAGAAAATTCGTTGTAGCCGGTGGCTCGCATCCCTTTCTCAATGGCGTTGACCACCTCGTCGGGGTCAACGTCGCGGGCGGGGCGAGTGAGCATTCCCGGCTGGCAAAAGCGGCAGCCCCGGGTGCAGCCGCGACGAATTTCAACGGTGAGGCGATCATGGACGGTTTCGATATAGGGAACGAGGCCGATCGCGTAGTCGGGCATGGGCGGCGCAACTCGGCGCAGCACGCGCGGCGGCACATCGGGCCGATTGGGATGCACGGAGCCATCTTCCGCCATGTCATAAAAACGAGGCACGTAGACGCCGGGCACCTGGGCCAAATCGAGCAGTAGGGCTTCGCGGCTGAGTCCTCCGGCCTTGCCTTCCTCTAGCACAAGGCCGATCTCGGGCAGCAGTTCTTCGCCGTCGCCTAGGGCAAAGAAGTCGAAAAAGTCGGCGTAGGGTTCGGGGTTGGAGGTGGCGGTTTGGCCGCCGGCAAAAATGAGGGGCCAACTGCCGTCGGTGACGTTCCAGGGGCGATCGCTCTGGCGTTCACGCCAGGTGAGGGGAATGCCTGCCAGGGTTAACATTTCCAGAATGTTGGTGGCTCCTAGCTCGTAGGACAGGCTGAAGCCAAGGATGTCAAAATCCGTCAGCGATCGCCGCGACTCGACTGCAAACAGCGGTGTTTCGGTGTCGCGCAGTTTTTGGGCGAGATCTGCCGCTGGAAGATAGGCGCGATCGCAGAGCTGTCGCGGCTGAGCATTCAAAATACTGTAAAGAATGATGTGCCCCAGGTTGGATGCGCCCACCTCATAGATTTCGGGATAGGTCAGCACCCAACGCACCGCCGCCGCATCCCAAGGCTTGTGGACGGCCCCCAGCTCGTTGCCGAGGTAGCGGGCGGGTTTGTTGATGGCAGGGGTAAGAAGCGATTCGACGGAGACAGCCACAAGTGTTGCCTAAGAGTTGCACGGAACGTAACCCACTATAACGAAAAGGGTTGGGGCTGTTCTGGCAATTCTGAGGGGGGGACTGAACGTTTTGCGATGAAAATGCAGCCCGGTCTTTGGGATCGCTCACACCCCCCCAGCTTTCAGGCCGACCTAAGTCCCGAGGAGTTCTGAGGGGGCGTCATTCGGCGAGCCGGGTGGCGCGGGGGCGGGCTCCGTTTCGCCATTCATTTCGCCATTGAAGCTCATCGCCTGCGATCGCAGTTTGGATAAGAGCTGAAACAGGGTGTGTTGTTCGCTGGTCGTCAAGGGCGACATCAAATCGGTCACAAGACGGAAGTGATTGGGTAACATTCGCTCCAGCAAGTCCCAGCCCGATTCGGTGAGGCGCACGATGGTGCAGCGGCGATCGTCGGGATGGGGCTCTCGCTTCAGGAGCCCTTCGCGTTCTAAGCCATCCAACAGCCCGGTAACTGTGGCCCGAGTCACTCCAGCGCGATCGGCACATTCTGAGGGGGTGAGGCCTGTGCCACTGCATTGCAGCAGCATCAGCACGGTGAATTTCCCCATGGAGAGGTCGTAGTCGGCAAAGTGACGGTCAAAGACGGTGTAAACGTCGGTTGAGGTGCGTAAGAACGTTAAACAACTCTCGACGGCGGTGATATTGAGGTCTGGATACTGGCGGGCCAGCTCAAGCAGCGCCTCGTATTTTGGTAAATCGCGGAGGGTAAACAAAGTAATGTCAGTGAATGTCAGTGGTTTAAATCACATCTGTCAGGATTGACTGAATTATAGGGGCTCGAAATCAAGGTTATTTGTTCCCAAGAAACGATTCCCGAGAAACTCCAAGCCCGGCAAATGGGCAGCAATCTGAAGTTTGGCGTCAATGGGACGCGAGGGGGCAAGAGCGGTCATTAAGCCATCATGAAGTTGAAGCTAGCCCCCGTCATCGCGTGGTTATAGCCCATCGCCCTTTGGTGAAATGAGGGCGGAAACCCTGATCTGGCAGCGTTTTATCCGCCCATAGGGGACGCCCCCTAAAGCACCGCTAGCCAGGGTTCGTAGACCCAAGTGCCGTCCTCTAGCTCAGCCCACGGGGCTTGGCGGCGTCCGGTTAAGGTCACCACTGTTCCTGCCTCCAAGTATCCCACCAGAGCGTACTCTGTCCCAGGGCCAGCAAAGACCGGCGTTTCTCCGCCAAAACCGGGGGAAATGGTTGCGCGCCGTGGCCCGTCGGTGGTGAAGGTGCCCGTCGGCCCGTCGGTGCGCCCGAGATCAGGCACGTCGGCGGGTGTGGAGGCTTCATCGGTGGGGGCTGATGCGCCTGTGGCGGTATTGGGGAAGGGGGATTGAGTGGACGGCGGCGATTCTGTCGCAGATGTTGTGGGTGTGGTTTGTCCTGTGTTTTGGGTATCAGGAGCCCCGGCATCTGAAGAACGCGACTCTGTAAACCGCTCACCAAACCGCTCACCCGTGGGATAGCGGGCCTCGGCGCTGTAAAGCAGGTCTCGGGTGCGGGGGCCAGCAACGCCATCGTCTGTGAGGCCGTGTACCTGCTGGAAGATGCGTACTGCACGCTCGGTCGTGGTGTCGTAAACGCCAGTGGGTGTCCAGGTTGGGGCAATGTAGTTGAGGGCTTGCAGCCGGGTTTGGAGTCGGGTGACGGCTGCCCCGCGATCGCCCAGTCGCAGTGTTTCACGGTTGGCAGACTGGGCGGGGGGCTGCTGGGTAGATACGATCGCATCGCCGACCTGTAACCAATTGCCTGCTGCCCAACTGCCGTTGGTGAGTTCGGCCCAGCCGTTTTCGTAGCGGCCCGTCAGGGTGATGACGGTGCCCCGACCCAGGGTGTTGACGGCGGGGTAGTTCGTTCCCGGCCCGCTGCGAATGTTGAGGTTGTAGCCTGCGGGGGTGGCGATGGTGGCGCGGTAGGTGAGAGGGCGATCGCGATTTTCTGGATGGGCTCCTTGGCGCAGATAATTGCCCGCTGCCCAACTGCCGTCAGTGAGTTCGGCCCAGCCGTTTTCATAACGACCCGTCAGGGTGATGACGGTGCCCCGACCCAGGGTGTTGACGGCGGGGTAGTTCGTTCCCGGCCCGCTGCGAATGTTGAGGTTGTAGCCTGCGGGGGTAGCGATGGTGGCGAGGGTTGTTGTCCGGGGTGCGGGAGCTTCGTCTGCTTGGGCGATGCCTGCGCCCAACAGGATGAGGATGAGGAGCAGTTGCCCAAGGAACGTGCGTGGTCTAACAGATCGCGTTGGCGGGCGATCGTCTCCATAGATGACCCACATTTCTGGCGTCGAAAAACTATCCATTGCCGTCACCAGTGCGTATTTGAGCTTAGCGTAAGGACTCTGTCACAACGCCAATTGCCAGCAAACATAACAATACAATGCCAATGCGCCACAGGCTTTGCAACAGCACTCTAAATAGGGTTTCTAAGATGTCGAAGCCGCCTGCAAAAACAGGAGTAATCAGACAAATCAGGACAAATCCTAGAATTCCGAGCAGGACGTATTTGGTGAGATGAAAGGTGAACTGAAGTAACCGGCTGCGTTGGGTGAGACGTTTCATGATGGCCCCTGCTCCCTGCTCCCTGCTCTAATCGCCACTGTAGAAAGCTGGTGAAGCCGCCGTGATGATGCTGTGACAGAATCTGAGTTGGCTTAATCTCCCTCCCCAAGGATTTGGCCCTAAAGATCGATGGTGAATTAATGATTCCCACAGAACAGTGAAGGGGCAATAAAAAGCAAAATTAATCGATGCCGACAAATCAGGAAAGAGATGAAGTTTTTCTGTTGACTTTATCCTTGCTGGATTCGTTACCCTAAATCTTAAAGATGGTAGGAATAATTTTGACTCTAGGGCCGAAAGTTAATGGGTAAAAATATTAGAAATTCTCAAAATAAATGGGGCAAACTTGCCCCATAAAAATAACTGATGTGCGGATTTTTGATAGGAGAAGTCGAGGAAATTTAGTGGATAAGTCGAGTTACGCGGATGCCAAACTCCGCTGCTTTGGGGTGGATGTTTTCAGCTTTGCTTAGGGCGACTCGGTCTGCATCACTGGCAGACATGGCGTCAACTTCGTAGCGTTCTGTATAGACGCGAGGCGACGAACTTGGGCTTTCGTCGTATTCCTTAATATCAACAAAAGCCTCGTAAGTATGGCTCATTGCTCTGCCCTCCTGGCGTTGAGCGGTGATTTAT
>JACYME010000020.1 GCA_015272155.1 Leptolyngbyaceae cyanobacterium T60_A2020_046
AATGTCCACATAGGTGCGGTTGGGCTGCCCGACCTCCATCCACTTGCTGCCCGCATCGCCGTTGCTCAGCACCACGGCCAGCCCACCAGGGTAGTCCTCGGTGCCGAGGCGAGTCCACCCGATGCAGTTGGCGTGGTCAAAATAGTCGTACTGATCGCCGTAGGCATAGGTGCGGCGGGCTTCTAGAAACTTGTCGAGGATCCACTGATGGCTTTCGAGCCAAATTTCATACTCATTGCCGTCCTTGCCTCGATCGGTATAGTGCGCGCCGTAGTAGTCGGCATAGAACACACAGGGATAGCCCTCGCGCCGCAGCAAAATCAGCGCATAGGCCAGGGGCTTAAACCAGGCTTCCACCACAGATTCCAACGCTTGCAGGGGTTGGGAGTCGTGGTTTTCCACCAGGGTGACGGCGAGGGCTGGCTGCTGAAGCACCAGCGTGTTGTCAAAGATTTGTCGTAGATCGTAATCGTTGCCGCGTTTGCTTGCGGTGGCAAAGTTGTAGTGCAGGGGCGCATCAAAGAGCATCAGGTCGCCGCCGGTGATCTCAATAAAGTGGTGCAGCGCTTCGATATTGCCTGACCAATATTCGCCGACGGCAAAGAGTCGCCGCCCGGCGGTGTCGCGGCAGTGGTTGAGCCATTTGGGAAAAAATCCGGCCCGGACGTGTTTCACTGCATCAAAGCGAAAGCCGTCTACGTCAGTCGTTTCGACATACCATGCACCCCAGCGCTTGAGTGCTTCTTGCACCTCGGGGTGCTGCATGTCGAGGTCGCAGCCCATGAGGTAGTCGAAGTTGTTTTTTTAGGCCTACGTCATCGTCGAAGGACTTGCCCTCTAGGAGTCAGATCCGGGCAAAATCGTGTCCCTAGACCCGTGGGGCGCGTTGGATAACGGCCTGTTTGCCGATTTGCGGGCAGAGGGCCATGACATTCTCCCCTCGCCATTGCCATTGCCAAGGCCCACATCAGTATCCCCGAGCTTCAGGAGTCTGTCGCAGCGGGGCGTCTGGCGGTGCTCCATCGCTTGGGCGATGCCCTCCAAGCCCAGCCCAATCGCTTTGGCGCAGGCGCTCTCAAGCGATGAAATTCGTCTGCCTGCTGGCTGCTCCCGAAGGCATCGCCCACTGCCAATCCGAACATCCCGACGTGCCCATTTTCACCGCCGCCATTGATGACAAGCTGGACGACCACGGCTGTATTTTGCCCGGGCTGGGAGATGCGGGCGATCGCCTGTTTGGCACGAAGTAACCCTGGGACGCCACGTCCGCGATCACGCAAACTCCCGGTTTATGCTGGGGCTAGGGTTGACGCTGGGCAGGCGATTGCAGAAGCATGGCTCGATTTCGCACCCTTTTGATAACCGTCGGGATTGTGATCACGCTGGCCGCCACTGTGGTGGTGGTGGATTTTGTGCTGCGAGTGCAGGCGGCGATCGCCCTGTTTTCGCCCCTCGCGGCCCAGATCTTTCTCCTGGCGATCGGCGTGGCGGGTATGGTGGCGATCGCGATCGCCTTCCGGTACGGGCGGCAATTTCTGCGTCCCAAGCGATCACGCCCCCGCCCGACTCTGCCCGCCAACAAAGCCGCAGCGGCCCAGATCGCCCTCTCTGGCTTGGCGCAGCAGGTGGCCCAGATTCAAGACCAGGTGGCCCAGGCGGCGCTAGCGGCCAAGGCCCAAGACTTGGCGGACAGCCTCGCCACCCGCGACATTCGCGTGGTGGTGTTTGGCGTCGGCTCGGTGGGCAAAACTTCCCTGGTGCGCGCGCTGTTGGGGGATCTCATTGGCACGGTGGACGCGCCGATGGGTAGCACCACCGTGGCGGCGGTGTATCCCCTGCGGTTGCCGGGGGTGGCCCAAACCCTGTGGCTCACCGACACGCCGGGACTGCTGGAAGCCAGCGCCGCCGGAGCCGCGCGGGAGGGCCAGGTGCGCCACCTAGCGACGGAGGCGGATTTGCTGCTGTTTGTGATTGACAATGACTTGCGCCAGTCGGAGTATGGGCTGCTGCGATCGCTGCTCGACATGGGCAAGCGGCTCGTGGTGGTGATGAATAAGGCAGATCTCTACCCCGAGGCCGATCTGGCGGCGATTTTAGAACGGGTGCGATCGCGCCTCGCTGATTGCGTCGCCCCGGAAGATGTGGTGGACGTGGCGGCGGCTCCGCAGCCCGTGCGGCTGGTGACGGGCGAAATCGCCCAAATGGAGGCTGACCTGTGGCCCTTGGAAAATCGGCTGACCGCCATCCTGCGGGAGGAGGGGGCTGACCTGATTGCCGATACGATTTTGCTGCGATCGCAGCAGCTTGGGGCCGAAGCCCGCCACCTCATCGAAACCCAGCGCCAACAGGCCGCCGATCGCATTCTTGATCGCTACCAGTGGATTAACGCCGCCGTCGTGGCCGCCGCGCCCCTCCCCGGCGTGGATTTGCTGGCCACCGCCGCCATCAACGCGCACATGGTGGTCGAGCTAGGCCGCATCTATCGCTGCGAACTGTCCATCGAAGAAGGCAAAGCCCTCGCCCTCGCCCTCGCCAAAACCCTGACCGGGCTGGGCATTGTGAAGGGTGCCATGACGCTGCTGGCGGTGGGAATGCAGACCAACCCGGCAACGGCGATCGCCAGTCGCAGCGTGCAGGGGGTCAGTGCCGCCTACCTCACCCACATCGCAGGCAAAAGCTTTATGGAGTATTTTCGCCAAAATCAAGACTGGGGGGATGGCGGCATCGGCGAGGTCGTGGAGCAGCAGTTTCAGCTCAATCGCCGGGATGCCTTTGTGCGCGACTTCATTCAAGACGCGATCGCTCGGCTGGATCTGCGCGATCGGCCCGACGCCATTCCGATGCCCTTGGAGGACTGGGTGGAAGAGGGATGATGTCAGTGAGGGGCGGGTGAGTCGATGCATGGGGCTCGGTGAGTCAGCGGGAGGGCTGGGCTGAGGCTTGGCGCAGGCTCGTCACTGTCTCGCACACGGCCTCGGCCACCCGATCGATTTCGGCGGCGGTATTAAAGCGGCCCAGCCCAAACCGTAGCGAGGCATAGGCCAGGGCGTCGCTGCGGCCCAGGGCCTTAAGCACGTGGGAAGGGGTCGTTTTTGTGGAGCTACAGGCCGCCCCCGAAGACAGCGCCACGATCGCCCGCAATCCTAACAGCAGCGCTTGTCCATCCACCCCTTCGATGCTGATGTTGAGGTTACCTGCGAGGCGCTGAGTGGGGTGCCCGTTGAGGCGAACGCCCGGCAGCGTCTGCACCTGTTGCCAAAGGCGATCGCGCCAGGTGGCGAGTTGGGCCTGCTCTTCTGCCATCGTGGCGATCGCCAGTTCCACCGCCTTAGCAAAGCCCACAATTTGCGCCGGGGCCAGGGTGCCCGATCTCAGCCCGCGCTCGTGGCCGCCCCCGTGGATCTGGGGTGCAAGCTGCACGCGAGGCCGCCGTCGCCGCACATAGAGCGCCCCGATGCCCTTGGGGCCATAGACCTTGTGGGCCGTCATGGACAGCAGATCCACCGACAAAGCGTTGACATCCAGGGGGATTTTGCCGATCGCCTGGGCCGCATCGGTATGGAACAGAATGCCGCGATCGCGGCAGCGGACTCCAATCTCCGCCAACGGCTGCAACACGCCGATTTCGTTATTCGCCGCCATCACCGACACCAAAATCGTATCGGGCCGCAGGGCTGCCTCTAAGTCCGCGATCGCCACCAACCCATCCGCCTGCACTGGCAGCCGCGTCACGTCAAAGCCCAGCGTTTCCAAATAGTCGCAGGGATCCAGCACCGCATGGTGCTCCGTCTGCACGGTGACGATATGCTTACCCTGGGCAAAGTACGCCTCGGCTACGCCCTTGATGGCCAGATTGTTCGCCTCCGTTGCGCCGCTGGTGAAAATGATTTCCTCCGGCTCCGCGTGAATGGCCGCCGCCAAGGTTTGCCGACTCTGGCTCACCGCTGCCTCGGCGGCCCAGCCATAGGCGTGGGTGATGCTCGCCGGGTTGCCAAAGTGCTCGGAGAAAAATGGCAGCATGGCCTCGACCACGCGCGGATCAACGGGCGTCGTGGCCTGACAATCTAAGTAGATGGGCCGGTAGATGGGCCGCGCGGCTTCCTTCACCAATGAACACCCCCAGTCACCTCATTCTCAATTTAGCGATTCTTGGTCGTCGCGCGACGCCAGCATGGAACTGGCCGATCGCGATCGGCAGCGTCTTACCCGATGTCGCCCTGTTTTTCTTCTACGGCTGGGCCAAGGCCATGGGCCTACCCGAACGCGAAATTTGGAGTACCGTTTATTACCAGCCCGGTTGGCAGGACATTTTTGCCGTGGGCAACTCCATTCCGCTGGCACTGCTAGGGTTGGGGATCGCGCTGTGGCGGCGCTGGCCCCGCTGGGCCGTGCTGTTCGGCAGTATGCTGCTCCACCACCTGCAAGACCTGCCCGTCCACCACGATGATGCCCACCGCCACTTCGTCCCCTTGAGCAACGTGCGCTTCCAAAGCCCCATTTCCTACTGGGATCCCGCCCGGTTTGGGGCCTATGTGGCACTCGTGGAATGGGGGCTGGTGGTGGTCGCAAGCGTTGTGCTGTGGCGACGATCTCGATCGCGCTGGGGACGATTTTGCCTTGTCTCGGTGAATGTCTTTTACGGCGTGATGTATGGGCTGATGTATCTCCACGGCGGTGGATTCGCATAATTTCTGGGGAAACGGTGACGATCGCGTAGGCAGGACGTGGTGACTTGGGCGCGATCTCGGCATTCCCCGCCCCGTCCAGACTTGAGCCATTGCGATCGCGCCCCCCGCCATCACCTGTCATGGAAGCTACAAAACCCCTTGACAAAGCGCACTACCCTAACATGAATACAAAACCTTAAGTTTTGTTTAGTCTCAAGTTTTTCGGATCGTGTTTATGCATCAAGCAGCGACAGACCTGTTTCAACTCTTGGTTCAAGCCGGAGCCATCCCAGGGGAAGACTTTTCCTGCGATGCGGCACAGCAAGCCTGCCACCTTAACGCCCGGTGTTTTGACCTGTTGCAGCAGGCGTATCCCGAGGTGGATTGGGTCGATGTGTTGGGCGCTCCCTATGCCCATGTTGAAGCCATTCGGGCCGGATTGTGCGATCGCCTGGGCGTTGACTTTTTTGCGGCCCTCAGCGATCTTATGGCTGCGCGACTGGCGACCCTCCGCGATCGTCAGGCCGCCAGCTATGTGCAGCACCTCCTCAGCGGCGTCGAAACCGCGACGGGCATCGCCGTCTACCCTTTCCTGCGCGAACGGCTGGATCTGGCGGGCCAGCTACGGTTGGAATGGCTAGCCCGCCAGCCCGTCAGCGATCCCCTGCGCGGCGAGTGGTTGGCGGATGTTGTCCTGGCCGCCGGAGCCACCGCCGCCGACTGCTCAGTGTCCGAAGGTGATCTGTGGCTGGCGGAGTCGGCCCTAGAGCGGCTGAGCTGGGTCTGGCAAGACGACGTTGCCCTGATGGCCGAGGCTCCGGCTCCCAAAACCCGTTAGCCTCAAATCCGATGAATGACTCGCGCTATCATGCCCCCTCATTCCAAACCCTTTTCCCTAGGGAGCAGGGCTTAAAAGGTACTCTCCCTCTCTCAATTTTGGAAGAGGGACTTCAAGCCGCTCGTTCCATTTCCCAAGACGCGCGATTCTTACAGCTGCTGCTGCTGCGGAAAGTACCAGGCGGGGCACAGGGTCGAAACATTGCCGTAGTAGACCAGCATGGCCTGAGTTGTCATGTCGCAAAGATCTTGCTCAATCTGGGCTTGCAGGGTTTCATCGGCGCGGGCAGTGGGAGCTTGCCCTAGCAAAACAGCGAGCAAACTGGGCGTACTGCGCTCCACCCGGACGAGCTGAAAGTCGTCGTCGAGTTCTGCGCGGGTGGCCAGGGCCGCGATCGCCGCCTCTTGGTAGTCTGTGCCGTCAATCAGCCCCAGCGCCTCAGCGGTTTCGGTGTCAAAAATATATGCGCCCATTTCATCGCGGATCTGAGCCTCAGGAATCTCGCGGGTGGCGGCAACATGGGCCACAAAATTGTCATACTCATTCGCGATGTTGCGCTGAAGCACCTGCAATTCCTCCTCTGTGGGGAGCCGGAAAGGATTGCCTAAGTCTTTCCCCTTGCCCGCAGAAATAATGAACTGCTGGATGCCATTGCGCGTGGTGACGCCGCCACCCAATAGCCCGCCATCCACCGCGATGGGGTCATCGAAGTACACAAAGCTCGGACCAATGACGCCAATGCTGCCAACGATGCTGCCCGGTGCGGCGTAGATTTCATCCGCAGCCACCATCGTCCACACACCGCCCGAGGCAGAAATGCCGTCCACGTAGGCCACGATCGGGTTGCCGGTTTCGGCTTTGTAATCCTCTAGGGCTTGGTAAATGACGCTGGAGCCGACGATGGTGCCGCCGGGGGTAGACAGCCGCAGCAAGATGCCTGCGACGCGATCGTCCTCAGCCGCTTTCTCCAGCACGCGCTGAAAGGCATAGGCGTAGGTAACCCCGCTATCGACCCCAAGGAAACCTGGCCCCACATCTCGATGCAAGATGGGGCCGTTAATGCGCAGCTCTAGCAAATAGTTATCGCTGGCTTCGTCGCCATCGATGTATTCAAAGGAAAGGTCTTCGGTGGGGGAGTCGGGTTTTGAGGGCACAAAGACGGGGAAGCAGCCGAGGCTGGTGAGGCTGAGGGCGGTGACACCCAACAGAGTCAGCGTATGGTGACACAGTCGAGTCATAACTTGATGATGGATTTTACGAGGGCGATCGCGGCGGATTGGGGAGTAATACGGGGCCGCGCGGCCCATCCCTATTGTGTCGTGATGCGCTGAAACGGGGTAATGGGTTTGCATTAAATCCGTTGGGCATTGGAGCCGGGCGGGGAGCGTCGCGTTCATAAATGGTCGCGATCGCTGCCCAAGCCCTTGAGAACTCGTGACTCAGCGTAAAAAAATGTAATAGAAACGCTCATCAAAAGGCTCTATTGTAACGATTATGGCAATACGCTTTGAAGTCCGGCGGCAGAACGCTGGTGTGGTCACAAACGAGACGTTTAGCATGAGCAGCAATTTAGCAACTCTACTCCGAGAAGGCACGAAGAAAGCCCACACAATGGCTGAAAACGTCGGTTTTGTCCGGTGTTTTTTGCGGGGCGTTGTTGAGAAAAACTCCTATCGCAAACTTGTTGCCAACTTCTACTTCGTCTATTCAGCAATGGAAGAAGAGCTGGAGCGTCACAAAGACCATCCAGTCGTGTCGAAGATTTACTTCCCTGAGCTACACCGCAAGCACACCCTAGAGCAAGATTTGGCCTACTACTACGGGGCCAACTGGCGGGATCAGGCTGCGCCTTCGGCGGCTGGGAAAGTCTACATTGATCGCATTCGCGAAGTATCAAACACCCAGCCTGAGCTGTTGGTGGGGCATTCCTACACCCGCTATCTGGGGGATCTCTCCGGTGGGCAGATCCTCAAGGGCATTGCCCAGCGCGCCATGAACCTGAGTGATGGGGAAGGCACCGCCTTCTATGAGTTCCAGGCGATTGAGGATGAGAAAGCCTTTAAGGCCATTTATCGGGAATCCCTCGATGCGATCGCGGTGGATGAGGCAATGGCCAACCAGATTGTGGAAGAAGCCAACGATGCCTTTGGCCTCAATATGGAGATGTTCAAAGAGCTGGAAGGCAACTTGGTCAAAGCGATCGGCCAAATGCTCTTTAACACCCTCACTAGCCGTCGCCGTCGCGGCAGCACAGAACTGGCGACTGCCGAATAAATCCTTCTGGGTCTGTCCTGTCTGTTCAGGAGTTGCTTGCGCAGCTCCTTTTTTATTGCCGGGGCGCGATCGCG
>JACYME010000247.1 GCA_015272155.1 Leptolyngbyaceae cyanobacterium T60_A2020_046
ATACTTGATGATGGGGCGGGGCACTGTGAGGTGCATGGGTCAGGGGGTGCGGGGTAAGCAGAGAAATGTTCAGGTAGAAGGGGGGGTGGGTGGCTTGGGGGTGTCTGTAGGGGGTGTGTCGTCGTCGAGCCAGACTTCTTGGGAGTCTACGTCGATGGTGTGGCCGGGAATGGCGTCTGAGCGGCGTGGTTCTTGGCGGGCTTGCAGAGATGCGGCGGCATCGGCAAACTGTTCATTCACCTGAGAGCGCAAATTTTTCGTGCGTTGCTTCACCTGACCAAAGAGTTGCTTCATCTGCGATCGCGCCTGCCCGCCAATCTTCTTCGCCTGGGTCTGCACCTGATCGGCCAATTCCTGCGTCGTGTTCACCACGGTTTGCACATCCTGGTGAGTTTGGGCCACATCCTGCTGCCAGGCTTCCGCGACGCGATCGGGCAACCCCTCGGCAAATTTCGCCGCCTGCTCCAGCGCCGCATACTGCACCATCATGCGCTTGCGTCCGGCGCTGACCACCACCGAAGGCGAAAACTCATAAATGCCCTCGGTGAGCCCCTGCCACCCCGGCGCAGTAAACAGATAGGCCGTAATTGCGCCCGTATCTAAGGCGATGCAGTAGTCCACCAGTTGCCCGACTCGGTTGCCCGCATCCGTCCAAATTTCCTGGCTTGCGAACTCGATCGCGTCGTCAAATTTTTCGGAAATCACGTCCCGCCCTCGACGCACAAGAATGCTGTCACGCCCGACCGACTCCACCTGCACCCAAGCAATGGGCACGCGATCGCGCCCGAGAAATCCTGTGCGACACACAAACCCCTCAAGTTGGTGGGTTTTGGCATCCACCACAAAGTGAGCCAGTCGGCCAATTTCTTCCGCAGTGTCGAGGTCAATCACCAGGCGATCGCGCAGGTGACTTTGGCGAAGGATGGGGCGCTCAGGGGAATCAGGCATGACAGTCCAAACAGCACACGATATCGATATCCTACCCATTGGCTGAAGGACTGGCAGAAAAGTATCCGAATCTTTCATCGCGACCAACCCTGACCGCCAACCGCATCAGGCTGGGGGCAGGGTGCGGCGCTGGCTCAGGTGGAGTTGTTCCTGAAGCTGTTCAACACTGTGGGCTGGCGCTTTGCAAAACAGCCCTTCGCACACCATGCCCACTACGCCATCGGGCAAATCAGCGACGGTGAGGCAGGCGGTGGGCAAATACTGGCGGGCGATCGCGGCCAATTGGGGGCGGGCCGCGCGTACCAGCGTCCCATGGCGAAACCAATCCAGCGCGGCAAACAGGCTGGGGCAAGCGCGGGGATGTTGGGCCATCACGCTGCTGAAGGCGTGGAGCCCCTGCTCGGCGCGGTCGAGATAGGCAGGGGTCTCGGTGAGGAGAAACAGACGCACCAAATTCGCGATCGCGATGCCATTGGCTGAGGGGGTGGCGTTATCTTGGTAGCTGCGTTCGCGCACGAGGAGGTCATCGCTGGTATCGGTGGCGGTGTTGAAATAGCCGCTCTGGTCTTCACTCCAGAGCCAGTGGTCAAACTCGTGCTGCACGGCGATCGCGTGCTGTCGCCAATCGTGATGAATGCTGACGGCGGCCTCGGGCAAGGCGATCGCCGCCTGGTCGAGATCGAGGAGGGCTTTGATGAAGTTGGCATAATCCTCAGATTGAGCCGGGACGGCGGGCGTGCCGTCATAGTTGAGGCGATGAAGGCGATCGCCCCGCCACTGATGGGTCAAGATAAACTGCGCCGCCCGCGCCGCCAGGTCAAAATAGCGCGGTTCTTGCAACACCGCCGCCGCCCGCGCCAAGCCCGAAATCATCAGGCTATTCCACGCGACGATCATCTTGATGTCGGTGACTGGCGGGATGCGCCCCGGCCAGGGCTGCGATCGCGCATCGGCCTGGTTCAACGCCGGAGGAAACTGCGCCAAATCCACCCGCGCCGAACCGTAGCGCTGGTGAAAGAGGCGATCGAGGGCGGCCTCAACCTCGGGGCTGAGGGCAATCGCGGTGGCCTGCCGTTGCAGCACAATGCGCCCCTCAAAGTTGCCCCCCGGCGAGAGGTGGAACGCCGCCGCCAGCGCCGCCAACTCCGGTTCCGGCAACAGCGCCTTTAGGTCGTCATAGGCCCACACATAAAACGCCCCTTCCTCGGGCTCGGTGGCAGCAGCAGTGGTGAAGCTGTCGGCATCTTGCGCGGCGTAGAAATAGCCCTCCGGCGCGGTCATTTCGCGGGTGAGCCAGTCCACCGTGCGCGCGATCGCCCGCTCAAAGCTAGGCTCTTGAATGCCCGCGCTCCACAGCTCCGCCAGGTATTCCATCACCTGGCCATTGTCGTAGAGCATTTTCTCGAAGTGCGGCACCGTCCACGTCGGATCCACGGTGTAGCGATGGAAGCCCCCCGCCACATGGTCAAAGATGCCGCCCAGGGCTAGGGCCCGCCCGCGCTGGGCGCAGGTTTGGCGAATGTCGGGCAGTTGCTCGCCTGTAATCCCCAAGCGATCGCCACGCAGCGCCGCGATCGCGTAGGGCATCATCGGAAAACAGTTGCCATAGTCCACCGGGGCCAGGATTTGGGCACTCAACCCCAACCCGCGCGCCAGCACCGCCTCGGTCAACGTTTCACCGTCAGCCAACTGCGCTGATCGCTGGAGATTATCTAAGATTTCAGCCTTCACCAGGCCCACCTTTTCGCCCTCGGTTTCATAGAACCGATGGAGCGCCTGCAACACCTGCAAGAATCCGGGGCGGCCATACTTGGGCTCAATGGGAAAGTAAGTGCCGCCATAAAATGGCACCAAATCCTCAGGAGACAGCACCACGTTCAACGGCCAGCCGCCTTGCCCAGTCATCATTTGCAGGGCTTGCATATAGATGCTGTCGAGGTCGGGGCGTTCTTCGCGATCAACCTTGATGGGCACAAAGTGGGCGTTGAGGTAGGCCGCGATCGCGGGATCTGAAAACGCCTCACCCTCCATCACCGTGCACCAGTGGCAACTGGAATAGCCGATGGAAAGAAAAATCGGTCGATTGTCTTGGCGGGCCTTGGCCAGGGCTTCGTCACACCAGGGCCACCAATCGATGGGGTTTTCGGCGTGTTTGCGCAGGTAGAGGCTGTGGGATTCTGCAAGGCGATTAGGCATGGACTGGGGGCAACGTGCGGCACCCCCAATTTAGCGCTGAATCTGTCTTGAGTTGAGGGCCGCGATCGCGGAGCTACTACACGCAGCCATCTGGCCACGTCACCGCCGGAAACTGCCCGGCTCGATATTGCACCACCTTGCCCGAGGCATCTGTCTCAAACACCAGGCGATAAAGCTGATGCTCTGCGGATTGGGGTACGAAGGTCAAAAACTTGCCCTGAGTGTAAGGGTTGGGGCTTTCTTCAATCTGCTTGGGATACAAGTCATGGATGTCTGCTTCGGTGGAGCCCAACGTCGCGCCGCTGGTGGTTGCAATTGTGCTCCCCGGCCACACGTCAATGCGGATGATGCGCTCATCCACAGCCATAAAGCCGATGGCTTGGGTTTTGAAGTCGGGCTGGTAATAAGCACATTCACCACTGACGTTGCTGCCCAGGGGTAGGAGGGGAACGCCGAGGACGGCTTCGGCTTCATCGAGGGTCATCCCCACCCGCAGGGGGCCAAAGCCTGTCAGGCGAATGTTGGCTTCGCCCACAGGAGTGCCATCGGCAAAGGTTTCGGGAACCAGAGCCGCGATCGCCCGCTGCATTTGAGGTAAGTGGGCGAGGGGTGCCGCCGCAATCCGCAACGTCCGCAGAGGATATTGGGCCGTGGTGCGAGTGGTGTCTCGGGTTTCACGGGCTTGGGCGGGTAAATTACGTCGGGGCTGGTAAGCCGTCATCCCAAAGGCAAGCAACAGGGCGCTTGCTACGGTAAGAACGGTAACCCAATGGAATCGTTGCATAACGCTTCACACATAGACACGACGCAAGATCGCGGGATAGCGCACGTGTCTGACACTCCTAACGGTACACATCCTTTAGTCTAAACCGAACGGAATCTGCCAAAATGTGTCCAACACAGCATCCCGATGGTATTGCAACCGTATTTACACGTGTCTACCCCTCCTAATCCTTCCCCACCGACCCCGAGAGTTCCCCAAGATCCCGATGAGTGGATTGCGGTACTGCTGGCTTTTGGCATTTTGGGCGCGATGGCCGCATGGCTGATTCTAAAGCCTTTTTCGGGCGATCGCCTGAATTTGGCCTCCTCAGACCCAGCATTGACGCCGCGATCGCCCGCTGAGGACAGGGTCGCATCCCCCAACCGAAGGCGCGATCGCGGATCAGAGGAACTCAGTCCGGCCTCTCCGCCGCGATCGCTCACCGATGCCCGTGATGCCCTCAGCGCTGCGCCGCCGAGTCCCCAGCAGCGACGCGAGGCCCAGTCGGGTAGTGGCGCGCGCCCCGCACCCCGGCTGACCCCATCAACGCCACAACCGCGCCCCCCAGAGGCCGAGGCGAGCCTTGAGGTGCCCGAGCCCACCAGTCCCGCTGGTGAGGGTGCGGCACGACTCCCCGAGCCCCAAGCTCCCCTGGTATTTTCTGACCTGCCGGAAAATCACTGGGCCAAGGGATTTATCGACGGGCTGACCTCCCGAGAACTCGCCAGTGGCTTGCCCGATGGCCGCTTTGAGCCCGATCGCCCCATGACTCGCGCAGAACTGGCAGCGCAACTTTCCAAAGCCTTCGATTTGCCGATTCAGCACTCTGCCCAGAGTTTTCAGGATGTCCCCGCCGACTATTGGGCCACAGACAGTATCAATGAAGCCGTGACGACGGGATTTATGCGCGGCTACCCCAACAACATTTTTCAGCCGGGGTTGACGGTGCCGCGCGTACAGGTGATTGTGGCGATCGCGACGGGGCTGGGCCTACAGCCGTCGCAACCCGCAGACACGCTACTCCAGCCCTATGAGGATGCGGCGGCAGTGCCCGAGTGGGCGCGCGACAAACTCGCGGCAGCCTTGGAATCGGGGCTGGTGGTGAGCTATCCCGCGACTAACCGCCTAAACCCCGAGGCGTCGGCCACGCGGGCAGAAGTTACCGCCATGCTGTATCAAGCCTTGGCTTACATCGGTGCTGTAGAGCCCGTGGCCTCGGATGCGGTTGCCCAGTAGAAGGGGATGGGGGGATAGGGTTTCGTCTGCATTGGGCGATTAACCTCAAACTGACTCGATTGCGCATCTCGGATCCGTTGCTGCCGACTCACCTTAGCACCCCCAACTCTCACAGAGACAAAACCCCGCAGGCCACAGGCTTGCGGGGTCGTTTTTGGGGATCAGGGTATGGGGTAGCAGGCTGCACTCTGCACCGAGGCAAATCGTCAAGGCCATCAAGAACAGCTCAATGCGCTCAGGATGACGGCGTTAGGAGTTGCCGAAACCAGCGGGAAGGCTGACTGGGCCGAGGCCACCTGACCCAAAGCTAGGCAGATCAAGCCGCTGCGATCGCCGGGTACGCACCGCCAGTCGATAGCTCACGCTCTGCAATTCTGCCTGGAGCTGACGATTCTCCCGCTGGAGATGGGAAACGCGCGATCGCACTGCTTCCATTCGCTCTTCAAATTTTTGTCGATAGACCTTGGGCAGCTCTTGCACCACTTGTTCCAACATGCGGGTGCGATCGGTCAACTCTTGAACCGTCTGCCGCAGTTGCACCACTTCGCTGTTGCGGTCTTCCAATTGGGTTTGATAGAAGGCGACCTGTTGCTCAACGCCGTGCAGTTGGTCGCGCAGGGCACGCACCTCTGCTTGATGCTGTTCAGACACTTCAGGACTGGGCATAAACCCAGCATTGCCTTTCACCAGTCGAAACAGCTCTCGGGAAAGCTGCTGCACCAGTTCATCGCGCATTTGCAACTCATCTTGCAGACGGGCGATCTCAGCCTGGTGGGTGGATGAGTAAGGATTTACCAGTTGCGTCACAACGCTAACCCCAGATTCACTAAAAACAGACTTTAAAACCCTGAAAACCGCTAGTGCACACCTGATCTAGCTCAGTTTGCCGATACTGTAGCACTTCTTATCACCAGTGACACTTATTTGTACAACCTGTTAGGACGCTTGCGCCGATTTGTTAGAGTTCGCAACTCCTGCGCGATCGCGATCCCGCCTCCCTAGGTTGTTTCAAGCCTCTCCAGATTTCGCTAAGGCCCCATTCTAAAAAAGAATCCCGACGCTGCAACCCTTCTGCATGACAATGCATCAACTTTCTGGCACCGTTGGGCTAGCACTGTTGGGCGTGGGTGCTCGATACCACCGCGATCGCGCAGCGACCTTCCATCCTTGCGTCACCAAACCTGCCCCAGGCTAGATTTCGCGAGAGTGGCAAGTGCGCTGGTCAGGATTTGAGAATACGGTGCTGGAGCCAGGGCACGCCCAGCAATCCCGCCCCCAGCAGGGCTAACCCGCCCCCAAACCAGGCATAGGTCGCTGCGGTGCCGACGATATCCGTCACGGGCTGACTCAAGATGGGCGACATAAATTGCCCCAAAAACAAGCAGGTGGTGAGTCCGCCCACGGCCCTTCCCCGCACTGTCGCCGGGGCCACAGCATTGAGCCAGACGTTGAGGTTGGGGACGTTGAGCCCCAGCGTCATGCCCGCGATTACCAAACCAAGCAAAACGATGGTGTAGGTGGGCGCGATCGCGATCACCCCATACCCCACGGCCATTGCCCCAAAGCCCAGTCCGCTAATGGCGGTAAAGCTCAACCGCTCGCGAATCCGGCGATAGCCCGTCGCCACCACGGCACTGGTGAGGTTCAGCGCGGCGATCGCAATGCCCGTCGCAGCATTACTCGCCTGTCCTTGGGTGAGTTCGGCCAGGTAAAACGGGAGTTGCACCGGCACAAGGTAAAAGGTTGCCATGGAGAGAAAGGTCAGCCCATAGATACCGCCTAGCGTGGCGAGCAGTTCCTGAGGCATTGGTGAGGGCTCGGGAGAATCGGGGGAGTCTGGTGCCGCCTGGGAGCGCGGCGGTTCTGTGATAAACGCGATCGCCATGCCAAAGGCGACAAAGGCCGTCAAGTAGATCAAAAATGGCAGCCGCCAGCCTAGGTCGGCTAGTGCACCGCTTAAGACCAAAAACACCACCCCGCCAAAACTCATGAAGGAGGCTTGAATCCCCATCACTTGGTTGCGGCGCGGCCCGTGGTAATAGTCGGCGATTAATGCGGTGGAAGCGGTCATGATGCCGCCAACCGATAGGCCCAGCAGGGCTCGGCCAACCAGCAAGCCGCCGATGGAAGACAGCACCAGCCCCGATGCCCCACCCACGCCATAGCAAAAGGTGCTGACAAGAAGCAAGGGCTTGCGACCCCAGCAATCAGCGATCGTGCCCGCAAAGGGAGCCGCGATCGCCGTAAATAGCCCTGGGATGGTCAACATCAACTTGACCCAAAAGGCTGATCGGGGCACATCGGCAAAGAAAATCTGGATCTGTGGCAAATCGGGCGCAAGGGCAGCCCCCGCCATGACCGTCATGCTGCTCGTGATCAGCAGCGTCAGCAGCGTAAACATCAAAACCTGGGTGCGCCTGCCTCAAGAATAAAAACTCAATCAAGTTCAGCCCTAGGGCCTAGGAGCACGGGAAAGCGGGCTGATAGGCTATTAGAGAAACCGGGCGGGGGATGGTCGCACCCATGATAGACCTAGACGGCAGTTGGCAAGAGTGGCTGATGGTGGTTGCGTACCTTTCCTTTGCATTAGTGATCGTGTGGCGCGTCAT
>JACYME010000049.1 GCA_015272155.1 Leptolyngbyaceae cyanobacterium T60_A2020_046
CTACAGCCGCGTTTTCACAAAGGCTTCGAGGCGATCCATGCCTCGGTGAATAGTGTCGAGGTTCGTGGCGTAGGAAATACGCACGTGCCCCTCGGCCCCAAAGGCGATGCCGGGCACGGTGGCAACGTGCTTTTCATCCAGCAGGGTGTTGCAAAAGGCGAGGGACGACGCCTCGATTTGGCGAATATCGACAAATATATAAAATGCGCCGTCGGGCTCGGCACAGGTCAGCCCTGGGATAGCGCACACCCGCTCAACGATCGCATTGCGACGTTGTTCAAAGGCTTGGCGCATCATTTCCACACAGTCCTGTGGGCCTTCGATCGCGGCGATCGCGCCATACTGTGCAAAGGTACACACATTCGACGTGCTTTGGCTTTGCAAGGTATTGGCGGCCTTGATCAGGGGCACTGGCCCGGCCAGATAGCCCAAGCGCCAGCCCGTCATGGCGTAGGCTTTGGCAAAGCCATTGCTGATGATGGTGCGCTCAAAGGCTTCGGGGCTGACTGCGCCAATGCTGAGGTGGGTGGCGTTGCCGTAGAGAATCTTTTCGTAAATTTCGTCAGACACCACATGGATGTCGGCTTCGACGATGACCGCCGCGATCGCGCGAATTTCATCGGGGGTATAGACCATGCCCGTCGGATTTGAGGGCGAATTCAGCACCAGCAGCCGCGTCTGGGGCGTGATGGCGTGGCGCAGTTGATCGGGGGTGATTTTGTAGCCCGTTTCTGCCGTCGTTTCGACGATGATGGGGGTGCCCCCGGCCAGCTTCACCATTTCGGGGTAGCTCACCCAGTAGGGCGCGGGGATGATCACCTCGTCCCCTTCTTCAATCATCGCCATAAACAGGGCAAAGAGGGAATGTTTGCCGCCGTTGGTAACGATGATGTTTTCTGCGGCGTAGGGCAGATGATTGTCCTGCTGGAGTTTGTGGGCGATCGCAGCGCGCAGGGCAGGCTCCCCGGCGGCGGGGCCATAGCGAGTTTTGCCCGCATCCAAAGCATGATGGGCAGCCGCTTTAATGTGAGCCGGGGTGTCAAAATCCGGTTCGCCCGCACTAAAGGTGCAAACATCTTTCCCCTCGGCGGTCATGGCCTTGGCCTTGGCAGAAATTGCCAACGTCATGGACGGCGAGACCCGCTTTACCCGCTCTGCCAGTTTCATCACAGCTTTGTCAAACTTGCGCATCAAAATGTTTGTGGTCTACTAGCCTAGCTCGAATTTTCCGCGCTATTGTTCAGAGTTTTCGAGAATTCATAACATGGCGCGATCTCGACAAGCCTCGGGTTTCGTTGGGATGGGATCATAGTGAAATGACGGGGCGCAGCCCTGCGCGATCGCCCACACCATTGGCCCAATGACGATGGGGATCATCCGGGACGAAGCCCCGCGATCGCGCGCCCTACCCGACTTCAATAAGGCGCGGGATGACTGGTGTATAGTTTGGGCAAGATGCCCCTACTTCACTGAATGGAGACTACAAGAGATGAAGCCAATCGCTTTGTCTGTTGCCCCTGCCCCCGCTCCTGTGGCCAGCCTAGCCCAGGGGTCTGCTCCCGCGACCCAAGCCCTGGTTCTCGCCCAGTTTGATCAAGACGTACTCGGGGATATTAGCAGCGCCTTCCGCACCTTTATTGACTCGGGCCAGGTTTGGGCGTTGATCATTGGCATTGTGTTGGGATACGTAATTCGCGGCGTGACCACCTATCGGTAGGATGAAAATTCTGCCCAGTTGTTACGGAGCCTGAAGCCTTGGTGAGTCCATCCCAGCCGAAGACTTGGAGCCAACGATTTGAGTCGGCGCTGCACCCGGCGATCGCGGTGTTTAACGCCAGCATTGGCTTCGATATTGCACTGTTAGAGTATGACCTGACGGGCTCTCAGGCCCACGCCCGCATGTTAGCCAAGACGGGCATTATTTCCCCCGAGGAGGCAGAAACCCTGGTCAACGGGCTGGAGCACATTCGCCAGGAGCATCGGCGCGGCGAATTTCAGCCCACCCTCGACGATGAGGATGTTCACTTTGCGGTGGAGCATCGCTTGGTGGAATTGGTGGGGGAGGTGGGCAAGAAGCTGCACACGGCGCGATCGCGCAACGATCAGGTCGGCACCGACACCCGCCTCTACCTGCGCGACCAGGTGATCGCCCTGCGAGATGAGCTGCGCCAGTGGCAGCGATCGCTCCTCACCCAGGCGGAGCAGCACGTCGAAACCCTGATTCCGGGCTATACCCACCTCCAGCGGGCGCAGCCCCTCAGCTTGGCCCATCATCTGCTGGCCTATGTGGAAATGGCCCAGCGCGACTGGGAACGCCTCGGCGATGTGCTGAAGCGCATCAACATTTCGCCCTTGGGCTGTGGGGCGTTGGCGGGCACCACCTTTCCCATTGATCGCCACTACACGGCGGAACTGTTGGGCTTTGACGATCTCTATCGCAATAGTTTGGATGGGGTCAGCGATCGCGATTTCGCGATCGAGTTTGCCTGCGCCGCCAGCCTCATCCTGGTTCACCTCTCCCGGCTGTCGGAGGAAATCATCCTCTGGGCCTCGGAGGAATTTGGCTTTGTCACCCTCAACGACAGTTGTGCCACCGGGTCGAGCATCATGCCGCAAAAGAAAAACCCCGATGTCCCGGAGCTGGTACGCGGCAAAACCGGGCGCGTCTTTGGCCACCTGCAAAGTCTGCTGGTGATGATGAAGGGCTTGCCGATGGCCTACAACAAGGATTTGCAAGAGGATAAGGAACCGCTGTTTGATACGGTGAACACCGTGCGCGCCTGCCTCGAAGCGATGACCATTTTGCTCAACGAGGGCATTGTTTTTCGCCCCGAGCGGCTGAGTGCCGCCGTCGCCGCTGACTTTTCTAACGCGACGGATGTGGCAGACTACCTAGCGGCCAAGGGTGTCCCCTTCCGCGAAGCCTATAACCTGGTGGGGCAGGTGGTCAAAACCTCCCTGGCAGCAGGCAAGCTGCTGAAGGATTTGACCCTGGAGGAGTGGCGATCGCTCCATCCAGCCTTTGATGCCGACATTGACGACGCCATTTCGCCCCAGCGGGTGGTGGCGGCCCGCAACAGCTTTGGCGGCACGGGGTTCGAGCAAGTTCGCGCCGCGATCGCCCATGCCCACACCCGCCTCGCGACCCTCGACTAATTCCCCATCTCGATTCATCCGCATCCCTGCATCCCCATGACCCTCTCCCTCTGCATGATTGTCAAAGACGAAGCCGAAACGCTGCCGGGCTGCCTCGCGCACGTGACGGATCTGGTGGACGAGGTGGTGGTGTGCGACACGGGCTCGACGGATAACACCGTGGACGTGGCGAAGTCTCTGGGCGCGATCGTCCACACGCTGCCCTGGGAAAACGACTTTGCCGCCGCCCGTAATGCCGCCCTCGACAAGGTCACCGGGGATTGGGTGCTGGTGCTGGATGCCGACGAAACCCTCACCGATGCGGGGCGTGCGCTGGTGCAGCGGGTGCGCGAGGGCCGGCCCTTGGGAGAAACGCCCCTCGATGCGGTGGTGCTGATTACGCTGCTGCGGTGTGAGCGAGATGCCGAGCAAGCGCCCTATTCTGCAGTGTCGCGGCTGTTTCGCCGTCGCCCAGACCTTCGCTTTGCCCGCCCCTACCACGAGACGGTGGATGATAGCGTGGCGGCACTGATGCAGGCAGAACCCCAGTGGCAGGTGGTGACGGTGCCGGAGGTGGCGATCGATCACTGGGGCTACCAACCCGACGCGATCGCCCAGCGCGACAAATTCCAGCGGGCGCAGACCATCATGGCGGCCTACCTGAAACAGCACCCCGATGACCCGTACATCTGCAACAAGCTGGGGGCGCTCTACGGCCAGGCGGGGGAATGGGAAACGGGACGCGCCCTGCTCCAGCGTGGCCTCCAGCAGGTGCAGCCGGATGATCCCTTTACAACCTATGAGCTGCACTATCACCTGGGGCTGGCTGATCGCGCCGCCGATCGCCTCGACGAAGCGGCAGCCCATTACCGCATCGCCCTAGAGCAGCCCATTCCCGATCGTCTGAAGCTGGGGGCTTACATCAACCTGGGTAGCCTCAAAAAGCGCCAGGGCGACCTGTTGGGCGCGGTGGACTTGTTCACAAAGGCAACGGAAATTGCGCCGGATTTCGCGATCGCCCATTACAACCTGGGGGCCGTCCAGCGGGCACGGGGCTATCTTGATCCAGCGATCGCCGCTTACCAAACGGCGATCGCCCTGCAACCCACCTACGCCGAAGCCCACCAAAACCTGGGCGTCGCGCTGTTCAAGCTGGGGAAACTGCCCGAGAGTGTGAAATCCTTTCAGCGGGCGATCGCGATCTACCAGCACACCGATCCCGAAGCCGCCCGCCGCTTGCAGGACAACCTGCGCCAGCTCGGCCAGCCCTAGCACCCGGATGGGCCACCTGAAGCCTGCCGTTTACCCCGCAATTCCCAGATCGATGACGCCATGGATGAGGTCGCAATGACTGCCCCCAAAATTCTCGTGCTGGATGACGACCCCACCGGATCCCAAACCGTCCACAGTTGCCTGTTGCTGATGCGGTGGGATGTGGACACCCTGGTGATGGGATTACAGGATGCCTCGCCGCTGATGTTTGTGTTGACCAACACGCGGGCGATGTCGCCGGAGGAGGCCGATCGCACGACGCGGGAGGTGTGCCACAACCTCAAGGCCGCGATCGCGATCGCGGGAATTCAGGAGTTTTTGGTGGTCAGTCGCTCGGACTCAACCCTGCGCGGCCACTATCCCATCGAAACGGACGCGATCGCGGCGGAACTCGGCCCCTTCGACGCCCACTTCCTCGTGCCCGCGTTCTTTGAGGGCGGTCGCCTGACCCGCCAGAGCGTTCACTACGTGGTGCAGGAGGGCGTCCCCGTCCCCGCCCACGAAACCGAATTCGCCCGCGATTCGGTGTTTGGCTATCGGCACAGCTTTTTGCCCGACTACGTGGCCGAGAAAACCCAAGGGCGCATCCCGGCGGATGCGGTGGTGCGGTTCACGCTGGATGAGATTCGCCCGGGCTGTCGCGATCGCCTCCAAAATTTGCACGATAATGTCTGCGCCGTGGTGGATGGCGAAACCCAAGCCGATCTCGATCGCTTTGCTGAAGATGTCTTAGCCACGGCAGCCCACGGGAAGCGCTTTTTGTTTCGCAGTGCGGCCAGCCTGCTCACGGCGCTGGCGCAACTGCCGCCCCAGCCCATCGCCGCTGCAGATATGGCCCAGTATGTGCGCGATCGTCGCCCCGGAGCCGTGATTGTCGGCTCCCACGTCAAAAAAACGACGGAACAGCTCGCCGTGCTGCTAAAAGCTCCGTCCGTTGTCGGTCTTGAGGTGGCGGTGGATGCTTTGGTGGAGGCGCCAGAAGCGGCCTGGTCAAGGGTGGCGCGCACCACCCTCGACCAGGCCCACGCCGTCCACGCTCAGGGGCAAACCCCGGTGATTTACACCAGCCGCACGGAGCTGACCTTTGCCGGTATTGAGACGCGCCTCGCCTTTGGGAAACGGGTTTCGGCCCTGCTGATGGAGATTGTGCGCGGCCTCCCCAGCACCTTGGGCTTTTTGATCAGCAAGGGGGGCATCACCTCCAACGACACCCTGAGCAAGGGGCTGGCGCTACGCACCGCACGCCTGTTGGGGCAGATATTGCCCGGATGTTCCGTCATCACGACCCCGGCGGATCATCCCCAGTTCCCGAGTCTGCCCGTGGTGCTATTTCCGGGAAATGTGGGCGATCGCGACGCCTTGGCCCTGGCCTATCAGCGGCTCAGTGCCTAGCCTGGGATCCTTGGGGTGAGGAAGCATGGGGGAGATAGCAGGGGGGAAGAGCCCGTGAGCCCTGAGCCCACGCCATGGCATCCTCGACAGTCCTTTACAGTAAAAACAGAGTACGTAGAGGAGACTGTGCTATGCAGCGTTGGATAGTGGCGATCGCGATCGGTCTGATCACCTGGCTGGGCTGGGGAGGAATGGCTCCCACCCTGGCTGAAACCTATCAGTCCCCCGCGCCTGACAGCGCCGAGGTGTACTTCATCACCCCCAGCGATGGGGAAACGGTCACGTCTCCGGTGACGGTGAAGTTTGGCCTGCGGGGCATGGGGGTTGCGCCCGCCGGGGTCGATAAACCCGACACCGGGCACCATCATTTGCTGGTAGACCTCGCCACGCTGCCAAATTTGGACGAGAGCCTCCCCGCCACCGACCACATTAAGCACTTTGGCGGCGGCCAGACGGAAACCACCCTCAACTTGCCGCCGGGTGAACACACCCTGCAACTGCTGTTAGCGAACTATGTGCATGTGCCCTACGCGCCGCCCGTAGTGTCGGACAAAATCACAGTCACGGTGAATTAGGCAGCGGCGTTGAGGTCGGCGATGTTTCAAGCAACCCGGCGACGGCTGGCCCTGTGGTATGCCACGGTGACGGCGATGGTGCTGCTGGTGTTTGGCAGCGGGATGTATCTCTACGTGCGGACGACGCTGGTCGAGCGGGTAGACGACACCCTCAGCCATGTGGTGGAAATTGTGCAGCGATCGCTGGTGATTGAAACCGGGGGCAAATCCGGCGATCGCGTGCTGACTGCCGTGGGCGTGGTGGAACCGCCGATGCGCGTCAATGTGGAGGCGAGCTTTCGCGATAACGCGCAAACCGTTGAAGATGACCACATCGATCTGGAGTGGTTTAGCCCCACGGGGGAACTACTGTGGTCCACCTTGGCGGCTCCCTTGGCGGTGCCCATCCACGTTAACCCGGCGGGCGAAACCGTGCGCGTGAATGGGGGGCAGGTGGTGCGCCAGGTGACGCAGCGGGTGGTGGCGGGCCACCAGATTTTGGGCTATCTGCGGGTCAGTCATCCCTGGTTTGAGGTGACGACCCCCAGCCGACGGCTGATTTTGGATCTGGTGTTGGGCAGCAGCCTCATCCTGGGGTTGGTGACGGCGATCGGCTGGCTGTTGTCGGGGCTGGCGATCGCGCCCGTGCTGGAGTCCTATCAGCAGCTCAAGCAGTTCACCGCCGATGCCTCCCACGAGTTGCGCAACCCCATCGCGGTGATTCAAACCAATGTGCAGGTGGCCCTGGCCGACCCCGAACCCGATGCCGATATGCAGCATCAGCAATTACAGGTGATCGAGCGGCTGACCCGCCGCCTGGGGCGGTTGGTGGATGACCTGCTGTTTTTGGCGCGGCAAGACAGTGGCCTGGTGCCGCTCCAGCGATCGCCGGTCAATCTGGCAACGCTATTGACAGAGGTGCTGGAAGAACAGCGGGCGATCGCCGATGAGAAAGCCGTTGCGCTCACCTATCACGTTGCCTCCGAGGGCAAGATCGGGCGATCGACCCAAGCCGCGATTGCGACCGTGGCCCCGACGTGGCTGACCGTGGGCGATGTGGATCAGCTCACCCGTCTGTTTACGAATCTGATTAGCAACGCCCTGCAATACACCCCCGCAGGCGGCACTGTGGCGGTCAACCTGGCCCTGACAAAAGCCAATAGCCAACCCCTGTTGACGGTGCAGGTGCGAGATACGGGAATCGGCATCCCCCCGGAGGCGCTGCCCCACGTGTTCGATCGCTTCTATCGCGCGGATCCAGCCCGGCAGCGATCGATCGGGGGGGGCTCAGGGTTGGGGCTCGCGATCGCGAAGGTGATTGTCGAGAACCATCGCGGCACCCT
>JACYME010000217.1 GCA_015272155.1 Leptolyngbyaceae cyanobacterium T60_A2020_046
GCAAACTAACCGAAGTTCGTTGATAGACGCGGATTTCACACCGTCGGTGTGCTCACAACTGGGGTGGTGCTTGCCTTGGGATAGGCGATGCGCTTGTGGTTGTATTGTTGCCAGACCTGGACAAACACCTGGGCGATGATGGTCATGTGTTCGCGCATGAGGCCCGAGTCGATAAGCTGGTTGTCGCGCCAGCGGGCTTTGAGGATGCGGTTGACCATCATTAGGGCTTCTTCGGGGGTGGCGTCTTTGAGCGATCGCAGAGCAGCTTCACAGGAGTCGGCGAGCATTACGATGCCCGTCTCCGGCGACTGGGGAATGGGGCCATCGTAGCGGAAGTCAGATTCTTGCACTGCGATCGCCTCATCTTTCGCCGCACGTTCCTTCGCCTGGTGATAGAAATAGCTAATCAACATCGTGCCCTGGTGTTCTGGGATAAAGGCCTGAATCGCCTTGGGCAGGCGGCAGCGGCGCGCCATGACGAGCCCCTCGCTGACGTGTTTTTTGATGATTTCCGCACTCACCCAGGGGTCATCAATTTCGTCGTGTTTGTTGGGGCCGCCCATCTGGTTCTCAATAAATCCCATTGGGTCGTGCATCTTGCCAATGTCGTGGTAGAGGGTGCCCGCCCGCACCAGCTCAACATTGCAGTGCAGGGCGCGGGCCGCGGCCTCGGCTAAGGAAGCCACAAACACCGTGTGCTGGAAGGTGCCTGGTGCTTCTGAGGCCAGCCGCTTCAATAGAGGACGGTTGGGGTTCGATAGTTCTGCCAGGCGAATGGGGGTCACCAGGTCAAACAGATGCTCAAGATAGGGGCTGAGACCTAGGGCCACCACGCTAGAAATGACACCATAGATGCCCTGCACCACGGCTCCGGTGAGGGGGAGGTACCACGTAGCGAGGGAGAGGGGCGTCCACATCCAGGTGAGCACAAGGTAGGTGCCGCCTTGGATAATGCCGACGACTCCGCCGAGGAGGGCGAGTTCTTCGCGCGATCGCAGGCGGGGGGCAATCACGCTACAGACTAGGGCTCCGGCGGCGCTGGCAATCAGCGGCACGATGCTCACTCGCGTCCCTAGCGGCAGGGTGAGAGACAGCAGGGCTACCACTGTCGTCCCGAGCTTGACGCCGTAAAAGCTGCTGACCAACAACCCGACGGCGGGCAATCCATAGACCGCGAGTCCCGCCACGCTGAGCCCCGACACTCCAACCAGCGTACACAGAATCAGGGTGTGATCTTGCCAGCGCAGGGCTGGGCGCACGGTGCGCTCTACCCCCAGGAAAATCGCCACCGCCCCGGTGGTCACCACGCCAAATCCAACCAATCCCCAGATATTGAGGCGGCGCTGGCTGAGTTCAAAGTAGTCGAGCAGGACAAACTTGCCTTGATCGATGGTTTCGCCAGCTTCGACGATGGGTTCACCCTGGCGCGCGGTGACCGTCACTGTCTGAACGCGATCGGCGGCGGCTTCGGCCTTTTGGCGGGTGCGTTCTGGGTCTTCGACTAAGTTGACTTCGAGCACGGCCATCAGGATGACTTCGGCGATGGTGGCGGCGGGGGCGGGGACTTCTCCTTGCAGTTGAGCTGCCGTTGCGACTTGCAACAGGTCAGCGGGCATCCCCGGTACAATGCCCTGGAGCAACATGCGCTGCAACACCCGGCGCATGCCTTGCTGGGTGGCTTCCCAGTCGGTGCTGGTGAGGGTAAAGAGTTGGGGATCTTCGGGGAGGCCGCGCTCGGCGTCGGCGAGGAGGGTCAGGCTGCTGAGGGCTTGGCGGTAGGCTAGTCGGGCGGTGTCGATTTGCAACTGGAGAGCGCGGAGTTCTTGGGGATTTTGCGATCGCTGGTAGGTAATCAACTGCCGCACGACCTGCTGCTGCTCTGGTGTTAGGGCGCGATAGTCAGCCCGCTGGGTGACGGCGTCTAAATCGGGCCCCTGTACTTGATTGATTAACCCTTCAGGCGATCGCGTTGGCTGGGCCAACGTCCAAACAGCTTGCCAGTCTCGCTCATCGGCGACCCGGATGTATTGCTGAGCCAGGGTCGAAACCTGCTCTGTCGGCAAAAAGGGAAACGCCCCCGCCTGCCGCCGCAGCATTGTGGCTTGGCTTAACAAGCTGTCGAGGGAATTCTTAATTTGCGTATTTTTGCCTTCATCGGGGATCAGGACGGGAACAGCACCATTGCGTGCCGCCGCCCGCTGGGCCTCTGTCGTTTCCTCATCAACCACGGTCACGCTTTCTGGGGCGAGGATGGTTTTGGGCGAAACGGTGCCGACCTGTAGCTCAGGCTGCCGAAAAAAGCGCTGACCCAGCGCTGTTGTCAGGGTGACGACGGACAGGGCGATCGCCACCGAAGGGTGCACAAGTTGGGTTTGCCGACCCCGCCGTCGCTGCACTGTAGGCGGCAACGACGCGGGTGATGCCGCACGATTTATCTGCACCCACTCCCTCAGGCTGCGGCGGGTCGGGCGACGCAGATACTCCCACGAATCCCGGGCTGCATCCAAACGGTGCAACTGTCGATGAACCGGCTGCTGATAATGCGCAAGCTGCGTTTTTAACCACCAGATTGCTTTCATCGCGATATCCGTGACACCTGGGCTCGTGTAAAAACCATCATTGACGATGCCAGGGTAAAGGGCAGATGAGAAACCTGGCGCGCGTTAGCATTCTGATCGACTGAGACAAGCAAGGAACGCACATATCGCCATTCTAGGCAGTGAAGGCGCGAAACTGACGACCCCACCAGCGAAAGCCCCGCATCCACGACGCATTACCAAACGCATTCCACGCCGCCGCTTGGGTCTGTCCTT
Organism: Leptolyngbyaceae cyanobacterium T60_A2020_046; assembly: GCA_015272155.1. GTDB lineage: Bacteria > Cyanobacteriota > Cyanobacteriia > Phormidesmidales > Phormidesmidaceae > JACYME01. The sequence continues at coordinate 2,814 of JACYME010000217.1, forward strand.
TGGGCCTGTTGTTTGGGCTTCCCGTCTCGATGGGTAAAGGGGAGGTGACGGGACAGAGACGGCCCCATGAAAACGGCTCGAAATCGATCGCTGGGGTGATCATCAGGGCAGCCGTTGATGCTGAGCATAGCGGGCTGTGACTTGAGATACTGGTCATTATAAACCCGTTGGTTTTGTGGCTTTATCCCCTCAGAAAGCGGTGGATGGAATCGGTCAAGTCCTCGCTGCTGATAGAGGCCGGGATGACTTGGGAACCCGGCGATGATAGCCCGCCCACTGTTGCCAAAGTTGCGTTGACGCTGCCGTTAAATTCATATCTGGTAACCGTTGCCACCGGGCTTGGTACCATGGCGCGATCGCGGGATGATGGGCGATCGCCCAGCGCCAGTGGGTGGGAATGCCCGCAAGGCCCGCTGTACCCCCCGCCAAAATGCCGACCAACAGGGGAATGCTAGGCGATCGCGGAGCCCAGCGGAGCCCCAACCGCAGCCCCAGATCAACGCTGCCCTGGGCTGCGGTGACACACTGCACCGCGAGGGCGATCGCCGTTTGTGCCGTTGTCGCAGACTCTAGGGGCACGACTTGAGGCTGGGCGATCGCACCTGGATTGTTCACCCCCCGAGTCAGAATGGATGCCAGAACAGTGGCGGTTGCTTGGGCTGTGTCGTCTAGATGCGGTGCGAGTATGGCCCAGCCCTGGGCCGGGGCGTCAAGAAATCGCAACAGGATGGGTAGGCTCGCGATCGCCCCCCATTCTCCCGGTGGCAGGGCAAATAAACCCTCTCCTAGTATTCCTGCTGCGCGGGGCAAAGCGGGCTCGACCGCCGTTGCAAAGCTGGCTTTGAAGCCCGAGAGCCAGTCACGGCAGGGCGGCAGGGGCTCTGTTTGGGGTGCGCCGCGCTGTACCCAAGCCCGAATCGCGGGTGGCCCCTGGATCAGGGCATCGGCGATCGCCAATCCCTGAAATGCGGCCTGAAATTGGTCATGGCGAAAGGATTTCACAGAATCTCCGGGTTTGCGGGTAAAGCTGCGCGGTAGGCTAGAGGGAATTTGCGGGAAACAAGCGCGCGATTGCCATTGCGGCGGCTCCTCTGAGCCTAGGGCACGCCTTCACTATGATGCTAAACGCTGACTCAATCAGAATTGCCACACCACAAACGGAATCTGGCGTTAGAGGAACGACAGGTGAATGACCGCTCTGAGCGTTCAGTCAATTATCGCTAGCCCGCACCGACCCGCAGTATCCTTTACGCTTGAGTTCATCAAATCTCAACAGACCACCGCCCCATGCAGTCTCTCTCTATGAAAGCGCTGATTTGTTGCTTGGTTGGGTTCGCCAGTGGCGGGGTGATGCTGCCCAGCGCGATCGCAACCCCAGACGCCCCCACTCACCCGATCCAAGTTGCCCAAACGGCTCCACGCCCGACCCTACGTCTAGGCGAAACGGGAGAAAGCGTCGCAGAGCTTCAGGGCATCCTCGCTCTGCTGGGGTTTTATGACGGTGGCATAGACGGCATTTTCCAAACCAGCACCCAGGACGCCGTGCGCGCTTTTCAGGTTGAGGCGGGCTTGGATAGTGATGGCATTGTCGGCCCGGCCACCTGGAATCGACTCCTGCCGACCCCCTCCACAGACTTTACGCCTCCGGAAATCACGGCCAGCACCCCGAGCCGCCCCGAGCCCGAGCCCGATCGCGCTCCCGCGACGGTTGATCTGCCTGTGTTGCGCCCGGGTATGACCGGCCCCGCCGTCACCCGGTTACAGGAACGCCTGAACACCTTGGGGTTTTATCAGGGTGCCTTTGACGGCATTTTTGGCCCCCAGACCGAGGCGGCGGTGAAATCTTTTCAGCAGCGCAATCAGCTTATGTCGGATGGGATTGTTGGCCCCGCAACTTGGCGCGCGCTCCTGCGATAGGGGCGCTGCAATCGATGGAGTTTTGGGCGATCGCAAGACGATGACTTTAATTTCCGTGCGGCCTGAGGGGCTCTACTGCGAAGCCGGGGGATTTTACATCGACCCCTGGCGGCCCGTCGAAACTGCATTGATTACCCATGCCCATGCCGACCATGCGCGATCGGGCTCGCAGCGGTACATTGCAACGGCGAGATCGGCGGGCATTCTGCGCAAACGTCTGGGGGAAACCATTTGCCTGCACGGGGTGGAGTATGGGGAGCGGCTGAAGCTGGGCGACACCTGGGTGTCGTTTCATCCGGCGGGGCATGTGCTGGGCTCGGCGCAGATCCGGGTGGAGGGCCGGGGCGAGGTCTGGGTCGTCTCGGGGGATTACAAGCGCTGTGCGGATCCCACCTGCGACCCCTTTGAGGTGGTGCCCTGCGATGTGTTTATTACGGAGGCAACCTTTGGCCTGCCCATTTATCGCTGGGAGAGTGGTGAAACAACGGCTCGCCGCATTTTTGACTGGTGGCAGGGCGATCGCGATCGCCCTGCTATTTTATTTTGCTATGCCTTTGGTAAGGCCCAGCGGGTGCTGAGTGAGCTGGCAAAATTTACCGATCGCCTGGTGTACGTCCACGGTGCGATCGCGGCCCTCAACGATATCTATCGCGATCAGGGCATTGCCCTATTACCCACCATCACAACTTCAGAGGTTCCCCGCGACCACCGCTATCAAGGCGATCTCATTCTTGCCCCCCCTTCTGCCCATCGCTCCACCTGGATGAAACGCTTCAAGCTGCCCCAAACTGCTTTTGCTTCGGGGTGGATGAGTGTACGAGGAGCCCGCCGCCGCCGGGGCTACGAGCGCGGCTTTGTGCTGTCTGACCATGCGGACTGGTCGAGCCTGATTCGCACCGTTGAAGCGACCGGAGCCAAGCAGGTTTACGTTACCCACGGCCAAAACGACGTGCTCTCTCGTTATTTGCAAGAGGTGTGCGGCATTGCGGCCCAGCCCTTGAAGACGCTGTTTGAGGGAGAAGCGGATATTTAAGTGGGGGGTGGGGAGGGTTCACACCATTGCCCCAAGGGTCAACGACCCATTCCGTTTACCCTTCATCGCCGCTGTCAACGGTTTCAGGGGAACTGGGAATTGCTTCGCCGGACAATGCTTTGAGGGCGGTGCTGAGGTCTTCGGTCAGTTGCTTGGCGGAGGCTTTGAGGCGATCGCTGTTCGTCCCTGCCTGGAGGTAGTGAGAAACCTCTAGGGGGGTGCCAATTTTGACGGTGACGCGATCGCGCCAGCGCGGATAGGGCGAGGTGTAGTGAATGCTCACGGGCACAACTTTGACCCCCAAGGCTGGCGGCAAGGCCTCGGCTTGCACCGCCAGGCGGGCCAGCCCCGGCTTGAGGCGATGTACCACGCGATCGCGAAAGATGCCCCCCTCTGGAAAAATCACCAGCATCTCGCCCTGCTGCAAGAGGTCAATGCCATGACGCAGACTCGAAATCGAGGGAGAGCGGACATTCACCGGAAACCCACCCAACCGCCGAATAAACCAACCCTGAATGCCCTTGACCTCGTCTGAGGTGACCATGTAGCGCAAATCACGCCCAGTTTCGACCCGCCCCGCCGCTAAGGGCAAAATGATGGAATCCCACCGGGCGCGATGGGTCGGAGCCAGAATGACGGGGCCGCTGTGGGGTAGATTCTCTTGACCGAGGACGCTGATGTGCTGAAAGTAAAAGGGCAGCACCAGATATCGCCCCAGGAAGTAGGCGAGGGGCGTTAACCAAGGCGAACACCGGGATGTTGTGGGCTGGTAGGTTGGTATCGGTACAGGGCCGAAGTGGGCACGAGGCATGGATAGTGTGAGTTTGGAGACCATTGTGTTCAGGAACACCCGAGCGGCGTGAGTTTCAACAACTTTCCTTAGCCTAGGGTGCTGGTGCGATCGCACTTTATTGCACGAGACACTTCCTTGGGTGTCATGCCGAACTCGCCCCAACACTCATCCTGAACAAACGCGAACCCCAAGACGCATCTTAGGACTTGGGGCTAACGTTTAGAGTTCCCGATTGTGACAAAGGGGGCAAGCCCCCTTTGCAGAGACTTCATGCCAGGGCCGGACGAACCCCTTGCCGCCGCTGGATAAACCAGGTCTGCAACTGATGCTCGCACTGATCGGCCAAAATCCCATCTAACACGATAACTCGATGGTTCGATGCCGGACTCTCCGGCAAATTGAGCACCGATCGCAGGGCTCCAGCCTTGGGATCGGCCGCCCCATACACTACACGGGCAATGCGGCTGAGGCCAATGGCCCCCGCACACATTGGGCAGGGCTCTAGGGTCACATATAGCGTGCAGGCAGACAGATGCCACGTGCCTAGTGCTCGTCCTGCTGCGCGGAGGGCCAGCACCTCGGCATGGGCCGTGGGATCATGATCCCGTTCGCGACGATTGCTTGCCGACGCAATCAATCGCTGATGCTCATCCACAACCAGCGCACCGACTGGCACATCTCCTGCCGCGCCCGCCTCAGCCGCTAGGGCGATCGCGCGGGCCATCCAGTCACAATGGCGCTGATAGGTTGCATCGGTCATGGAATCATCCCAACCATCACTGCTTCGTGCTTTTTTTAATAAAAGGACGAGAGCGTCTCCAGGGCTCTGATTGTTGGCCCCTGATTTCTCAGTATTGTCTCAGATCTGAAGCACCCAGACCTGAGGTGCCCAGACCTGAGGTGCCCAGACCTGAGACAATAGGCCGACAAAGCCCTGTTGTATCCTCAGTCATGAAACCCGCGATCGCCGTTCACCCACTGTTGAGACTTGCCTCCGGGGATGAATTAATGCTACAAACCTACACCTTCGTGGGGAGTCAGCCTGGGTTAACGGTCTATCTCCAAGCCAACCTCCATGGGGCCGAGTTTGCGGGCAATGCAGTCATTGACCGCCTGATTCAGTTTTTCAGC
>JACYME010000250.1 GCA_015272155.1 Leptolyngbyaceae cyanobacterium T60_A2020_046
CGCATTGTCCATGATTCTCTGCGCCTTACCCTCAAGGGCGAATCCATGCGCAAACTCACCAGTTCCCTCAATTCACCCGCTGACCTGCCGCAGGAGACCCCGGCTATGACCTAATTGTCGTTTTAGTATTCTCACGATTTATCCGCAGACGGCATAATGAATTTGACCTGCCCATCTATGCCGTTTTTCCCTCATCCTCTGAGGGGGTGCCGAAGTTGATGCAACTGGGTGCCGAAGTTATGCAAATAAGTAAGGGGTGGCGCGTGCGATATAGCTCCCGCCGGGGATGGGCGATCGCGATATCCGGTTCCGGCTCTGAATTGCTGTCGGGCAAGGTGATGGGTTTCGCCTCTCGAATCAGCGCCCTGGCCCCTAGCAGCCCCCGCAGATAATCCGCCGCATCAGTGCTGATCTGGGCATGGTCTGGGCCTTCCGGTGCCATTTCCACAATTTCTCCATTCAGCAACTCCACCCGACGCTGCGCCAGAATATTAGCGGCAATCATCTGGTGATACTCATCCAGCGACCATTTCGCAGTCGTAATTGTCATGAATTTCTCTTTGCTGTAATCCTGAGTCATTGCAGCCAATTGATAGGGCGAGGGCTACAAAACTAGAATGCACTCGTGACGGTGGTGCCTAGCCTACAGTTTAACGTTGCTGAAACAGCCCCACCGAACCAAACAGATGATTTGGGGTTTGCGATCGCCTTCATTCCTATGCACCAGGCATAGCTGCTCATCCTGACGGCTGGTGCCACCTCGGTTCAGAATGAGCAGTTGTGGCAGTCAAAGCTTACATTTCGCAGGTTGGACATTTAATTTTTACTGTGCATTACGCAAGGCGATTGCTGAAAGCCTTTTGGCAGGGGAGTGTCAGCCGAAGTTCGTTCTGGAGATCGAACACGAAGCTTAAAGCTTCGCAACAATCTGGGCGGCAAACCTCGAAGTCTAAATCTGCCATTTATCAAGGCTTTCAGGCGGCGCAAAATACCCACACATCGAAATTTATTTGTCAACCTGCGGAATGCCGGTCAAAGGAAGACAGACAATCTTTAGCGATCGCCAGATTATTGATCGTCAATTAGAGATCAAGGAAATCTTAACTAGGCTTTGTAGACCTCGAAACGTGCATAGCCAGGTAGTGCCCCAGGGGTAATGATGGGGTTGTTAAGGTCATCAAGAAGCCACCGTTGACGACTGATGCCGACCTGCCCTGAATGCCAAGCCCCTCGTAATGGATGCTGGGTAAAGCGGGAATCTTGCCTCTGCACCTATGGGTTTGCCAGGTTTGCCAAATGGCGGCTGCACTCTATTGTTTGCTGACTTCCCCAACCGCTGGGTGCACCCTGGGAGGAGTCACAAGATTGGGTGTCGTTTTCCATAATCATCGTCGCCGCGATCGCGACACTTTTCTGGTCCAGCTTTTTGCCGAGGCTTTTCTTGACCCAACACAGCCTTTGGTCATCACAACAGGATGTTTCTTCCTGGGATAAGTTACTCGTCTCAAAACATTGAGCGCTCGTCCTTCACCTACTCAAGCAGTCCGCATCCCGCGATCGCCTGCTGTTGTAATCTTCATGTTGTCATCCTCGCAGAGAATATGACAAAACCCAACGTCCTGTAAACGAACAAGACGCTGGGTTAAATCTATCAACCCATCAAACCTTTTTAGGATATCAAGGCTGATCGGAAACCGACATGATTGACCACCACCCTAAAGGATGATTAGCCCTGCTTACTCGTCTTCGTCTCCTGGGCCGCCCCCGATTTGCTTGAGGTGAATGTGCTTGTAACCCAGCTTAATTTCAAACTCGTCACCAGGCTTTAGACCCATTTCTTGGGTATAGGCTGCGCCGATGACAATTTGACCGTTTTTGTGAACGCTGACGCGATAGCTCGCTTCACGGCCACGGCCATCTTTACTCTTCTCAGGCTCCAGAGAAATTCCCCGTGCTTGCAGCAGGGCATCATAGAAGCCTGTCAGATCGATGCGGGTTCTACCATTTTTGCTGATGGTGTAGTATCCACACTCCTTGGCGGTTTCCCGCTTGTTGAGATGGGAAAACTCCTTGACCTTTTGAAGTAATTCTTTCCCCGTCAGTGGGGTAGGTTTCTTGTCCGTCATTGAAAGGGTGCCTCTTCGATTGTTCAATGAACAATGTTTCTAATTTTAAGTCTTTATCGTAACGACAACACAATTTTCCTGAGAAAATTTCGAGAAATCCTGGCGCGATCGCAGCATCAAATAATCAGTAAATCTGATCAAAGGCATGGTGTCACTCAAACCGCTTGCAACCCGAAACCCTTAACTCCCTGGACACCTGCGCTGATGCCGGATGGGATGGGGTTCGCAAAACCGATTACAACCGTGAGAAGGAGGAAATCTTAACGCCCTTTGTAGGCTTAAAGTGCAGCGATTCAGACAGACGACTGCCCATAAATGGGAACTGTGACGCAGGAAAAGCAGCTTTACTAATCTGTGATCAGACCCCTCAGAGATTTCTCAGGAGGCTGTTTCCGATCAGTGCGATCGCCGCGCACCCAGAACAGCGTGCTTTTTTGCACCCTGAATATTATCGCGCAAGATGTCCAGTCCTTCTAAGGCGAAAAATGATGATCCATCTTTCAATGGTTAGGGAGATGGAAGCGATCGACGCATTTCGGTTGAGGACTCAAATCCGAGGCGAGTATAGACTGGCCGACCAAATGGAGAAGCATGTAAAACAACCCGTGTGCAACCCAGGGTCGTGAGATGATCAATGGCGAGTTGTGTCAACTGTTGCCCAACCCCTCGCCGTCGATAGGCGGCCTCAACATAGACGTTCCAAATATAGCCATCCCGACGATAGTGGGGCATAAAGATAATGGGATACAGGCCCTCAAAGCGTTGACATCCGACCGAGCCAATCATTTTGCCATCGGAGGTTTCGGCAATGAATGCGGCATAGTCTAACTGTTCGGCAGCAGCTTCAATAAAGGCCAGCGTGTGCGCCTGCCAGTCAGGACGAATGTCATTGGGTTTGAGGCCATTATCGAGCTAAAGCTGATAGAAGTGGGTCGCGATCGCGGGCCAACCTTGCACGGTTGCGGCTCGATAATCAATGTCATGCATGGGTAAATCCTGACAAAAGCTGCCCCGCTTTGACGGTCAAAATTTGCGAAGCATCTAGCCACTGTGCATCAAAGGAGCCAAGATGGGTCGTTGTGATCAGCGTTTGAAACCGATCTTGAATAGCATCAAGAAGCTGGTTTTGGCGGTTGAGGTCAAGCTCGGCCAACACATCATCTAATAAGAGAAGAGGCGGCTCACCAATCACCGATTCAATCAGGTTTAGCTCAGCCAGTTTGAGGGCTAAAACCAAGGTGCGCTGTTGCCCTTGGGAGCCATATTGACGGGCGGGGGTGTCGTTGATAGTGAACTCAATATCGTCGCGGTGTGGCCCCACCAAGCTGGTGTGTTGGTGCAGTTCTGCGATCGCCCGCTGCTGAATTTTGTCGAGAAAAGCAGCCTGAATGATGGTGGGATCATCATCTTCTAGGGGAACGTTGGGCGCATAGTGGAGGGTCAAGGTTTCGGTGTGGCCGCTAATGGCATGGTGCCAATCTTGGGCGATGGGGGCCAGACGAGCCAGACCCCGCGATCGCCGCCGCATCACTCGCGTTCCCAGGGCCGCCAGTTGGGCATCCCATAGAGCCAGTTGGGCGCGATCAGTCGGCGCGGTTTGAGCCTCGTTCTGGCGCAGTAAGGCATTACGCTGCTTTAGGGCTTGGTGATATTGGCCCAAAATGTGGGCATAGACGGGCTCAAGCTGCATCAGCAACGTGTCGAGCCAGGTGCGGCGTTCCCCCGGCCCCCCCCGCACCAGATCCAGATCCAGGCTGGAAAACTGCACCGCATTCAACGCGCCAAGGAAATCCATTTGACGACGCAGCTTTTCGCCACTGCGGATGGCGGTGCGGCGTCCGCCACTGCGCAAAATCAAGCTCAGATCCAGGGTGGCGAGGTCGCGCTGCACCGTGGCGCTGATGCTGCCACTGGTTTCGTCTTCCTGCACGAGGTCACGATCGCGGCTGGTGCGGTGGGACTTCAGCGTCGCCAACAGTTCCACCGACTCCAACAGATTTGACTTGCCCTGGGCATTGTCGCCCAACAAAATCGTCTTGGGTGCAGTGAATTCAACCCCTTGGGCCGTGTAATTCCGAAAGTGCCTCAGCTCTAAGGTTTTGAGGTACATGGGGGCGATCGCGGCGGGTGTCCCCGCAGGGGAATAGCATCAGGGTAGGATATCGCGACCTGGGCGGGACAAGGGGGAAAGGAGGGTCAAAACCATCGAAATTGAGAGCGGCGATCGCGGGAATTTCACAGAATCTAAAATGACCCTGCAATCTCCCCACAATCTGATAACAGACTCGTTAAACTCAAGGCGATCGCGCCCGAAAGCCCCATAGAAAAGACCCTTTGGAGAGCATTTATGGTTGTCGCAAGCTCCCCCAACATCCGTCCGCTAACCGATGAAGAACTCCGCAAAACCGACGCCTATTGGCGCGCCTGCAACTATCTCGCCGCTGGCATGATCTACCTGCGCAGCAACCCCCTCCTGCGCGAACCCCTCCAAGCCGAACATGTCAAACACCGACTTCTCGGGCACTGGGGCGCTTCCCCCGCCCTCAGCTTTACCTATATTCACTGCAATCGGCTAATCAAAAAATACGACCTCGACATGATCTTCATCGCCGGGCCAGGGCACGGAGCCCCCGGCGTGTTGGGGCCGGTGTACCTCGAAGGCACCTATTCCGAAATTTATCCCGACAAAAGCCCCGACGCCGAAGGCATGGCCCGCTTTTTCAAGCAGTTTTCCTTCCCTGGCCACATCGGTAGCCACGTCACCCCCGAAACCCCCGGCTCCATCCACGAAGGCGGCGAACTGGGCTATAGCCTTTCCCACGCCTACGGCGCAGCCTTTGACAATCCTGACCTGATCGTGACCTGCGTCGTGGGCGATGGCGAAGCCGAAACCGGCCCCCTGGCAACGGCATGGCATTCCAACAAGTTTCTGAATCCCATTCGGGATGGGGCGGTGTTGCCCGTGTTGAACCTCAACGGCTACAAAATCGCCAACCCCACCATCCTGGCGCGCATTTCCACCGAGGAACTCACCAGCCTATTTCGGGGCTATGGCTACACGCCCCACATTGTTGAAGGCAGCGACCCGGCAGAAATGCATCAAAAAATGGCCGCCACCCTCGAAAGCTGCATCCACGAAATTCGCACCCTGCAACAGGAAGCCCGCAGCACCGGACAGGCCGAGCGGCCCCACTGGCCGATGATCATTCTGCGCACCCCCAAGGGCTGGACCGGCCCCCAAGAGGTGGATGGGCATCGCGTGGAAGGATTTTGGCGATCGCACCAAGTGCCCATGGGCGGCATGCACAGCAACCCCGACCACCTACGCCTGTTAGAAGACTGGCTGCGCAGCTATCGCCCCGAAGAACTGTTTGACCACAACGGCAGCCTCATTCCAGAACTGAAGGAACTCGCCCCCGTCGGCCCCCGCCGCATGAGCGCCAACCCCCATGCCAACGGCGGCCTATTGCGCCACAAGCTGCACCTGCCCGACTTCAGAACCTACGCTGTGGATGTGCCCCATCCTGGCACCGTCGAAGCCCCCAACACCCAAGTAATGGGCACCTTTTTGCGCGATGTCATGGCCAAGAACATGACCAACTTCCGCGTCTTTGGCCCCGACGAAACCGCCTCAAACCGATTGCAAGCCCTCTACGAAGTCACGAAAAAGACGTGGATGGCGGACTTTTATCCCGAAGATCTCGACGGTAGCGAGCTGTCGCGCGATGGCCGCGTCATGGAAATGCTCAGCGAGCACACCCTGCAAGGCTGGCTCGAAGGCTATTTACTCACCGGGCGGCACGGCCTGTTTCACACCTATGAAGCCTTTGCCCACGTGGTGGACTCAATGTTTAACCAGCACGCCAAGTGGCTGGATATTTGTAAGCGCCATGTGCCGTGGCGGGCGTCGGTGTCGTCGCTGAATATTTTGCTGTCGTCGGTGGTGTGGCGGCAAGATCACAACGGCTTCAGCCACCAAGATCCGGGCTACATCGATTTGGTAACCAACAAAAGCCCAGATGTGGTGCGGGTCTATTTGCCGCCCGATGCCAACTGTTTGCTGTCGGTGACGGATCACTGCCTGCGCAGCAAGGACTATGTGAACGTCATCGTGGCGGATAAGCAAAATCACCTGCAATATCTGACGATGGAAGATGCGGTGAAGCACTGCACCAAGGGCATTGGCATTTGGGATTGGGCCAGCAATGATGATTGCGGGGTCGAGCCGGATATCCCTGATGTGGTGATGGCCTGTGCGGGGGATGTGCCGACGATGGAATCGCTGGCGGCGACGGCAATTTTGCGGCGCGAATTCCCTGAACTCAAGGTGCGGTTTATCAACGTAGTGGATTTGTTTAAGCTGGTGCCAGAGCGTGAACATCCCCACGGGTTGAGCGATCGCGATTTTGACACCCTCTTCACCCCCGACAAGCCGGTGATTTTCAACTTCCACGGTTACCCGTTCTTGATTCACAAATTTACCTATCGCCGCACCAATCAACACCGCATTCACGTGCGCGGCTACAAAGAAGTCGGCAACATCAACACCCCGCTAGAACTGGCGATTCACAACCAGATCGATCGCTTCAATTTAGTGATTGACGTGATCGATCGCGTGCCAAAACTCGGGTCAGCAGCGGCCCACGTTAAGGAACGCATGAAAAACCAGATCATCGACTGCTTGCACTACGCCCACGAACATGGCAAAGATTCCAGTGACTTCACCCACTGGAAGTGGCCCTATTGAGCCACCCTTCAGCACCGGGAACGCACCATTAATCAACGCCTTTTTCCCTTGTTAGGCTACTAAGTACACACATCTCGTCAATCGCTCTAATTGACCAATTTTGGCCCCCTTAGCCCCCCGATTTCGGGGGGTCGGGCTTCAAAATCCCCTAGAATTAGGGGATTTTGAGGGCCAAACCAGGAGTGATGAGGTCAAATACAACTTGTGTGTATGTAGTAGCCCTTGCTGGCAGAAGGAAAGTCGGATTCAAAGTCCCTCTCCCTTGTTGGGCTACCGCTGATACACATCCCTGGATTATCTTGATTCCGGCGTTGCTGATTTGAGGTAATGAAATGCCCTCATCCCCAGCCCTTCTCCTTAGGGTGAGGGGCTTTGATACTTTCATACCTGGTTGCCTGACACATCTCTGGAAATCCTAGATTTTTCGTTGAGAGTCTATACGCAAAAGGACTTTAACCCAAGGCTTTCAGCCCTAGAGTTCGAGATTCCAGCTCCAGATGTGAAACAACTGAATATCAATGCTTTGAGGCGCTTGTGTCAGGCAGTCAGCTTTCATACATGGATTCAGCAACGCCTTGATTCCGCTTGCATGACCTCCCTAAATCCCTACTTGGCAAGGAAGGAAACTCAGTTCTCTCCCTTTGCCAATGGGAAGTTATATTAGTTCTAGATAAGAATGAGAAACAATGGCCTACAGCTTAGATCTGCGTGAGCGAGTAGTCGCCCGAGTAGAGCAAGGGCATTCAGTCGAGGAAACGGCTGCCCTTTTTCAAGTCAGTCCGG
>JACYME010000185.1 GCA_015272155.1 Leptolyngbyaceae cyanobacterium T60_A2020_046
TTGACATCGACGATCGCCGCCTCTAGCCCCGTTGCGCGCTGAATTTCAGCCACCACCGCTGCCGGATTGTCTGGCCCCAGCACAATAAATTGATCGTAGGGCGGCAGCGTGCCCGTCACATCATCAATCAGTCGTGCCTGATCCCCCGCGAGCTGATAAAAGCCCCCACCCTGCCGCAAAAACACCTTCATCAGCGCACCGCCTACAAAGGCCCAAAAGACGCGCCACGGGCCAACGATATCGACTAGGGTCTGCATCCCGCAGGCCGTCGCCAGGCTCGACGTGGGCAAAAAGTAATAGCACAGACGACGGGCCAGCCACCCGGGTTTCACATCGCTGGGATAGCGCCAGCGGCCCTGCATGATGGCAACGGGCGTCTCCCCCAGGGTGATGATGTCGCCGGGTTTGGCGTGGGGCATGACATAGCGCTGAACCACCTCCACCGGAGTATCCAGGTGCGTCAGCAAATGGGTTGGAATGGGCAGCACTTGGCCGCCTGTTGTGTCTCGCCACGGGCGATCTTCCTCGGGCTTGGGAAACTGGAGCGGCACCACCACGTGACCCAGCTTGGGGATGCGGCCCTGGGGGCCATAGGTCAGGTAATGAACTTTGACCCAGAGGGCTTTGAGCGATCGCACACTTGGCCCTTCAATTTCCACGGTGACGCGAAACTGGGTGCGCTTGCGCAGCTTCACAATGTAGGCAAACCAGTAGCCATCGGCCCGCGCCTCGGCATCGGGATGCAGGGGGGTAATGGTGGTGCGAACGGTGAGGTCGGCGATGCTTTCCTTCGACAGCAGGGTTGTGTCTGCGGTCAGCTCTGGCACCATGATTTCGAGCCCTTGGGTGCGGTTGATGAGCTCGGGCTCGCCCACAATGCGATAGCGATCGAGGCCGTACTCCTCCAGATTCCAGCGACCGGCTGCAAACACCAGGCGATTGCCCGGACGCCGCCGATATTGCCACTCAATAATCACCCAAATGAGGGCGATCGCCACCACTCCAACGATGACCAGCCAAACGAAAAGCGTCATTGCGCGATGTGTCCCTGTAATCCCAACGTTGCTGAACCGATTACGGTTTCCTAACAGGCCAGTCTATAGAACTTTGGGGCGCTTCTCACGCGCTTCTGTCGAGCCCGGCGAGAACGGGGTAGTGGGGCGGAATGGGAATGCCAGCATCGATCCAAAGGGCGCGAGTTCCCATACGCCGGGAGTTTGAGAAAACTTTACAAAACCTGGGATGTGGGGCAGGATTTCAATAATGAAGTTGACGCACCCCAGCCGGAGCGCTCTACGGGCGGCTGGACACGCAGTTTGAGGGTTATCTGATATGGATCGGTTGATGCGGGCAGAACGGTGGTGCCTTCGAGGGCATCTGTTGTCGATGGCGTTTGGGTTGGCGGGCCTGCTCTGGGTGATGCCGCACCCTGAAATTTTGGAGCATCTGCCAGCGGGGCCGATGATGTATCGCTGGAGCTTGGCCGGGGGCGGTGTGGTTTATATCGTTCTCGGGACAATCGCCGTGATTCTGCACACCTATCGCAACTTTGGCTGGCGGGTACTGTTGACGTTTTTGGTGCCCGCGATCGCCATTTCCCTCAGCAGCGAACTTCTTGGCACCAGCACGGGCTTTCCCTTTGGAGACTACAGCTACCTCAACGGCTTGGGCTATAAAATCGCCGGGTTGGTTCCGTTCACGATTCCGATGTCGTGGTTTTACTTGGGAATCTCGTCTTACTTATTGGCGCGGGGTGGCCTACTACGGTCTGGGCGTGGGATGGGGCGACAGCTCGGCGCGATCGCGATCGGTGCCACCCTACTCATGTCCTGGGATTTCGTCCTTGACCCGGCCATGAGCCAAACTGCCATGCCCTTTTGGTACTGGCACACCCCCGGCGCGTTTTTTGGAATGCCCTATCAAAACTTTGCGGGCTGGTTTCTGACGGGGGCGGTTTTCATGGCCGTTGCCGCAGGGTTGTGGCGCGGCCAGGGGCAAGTGCAGCGCCTCACGAAAGGACAGCTAGCGGTTCCCATCGTGATGTACCTGGCAAACTTTACCTTTGCAATGGCGATGAGTTTGGCGGAGGGTATGGTGGTCCCCGTTGCCTTGGGCATTCTGGTGGGCGCGTTGCCCGCGATCGTCTGTTGGTACTTTGCAGACTCTGACCCAGCTCCCAAATCCATCCCTACCGACAAGCCAGAAACCCTTGTATCCGTTGGTTCTGGCGCTCCTGCCGCGTCGAAGTAATCATGCTGCCGCTTTTTTCAAATCTTCCAGAGGCTACCCGAGAGGACTGGCCAGGTCTTGTCGCGATCGCCTTTGGGCTGCTCGTGCTGCAACTGCCCGCAGTGATGGTACTGTTGTCGCGTCTGTTGCAAGGGCCAACCCGGCGTCCTCCCCTCCAACCGCGATCTCCGCATCCTGGCCTGCTGGGTAAAGTCAGCATAGTTGTACCCACCCTCAACGAAGCCCACCGCCTGAAACCCTGTTTGACCGGGCTGACCCAGCAAACCTACGAAGTCCGCGAAATGCTGGTGGTCGATAGCCGCTCCACCGATGGCACCCTCGACTTAGTGAAAGCGGCCCAGTCCAGCGACCCGCGCTTTCGTCCCCTCACTGACGATCCTCTCCCCCAGGGATGGGTCGGGCGGCCTTGGGCACTGCACTACGGCTTTTTGCATAGCTCTGCCCACAGCGATTGGATTTTGGGCATTGATGCCGATACCCAACCCCAACCGGGACTCGTCGCAACCTTAGTCGCTGAGGCCGAAGCCGCAGGCTACGACCTCGTTTCCCTCTCGCCTCGGTTTATTTTGAAAACTGTGGGAGAGCTATGGCTACAGCCTGCTCTGCTGATGACCCTTATCTATCGGTTTGGGCCAACGGGGGCGCGCGACGATGGCCCAGAGCGAGTGATGGCAAATGGTCAATGTTTCCTGTGTCGGCGATCGCTATTGGAATCACTCAACGGCTACACCGTCGCCCAGGGCTCCTTTTGTGATGATGTGACCCTAGCGCGCCATGCCGCCCAGCATGGTGCGAAGGTGGGCTTTTGGGATGGGGCCAATCTGCTGAAGGTTCGCATGTATGACGGCATGCGGGAAACCTGGCAGGAATGGGGGCGCTCCCTCGACCTGAAGGACGCGGCCCTGCCCGCCCAGGTCTGGGGAGACCTGTGGTTTTTAACCTGCGTTCAGGCGTTGCCCTGGCTGATTGTCCCCGGCTTGTTGTTTGGCGTTATCGTCGCGCCCCATGCCTGGCCAATCCAGCTTTGCCTGGGCCTAAATGCCAGCCTAATCGCGGCGCGCGTAGCTCTACAGTGGGCTATTTCGCCGTCCTACGATCTGAGCCAAGCCTGTGGCAAATGGGCTTTTTGGCTGTCGCCACTGGCAGATCCCTTGGCCGTGGTGCGCATTTGGCTGTCGTCCCTGCGGACGCCAACTCGGTGGCGCGGTCGTGAATATCCCGCCGGGGGCGATCGCTAGCTCGTCTCTGTCGGCCTCGACCCTTCGCAATCCAATCACGTCCCCAGGCAAAGGTCAAGAACTCCAGGTTTATCTCAGGTTTATCTAACGAAAACGTGCTGGGCGTGATCGCGGAACTCTTGCGATCTCGCCCAGTGCGTTTAAACCACCTGTGTGAACGCTATGCAGGCAGCAGCTTTCTCCACCAGGCCGCTTCTTTCACTGACTTGCGGCTGCGTCGGACATCAACCAAAGAACCGCAGTGGGCGCACTTGCGAATTCCCCGGACGCGAATGCGCTGGAGATGAGTGTGTCCGCATTGGGGGCAAGAACTTTGCTTTGCCATAATGAATCTCTCAAGGGAGCGTGCTGCAATTGGAATCTTCTTCTCTGTCCTACCGTGGCGAGCTAAGCTCACCCACTGCCCCTGGACAGTACTCAAGTTGGCCTATCTGACAGAGCAGCATTCTCTAAGACTTCCTAGAAATCACGGTTGTGATTGACAATTCCAGATCTGGAGAAAAATTTATCCCCACCGCAATGTTCCCTTGCGTCAGGGTGAATGCGATCGCACCTGTCCCCTTTTTCGTAGGGCATTCTTAAGCGGTCAAACCTCGTCTTTACTACGCTACAACAGGCCATTTCCTCATTTCCGTACTGGAGAAGACAGTCCTTTGCGAGGATCCCTGCGATGAGGGGTTAGGTTGGCGATTTGCTCAGGCGGGCCGCACGCAAAACAAACACACAAAACAAAACGGACAGAAGAGTTTTCCCTGCCCGCTTGCCATCAACGCTTAAAAATGCACGGAGTCGAGCTTTACGCCTCGTCGTCAGACTCGTCCTTAGACGGATACACAAAACCCTTGGAACGCCCTGTCAAAACGGATTTGCCGAGCGACAAAGCCTTCTGAGCCTGTTGCGCTGCTGTGCGCTTCCAATGAGCTTTGCGCTGATTGCGCTTAGCCTTAGAGGTCTTTTTCTTAGGAACCGCCATGACCGCTTAACACATGAAAAGTTTACAGCCTTTCAATTCTACCATGCTTCTCCGGAAGCTCAGCAAACCCGTTGCCAATTCGCAAACTGAACCGGACATTCCAGTTATCAGTCCAATGCGAGTTCCTGGGCCGTGGCCCGCACAGACCTGCGGGTCTATGGTGTGCAGGTCAACCCTTGGGCAGCGGATGACTTGGCCGCACTGCTCGGTCGCGTTGGCCTCACCAGTTAGTACTACGGGGAACCAGCTTCGCTTCGCAACCCTCCAAGCGCCAATATTCTACGCCGGGAGCGTAGAGGCCCCATCAAAAGTCACACTCCCTTAGTTGACTGATCCAACGCCTAAACTGCCCTCAGCACAGAGAATGTAGTACGCTAACTGCCGAAGCCCTGGAAGCTTTGCAGCATAACAGTTTCAGGACAAGGCTTGGCTGAAGGAAGCAAGTTTCCAAGCTGCCCATCGGGCAAAAAGCCGCACCCAGTTCCTGAATCCCTTGTGTTGAGAACCTTTGGGGCTTTCAGAGGATTTTTTATCAAGTTAGCTAGGCGTTATTCCCCATGCCCCTGATCTTTCAAAGCCAGGTTCAAGAGCTGACCTATCGCAAAGTCAACGACTATTTACGTGGTTCAGCCCTCTTCAAAGACACTCTGCGAGCTGCGACAGAGCATTCTAAATTTGATGTCATGTATGGCTCAACCCTAGTCGAAATTGAAGTCCTACCCTGGGAAGTTCATCCCTGGGAAGAGGCTGATCTTGCCACCGTTCGGGCGACTAGTTGCGTCACCATTGGTAGTAGCATTAACTTTGATCTAATGCACTTTTTACTGCTCGAAAATCGCCGAATGCGTTTCGGCGCATTCCACCTAGATGAGTCGGGTCAGGTTCTCTTTGCAGAAAGCGTTCTCGGTGGAGAAAACATGGATTTGATGGAGCTACAAACCTGCATCCTTTCCGTTGTTACGATTGCCGACACCTACGATGATGTGATTGCTGAAAGATTTGGGGGACAACGCGCCATCGATCGCCGTGGAACCGAGGTTAGTGGGTAGCACGTTATTTCCAAGCCAATAATGGTATACTCAAAGTCTGGTAAAAGTTGCGGTGAAGGTGGCGATCGCGACCCCGCCCCCGCAAAGATTCAAGCCACAGATAAGCTTTACAGGACTCAACCGGCCAACCGCGCACACAGGTGACTCGTAGACTCTGTAGCATCCAACGGCGTCAAATTAGGTCAGGACGATTTGTGTCAGGACGATGGTGACAGCCCTCGCACCGTATACTATAGGCACATTAACGACCTCTTGCCCCAAAAGCTGACTCCCTATGGAATGGCACGCGACTGATGCCCAAAGCCTACAAGTGATCGACCGTGAAATGGGCGACCATCGCTTCACGCCATCTGAATATGAGGTCGTGCGGCGCGTTGTGTATGTCTCTGGCGACTTTGAATACGCTACTTTAATTCGCTTTTCAGAGCAGGCATTACAGTCGGGGGCAGCAGCACTCGCAGCGCGCACCACCATCATTGTGGATGTGCCGATAGTGCAAGTGGGGATTGCGCCATCCATCCAGGCTACCTTTGCCAATCCAGTCTATTGCAGTATGGATGCCCTAACCCGCCCACAAAAGGGCAAAACTAAGACCGCTTGGGGCATTGAAACTTTAGCCCAGCGCTATCCCGAAGGTATTTTCGTAATTGGTGAATCTCAAACCGCGCTGGAGTCTTTAGTCACCCTAATTGAGGACGGAAAAATTCGCCCCGCGCTGGTGATTGCAACTCCAGCGGGTTTTTTGGATATGGATATTTTGAAGGCTCGGCTTCAAGATTGCATGATCCCTCATATTCGGATTGATGGCCGAAAAGGGAATGCAGTTTTGGCCGTTGCAATTGTTAATAGTTTGATTGATTTAGCTTGGCAAGCCTACGGAAATGATGCTAAGTCCGTCGGCTGATGGAGTTGAACACCGCTCAAATTATAGGATTTATTTCGTCGTCTTTTGCAGGATGGCGATGATTGCTGAGTGCTGCGCACTGTCCCACGGGATGGGACAAAATTCATGACCCATTGAACGGTGAACTCACGTTTCATCACAGATTGCGATCGCGCCCTTGGGATTCCGTCATGCTAGAGATAGCCGAGCGCGCTGTGGCGAGAGTTTCTTCACCCTTTTCCTTTTGAAGAACATTTGAACCATAACCTGTCCGCCCGTACCTGAGCCATCGCTGATAGCGGGTTTGTTTATGCCGCTCTTGATTTGTTAACTTCGTCCCCAATTTATCCCTATGGTTCTTCGTCTTCTGCTTGCGCCCATCACTGGCCCGTTTACGGGCGTAACCTGGATCGCCGAAAAAATTCTTGAGCAAGCTGAGGTCGAAACAGACGACCTGGAAACCTTACAAAAACAGCTGCTTGCGCTACAGCTTGCCTTTGATATGGGAGACATTCCTGAGGATGAATTTGAGGAGCAGGAGGAAGCGTTACTGCTTGCGATTCAAGCTTGGCAAGACCAGCGATCGCAGGAGGAACGTTAGCTTTGGTACTCGCCTGTTCATTAGCGATCGCCAATGAGCCACAGGCTTATATTCTCAACATGTCCAAAACAATTGAATTGCGCAATTTTGCATCCTGCGATTCATAGAAAACGCTCATTCCTCAAGGGAGCGATGGGAAGGCGTCGGGAGTGCTTCAAACGGGAGATCGCTGCTGTGCAGACGCGGTGACACCGTCATCATATCCTCAATGTTGCGGTGCATATTTCGACAGATTGCATCCAAGGGTAAATCATTGGGATCACGCCCAAAGGGATTCTCAATCTCGATGCCAATTGCCTCAATTCCAAAGACTGCAAAACTGACCAGCGCCACCACAAATCCTGTGCCCCACTGTAGCGCGTCTACCACTTGAAACGGCAGCGCGATGCAATACAGCATGAGCAACTGTTTGAGGTGAATGGTATAGGCTAGGGGAATTGGCGTTCTCAAAATTCGTTCGCAACTCCCTAACACATTCACCATTTGATCCAATTGTGAGAGGGTTGCTGCTAATTGATAGGGGTGCAACAGGCCGCGATCGCGACAGCTTTGCAAATAGTCTGCAATCCACAGCGTAACTTCTAGGGGAGGATGATGCACTGACTTGAGT
>JACYME010000010.1 GCA_015272155.1 Leptolyngbyaceae cyanobacterium T60_A2020_046
CCGCGATCGCGAGGCTGATCCCCAACAGGCCCAGACTTCCGGTGATGCACAGATTATCGAGCTGATAATCCGTCAGGCTAAAAACGGCGTAGCTGAGCAGCCCCACCCCTACCCCCACCATCGGGGCGTCAAGCCATGATCTAACCCCAGTCTGAGCCGATGGACGCAGCCCACGATAGGCCAGGGCCAGCACTCCGGCGATCGCGCCCAACCACAGCAGCAGCCCGCCGATTCCCAACTCGGCCCCGAGTTGCAGGGGCGTGCTGTGGAGCTGGTGAATCAGTTCGGCTTCGCGCCCGGCCCAGGCGGGCCGATAGTGCTGATATTGCAGAGGGACACTGCCGAGCCCTTGACCCAGCAGCGGACGATCGCGGCCCATGTGCCAGGCTGTGACGGCCATAATCCAGCGATAGACCAGTTCGCCTTCGCCCAAATTGCCCTGGGCGATCGCGCCCAGCAGGCGCAGTAGGCGCTGATTTAGCGTCAACAGGGCGGCCCCTGCCCCTAGCCCGCCCAGCAGTAAGGCCCAACGCCAGCGGGTCGAAATTGGCGATCGCAGCCCCAGAACGCCCAGCCCCAGGAGAATCGAGATCGCCAGCCCCACCAACCCACCCCGAGATCCTGTGGTGTATAGGGTTGCGATCGCCAACGCCCCGCCGAGCCCCCAGGCAACTCGCCGCCACCCCGACGACGACCAGGCCAGACCTGCCACCAGCGGCAGATTCAGCACCAAAAAGCCTGCCGTATAGTTTTGGTGGCCGATGGGATACCAGTTGCGTAGGTTCAAAATGCTGAGGTTGAAGGGGAGCGACAGGCCAAAGTCTTGCTGAATGAGACGCAGGCGCGCCAGCTCTGGCCAATACACGCCAGATAGCCACAGCGCCAAACTCAGCCCTGCCAACACGATCGCGATCCCGCCTTGAAACTGAAGCAGTCGGCGCAGGCGCTGGAGCGATCGCACTTCCCCCGCGAGGCCGTACAGGACCGCAATGCCGCCAAACAGCGCCAAGCTGTGCCACCGGGCTTGGGCGGGCAGCGGAGCCCCCAACGTCGAGAGCCCCACGATCGCGATCAGCACCGCTGTATAGCTGTGCCATCCCCAACCCAACCCAGCGGCGCGCCCCAGCCCCGGCAGCACCGATCGCCCTTGCCACAGTTGCCCCACCAAGCCCAGCACGGGCAGCGCGATCGCTAGCCACCACAATGCCACCCCTGGCCAACTCACCATCACGCTGTTGCTGTTGGGCCACAGCGTCCAGAGGGCATAGGCCAGGGCAGACAAGGCCCAAATCAGCGATCGCCCCGTCATCCAGCGCCAGACACTTTCTGCTGCGGACGGTGCAGCGGAATCTCGTTTCGTCATGACTCTGGCGGCGGCGGCAACTCAACGGACAAGCGATACCCATTACGGGTGGGATGGGGCAGCCCCAGTTCAGCAGTTTTTACTGCCTCGACGAGGCGATCTAACTCAGGAAATTCGCGCGACCAGTCAGCAAACAAACCACTGAGCTTGAGGAGGGTATAGGGCGCGAGATTCCCTGGACGCAAGAGTAATGAAATATAGTTCGCTTCGCGGTTGCGATAGGCGAAGGCCAAGCCCTTGCGCAGCCGCTGTCCATCGCCATCGGTTAGGGAAGTCAGCCACGGCTTGAGATCGCGAAACTGCACAATATGTTCGCGAATGCGAGACAGCACTTCGGCATCGGCCCCAAGGTCAGACTCGGCGACAAATTCCTCAAGGTAGGCATCGGGCTGAAGCCAAGCCCGCAGCAGCCGATAGCTGTTGAGGAGTTCCCCCTGACTGGCTGGGGTATCGGCGATCGCCTGTGTTAACACCGCGACCGCCTCTTCCGGATCCTCCGTCCA
This sequence comes from Leptolyngbyaceae cyanobacterium T60_A2020_046, assembly GCA_015272155.1. GTDB lineage: Bacteria > Cyanobacteriota > Cyanobacteriia > Phormidesmidales > Phormidesmidaceae > JACYME01. The sequence continues at coordinate 1,867 of JACYME010000010.1, forward strand.
GGTCAGCGCGGCGCGGGTGAGGGGAGAAATGAAGTCTTCCATCGGCAGCAGTGGGCGATTGTGCCACCAGCGCAGCAGTTGCGCGTATTCGTAGAGGACTTGGTAGTTAAACTGCTCAGGGGGCACCTGACGCAACAGCGCATCATAGAGGGTCAGCGTGGCTTCGACCACCACAGGCGCGAAGTCCGAAAAGGGCTCGGTTTGCCATAGGGGCAGGGTTGTGAAGTCGGGGGAAACGAGCCCTTCCAGGGCAAAGGCCGTCATCGCCGCCTCAAACTTATCCTGGTTGAGGTAGCTGAGCCCCAGGGTGTAGTAGGTGTAGTTGAGGTTGCGGGGCAGTAGCTCCACTGCGCGACTGGCAAAGATTTCTGCTTGGTCGGGTTGAGTGGGCAACAGACGCACCGCTAGGTTGTGGTTAAACCACGCATCGTTGGGAGCGGCCTCTAGGGCACTCCACAGGTTAGTCACAATTCCTTCTTGAAAGGCGCGCAGGTCTTCTGCGCCTTGGATGGCGGGCTCTAGCTCAATCAGTTGTTGCGCGGCTAGGGCTCCCGCGGTTGGATCCCACGGGGCCAGGATGGCGGCTTTCAAAAACTTTTCTTGGGCTGGGCCGAGGCGATTTGCCTCGATATCTGCGATCGCGCCAGCATTTAACGCCAGGGCAATGTTGAAGGGCAGCCATCCCTGGAGCAGTAGCGCAACTAAGACCAGCAGCCCCATGCTGCTCAGCCGTCGATGGAGGGCCGACATGGGCGGTGCGGTCGCGATCGCTGCCGCATCGGCCACCCGCAGCAACAGTGCAATGTTGATGACCAGGGTTAGGGCGATCGCGATATTTTCGAGCTGATAGTCGGTAATACTCGACACCCCATAGGCCCAAAAGCTGCCCCCAATGCCATAGACCAAGGGCCGCTGCCACGCTGGGGCATCTGTGGGCAAGCCCCGCACCAAGCGCACCCAGAGCCATCCCACCAGGCCCAGCCACATCAGGTAAATGCCAATCCCGACTAGGCCCATTTCCCCCAGGAAGTGAATGGGCGTGTTGTGGAGCTGCTGCACATGATCCAGCCCGTTGCCCATCTCGATGGGGCGATAGAGGTTGAACACGCGGGACAGGTTGCCAGGGCCAACCCCAAACCACGGGTGATCTTTGAACAGGTTGAACCCCGCCTGCGCCATAAAGATGCGATCGACCAGCGGCCCATCGGACTGGGACAATAGGCTGAATTCCATCCACTGCCCGGTGAGCAGCACCCGCAGCGTGCCGCGCACGCGCGGATTGCTGAACAGCAACACGCCCACGCCCGCCAAGACCAGCAGACTGCCTAGGGCAAACCAGCGGCGCTGCGCGCCCTGGCTGCGCCAGACGCGGCTCAGCACCATCACCACCAACCAAGCCACCAACCCCAGCAGCGCACCGCGCGAACCACTGGCATAGAGGCCAACTGCGACGATCGCCGCCCCGACGATCGCAAGGCCCCGCCGCCAGCCTTTTTCCGCTTGGGCTAGGGCCACCACCAGCGGTAGGCCCAGTACAAAATAGCCGCCCACAAAGTTGTGGTGCCCCAGCGGTTGCAGATTGCGTAGTAGCTCTTCAAAGCTGGCGTCTTGCCACATGCTGGGGTTCGGTCGCCAAAACCCGAGGCTGATCGCCGCACTGCCCACCACCGCGATCGCACTTCCACGCCACAGGGCGATCGCGGCAATTTGCCCCGGCCCCACGCCATTGCGCAGCACATAGAGCAGCAGCCCATAGCTTGCCGCCATCAGCACATTCCACAGGGCCAACACCCGAAAGGGAGCCAACAGCGACGACAGCACCAGGCCCAGCGCCGTCAGCCCAATGCAGCCATCCAAGCCATAGCCCAGCCAATGCCAGGGCTGCTGAAACTGGCGCACGCGCCAAATTCCCCAACCCACGAGCGCCAAAAAGGCGAGCTGCCAGACCAAAATTCCCGGCCAGCCCACCATCTGGTAGTAGCTCATGGGCAACCAGGCAAATAGCCCCAGGGCCAGCAACACGGCGATGATGAGTCCGTGGCTCTTCCAGAGGGGAATGGGCGCGATCGCAGACGACTCGTGGGCAGAAGACATGAATGCCACCTTTTGTAGCCCTTTCAGTATGCGCCTTTCCCTAATAAGACGATCTGAAGGGTTTCCATGAGAATTTCAAGATCTAGGTTAAGAGACCAGTTATCGATGTAGTGCAGATCCAGGCGAGCCGCATCGTCGAAGTTATCAATATCTGACCGCCCGGAGATTTGCCACAGCCCCGTTAGCCCCGGCAAAACCTGATGCCGAATGTGATGCCACGGGTCAAACTGAGCCACATCTCGCAGGGGCAGCGGGCGCGGCCCCACCAAGCTCATTTGCCCCATCAGCACATTAAACAACTGCGGCAGTTCATCCAGGCTGGTGCGCCGCAAAAATTGCCCCACCCGCGTCACCCGAGGATCGTGTTTGATTTTGAACAGCACGCCATCCCCGCTCTGGTTTTGAGCCTCCAAGGTGGCTTGGAGCTTGGGGGCATCGGCGATCATGGTGCGAAACTTCCACACCTGAAAGATGTGGCCGTGCAGTCCTATCCGTTCTTGGCAGAAAAACACTGGCCCGGGGGTATCGAGGCGAATGGCGATCGCGATCGCCACCATCAGCGGAGCCAGCAGCACCACCCCAATTCCCGCCCCTACATAGTCCATCAGTCGCTTGATGCGATAGTCAAACCCGTCCACCAGTGGCGCTTCCATTCGCAGGGTGGGCAGGCCGGCAAAAATCTCTGGGGTGCCGCGCCGATACAGCATTTCTCGACTGGAGGGGATCAGCCGTAGCTCAATGCCCGATCGCCGGAGTTGCCAGTAAAACTGCGATGCCAGCCGCGCGATGGGCAGCTCCTCTGCCAGTACCAAAGTTGCCCCTGAGGTGGTGATGGCCTGGAGCGTGGTGGGGCTGTTGAGGGTCGAGGACAGCGCCGCGCCGACAATGGTGTAGCCCGATCGCTTTTGGATTACCTCCGACAGCACCCGCAGTCGCTTGGCTGGGGCAATCAAAAACACCGCTGTATTTTCCCGCGATCGCTCCATGGGCCGCAGCGCCAGATTCACCAACAGCCGTGACACAATGACCAACACCACGCTGCCCACCCAGGCGGTAAAAAAGAGCGATCGCGGTGGGTCGAGCTTGGGATCATAGAAATAGGTCAGCACCAGCGACGACAGATACACCAAACTCACCAACTGGCCCGCCCGCACGTAGTTTTTGACCTGGGTAGAGCGACCATAGAGCCCACTGTTGGCAAACAGCGCTAGGGTCGCTGCCACAAACACCCAAAACAAACTCGGCAGGTCAAACCACACCCACCACACCAACTGGGGCGGAATCGGGGAGAAAAATTGGTTCAAAAAGCGGGCAAACTGCCACGCGATCGCAAAGGCCAGAATGTCGCTCAGGGCCAACACTGCCACCCGTCGCCCTCGCCACGACCACACATGCCGCCAGGGTTGACCGCTGGGGGCACGCAGATCCTTCAGGGGCGATGCCGCCGCCGCCACGGGGCGATCGCGGGGCCGGGGGCCATGATTAGCAGCGTGACGATCCATACGAACTTGGGGGAAATGGTGCGTTTTGGCAGTCATCGGCATTCGGGATACCAGGCTTCAGGGTTAGTATTCCACACCACCCCATCGAACCTTTCAGCGGATCACTTTCTTCAAACCCAGCCGCTGCCCCAGCACTTGTAGCCCAAACAGCACCACAAAAGCTGGATTATTCACACAATATCGCCGCCAGAGACGACGGGGCTCGCGGCTAAAGCGATAGAGCCATTCGAGCCCGAGGCCCATCATCCAGCGCGGAGCCTGAGACACGGTGCCACTGTGAAAGTCAAAGGCGGCCCCCACGCCCACCATCACCGCTGCTAACTGTCCCCACTGGCGCGCCATCCAAAATTCTTGCTTGGGGCAGCCCAGCCCGACAAACACCACCCGTGCCCCAGAGGCGGCAATGCGGGCGCGATCGGCCTCCTCCTCTGCTGGGGTCAGGGGGCGAAAGGGGGGGGCATAGTCCCCGGCGATGATCAAACCAGGGAAGCGCTCAGTCAATGTAGTCCGTAAACGTTCGAGCGTTGCTGTCGTGCCGCCATAGAGATAGATGGAGATCTGGGTCTGCGCAGCGCGATCGCACCAGGCCAGCATCAAATCTGGGCCGTAGACGCGGGTTTGACTCGCGAGGCCCAACAGCCGCAACCCCCACACCAGGGGCATACCATCGGGGGTGACGAGGGCCGCCTTGGCCAATACCTGGCGGTAGGTCGCATCCCAGTAGGCCGTCATAACCACATGTACATTTGCCGCCACCACGTAGGCAGACTGACCCTGCTCAGCCCAGTGCTGGATGCGATCGCAGGCGTCATCATAGCGGGTGCCATCGATGCGCACGCCCAAAATTGATCTTGCTGCTAGTGGTGCAGGCTCTATCACCCCTGACCTCCTTGGGTTTCTCCGCTCGGTTTTGCCGTCACCGTTGCCGCCCCGCTGCGATCGCCACCCGCCGAAAGAGCCTTGCCGGAATCAAAAAGGCCGCGATCGTCGAGAACTGACATTCGCCCCGGCGGATGTGCTGCCACACGCAGCGGCGATAGTGACGAATTTCGTCGCGATCGCCCATCCATTTACTGCCCAACAACAATAGCTCATGGGCACGGTAGGCAAGCCCCTCTTTCTCATAGAGAGAAAAGTGTTTTTTTGCTACCCGATACCAAGCCATCGGCGTCACTTTTTTACTGTTTTGGCCAAAGTATTTTCGCCAAATGTAAATCACCTCACGGGTCGGATAATGGGCACAGGGCAATGCCATTGCCCGCATCCAAAACTCCACATCATGGAGGTCTGCGGCCCCCATGTGGGCATCACTCTGTCCTACTGCTTCCCAAAGCCACTTGCGCAACGGAGCCGTACCAATCAGTTGCCAATTGCTGCTCAGAGAGAAAGGGCGCGATCGCAACATTTCGCGCAGGGTTAACGGTTTGGCTAGGACGAGTCGATTCTCACCAGGGCGATCTTGTCGAGAGTAGCTGCCATAAATAAAGCCCGCATCGGGATGCGCATCAAAGGCCGCCGCGATCGCTGCCAATGCCCCCTCCGGCAATAGATCATCGGCATCCAGCGGCACCAAAATTGCGCCATTCGCCGCTGCAAAGCCCGCATTTCGAGCAATTGAGGGGCCACCATTTTGGGCCTGCCAAAGCACAGTCACGTCGCCCTGTTTCTCCAGTTCTCGACAGACCTGATTGGTCGCTTCATCGGGAGATGAATCATTGACTAAAATAATTTCCCTGGGCAAAACTGACTGGCTTAATACACTCTGAATCCCTTCGAGCAACAGCCGCCCTTCTCGATAGCAGGTCATCACAACGCTGAGGTCAGACTGCGGATTTAACATTGCAATTATCCCCCAACCTTTTCCTGGCGAAAGATGCGATAACGCCAGCCCCCAGGCAAACACCGCAAAATTGTTAGGGGCACAATACTGGCGTATTTCTTGAGAAACATCACCACACCCCACAGCCCATAGGCTTGGCGATTAATTTGCCACCAAACTCGCCAGCTTAGACCAGAGTAGGGGTTAAACACTAATCGAATCAGCTGCCACGGATCTCCAGGGGTCATCAACCAATCTGAAGGGCACAGTCGTGATTCTCCCGTGGTGTTATAGACCGAATGACGACCATCTACAAATAGATGAAACCCACATCGCTGTGCCTTGAGCAAATACAAGGAATCTCCAGCATAGTGTGGTGCAGTGGTCATATCGGGATAGCCGATTTGCTCAATAACTGCACGCGGAAAACAGACCAGGTTGCCGCTCAGCAAGTCACAGGAAATGACGGATTCTTCGGGAGCTTCAATAAAGCGAAAGCCGCGCCAGGTTTTACGCTTTCCGCCAAAGGAAAGGCGCGTTGGGTCAGACTTTTCATAGCCCTGGCCACCCACAATCGCCTTGGGAGTAGTGCGGCAAAATTCAACTAAATCCGCGATCGCAGCCGCCGAGACTAGACAATCATCATTCAGCCAGATCAAAAACTCGGCTCCGGCAGCGACGGCGTATTCCATGCCCAGCGCGATCGCCCCTGTCCACCACAGATGACCATCTCCCTCCAGCACCATCACCTCAGGATAGTCGGCTCGAATCGCCGCCCGCGTCCCATCCGTTGAGCCATCGTCAACAACAATAACGGTTGCCCATTCAAAGATGCGATCGCGTCTGAGTTGGGATAGACAAGACAACGTAATTTCCCGGCGATTGTGAACTGGAATAATGAGTGCAACCCGCTGATTTTCCATCACTTAAAACTTTTCTGAAATTCGATCTTTGACTCGCTTCAATTGCTTCACAATTGAAATTGGAAGAATAGCCCTTAACAGGGTAAACCCAGTAAGCATAATGTAAGACCGACAAAACGGATAGATCCCCTGCCACCCATAAAATCGCAAGCAGAACCGCCAATTTGTGGGCACATGTAAGCTCGATCGATAGGAACCCATTGACCTCCACCAATCCAGCATAGGAATTGCACTCGACGACCATCCCTCCAACAGCGGGTTCAATTCACAAACTGCCTTTGCATCTCCAACTACCTTCACGTCATATCCTGCTTTTTTTGCCTCCCAGGTGTAGACAATATCAGCAGAACAATGGGGCAGGATATCCGCCGGAGGAAACCCCAAATCATCAACCACCGATCGCGGCAAACACACCAAGTTTCCGCTCAAGCAATCGCAGGCGAGGACTTCCCCATCTCCCGCTGCAATTAAGCGCGTTGAAAATCGATAACGCATCTGACCTCCATAGGTCGGCTGATTAAAGTCTGTGGAGGCATAACACTGCGCCGAGGCTAAACACCGGGGATGATGCTCACAGTAATTCACCAAAGTTGCGATCGCCCCTGCCGCAGGTATCACGTCATCATTCAGCCATAGGAAATAGTCAGCGCCTTCTTCATAGGCTGCCTGCATTCCCAACGCGATCGCCCCCGTCCACTAGAGGTTCCCATCCCCATGCAAGACAGTCACTTCAGGAAAGTGCGTTTGAATCGCGATCGCGGTGCCATCTGTAGATCCATCATCCACCACAATCACGGAATACTGCTTAAATACTCCCTGATGCCGCAGCGTAGCCAAACAGCGCAGCGTAATTTTCCGACGGTTATGAACCGGGATAATGATAGAGACACAGTGCGCAATTTTCATCGTTCATTTCCTGAACTCCCAAGTCAAACCCGCCCCAGATGAACCTGAGCTTTCATGTCAATATCAAGCACACATTACAAATTTTTTAAACAAGTGTCCCTCTATACAAAATTCCCGGAACCCTTAAAGTTATCCAAGGGGGATCACAAAAGTTCACTTGCTGATATTGTGAGTTCACAGCACCCAAGGCAGAAAAACAGCCTGCTTCTGCCAATCCACCATAAAAATTCCCCGAAAATTGGGCACTCTAAACAAGTGGTTGCTTGAGATACAGTCATGAAAGGAATTATTCTTGCCGGTGGATCGGGGACACGCCTTTATCCCCTCACCCAGGGCATCAGTAAGCACCTGCTTCCCATCTATGATAAGCCGATGATTTATTATCCCTTATCAACGCTGATGCTGGCCGGCATTCAGGATATCTTGATTATCGTTAATCCCAGAGATATCAGTGCCTTCCAGGCATTGCTCGGCACTGGAGAGCAATGGGGTATTCGGCTACAATATGCAGAGCAGGCGGTTGCCCGTGGTGTTGCCGATGCATTTCGGATTGGGGCTTCATTTATCGGCACCGATACCGTTACGCTCATCCTTGGAGATAATGTCTTTTATAGTGAGGGACTGACCACACTTTTAGAAAAGGCAAGTAGTCTTGAAGTTGGTGCAAAAATTTTCGCCTATTACGTCAATGATCCCCGCCCCTATGGCGTGATTGAGTTCAATCGATTGGGTCAAGTGATCGAGATTCAAGAAAAGCCGGAAAACCCTCGATCAAACTATGTTGTTCCTGGTATCTACTTCTACGATAATTCCGTCATTCAAAAAGCTCAAGTTATCCAGCCGTCAAACAGAGGGGAGTTGGAAATTGGAGACATTAACGAGCAATATCGCCAGGAAGGAAAACTGGCGGTTGAGGTGCTGGGTCGGGGGATGGCTTGGCTCGATGCCGGAACCTACGACTCGCTTCTTCAAGCCTCTAACTTTATTGAAGCCATTGAAAGCCGACAGGGCTTGAAGATTGCGTGTTTAGAGGAAATTGCCTATCGACGCCATCTCATATCATTAGAGCAGGTCAACGCGATCGCGAGCCAGATGTACAACACTGCCTATGGCCAGTATCTTTTGAAGCTGTGCCGTGAAGAAGCGGAAAATAAAGGGTTGAGATAGGGCTCAGTCTGATTCAACGGGTAGGATTTGCCCAGCGAGGTGCTTGGTGACTGACGCAACATCCTGAATCACGGGAATTCACGGAGCATCCTATGCTCAGGCTAGGGCAACCTAACAATATCGTCTTTTACTCAAAATCCGTTGTGCCGCATTCCGGTGATAGGCCCAAGTAACCACGCGGGTTCTCATTTATCTGGGAGATATTCTTGTATCGAAACGTGGGTTGTCAAGATTAGTCGCGATCGCAATCACCGCACCATAAATTCACGCTAAGGGAAACAACGTTAAATGGGCGTTATCCCCAATTCACTCAAGTTCGTTAAGCAGCATATCAAAAAACGCCTTGATCAGGAAAGTTTCCATCCTGAGCTTATTGGGATATTGACTAATCCCTTCTATTTTGCGCGGCGGGGACTCTCAAAAAATATTGAGAGGCTAAGCTCAGAGATTCAGGGAAAAGTCTTAGATGTCGGATGCGGCACTCAACCCTACCGTCAATTTTTTAGTCAGTGTAAGTATCATGGTTTAGAACTCGATACTCCAGAAAACCGCAGTAGCAAAGTTGCGGATTCATTTTACGATGGCAAGGTTTTACCCTTCGCCGAAAATAGCTTCGATTCTCTTATCGTTAATCAAGTTTTGGAGCATATTTTTGAACCCGATCGTTTTCTCGATGAAGCTCATCGAGTCCTAAAACCTGGAGGACACCTATTGCTAACTGTCCCATTTCTCTGGGACGAGCATGAGCAACCCTTTGACTATGCGCGATATTCATCATTTGGCATTGTCTATCTCTTAGAGAAACATCAGTATTCAATCATCGAGTCACATAAAAGTGTTTGCGGAATCCAAGCTATCGTTCAAATCTGGAATGCCTATCTTTACAAAGTTACCTTTCGAAACTCACGGCTCTGGAACTTGATTGTGGCGCTATTGTTGATGGCTCCAGGGAATATCCTGGGGATCCTTCTCTCCTGGATTTTGCCACAAAACTCAGACATCTACCTGGATAATATTATCCTCGCTAAAGCAGAACAAAAAACTCATCTATCCCATGAAAATGCTGCCGAGACTTGATGGAAAAACAGTCCTGATCTTAGGAGGGCTTGGCTTTATTGGGACAGCGTTGGCACATCGATCTATTGCTCTTGGCGCGACCACAATTGTTGTGGACAACTTACTCCAGGACCACGGAGGAAACCCATATCACTTTGAACAACTTAAGAACCAAGCCGAAATTTATATCAAGGATATCCAGAGTTCTGATGTTCTCGCTTCTCTTATTTCCAAGGCAGATTTTATCTTTGACCTTGCTGCCCAGACTGGGCATCTTAGATCGATGCAAAATCCCTGCCTTGACTGCGACATCAATGTTGTTGCCAAACTGAAAATCCTGGAGCTTTGTAGGCAACTCAATCCTTCAGTAAAAATTATTTTTACGAGTACGCGACAAGTCTATGGAAAACCCCAAAGGCTGCCTGTCGATGAAACCCATCCAGTTCATCCTGTCGATTTCAACGGGATTCACAAGCTCACTGCTGAGTGGCATCTTCAGATGTACCACCAAATCTATGGGATTCCCTCTGTCATTTTGAGGCTTACTAATATCTATGGAAGAGGAATGCGAATCAAGGATACAACTCAAAACTTCATCGGTTTTTGGATCCGTCAAATCTTAGAAGAAAAGCCAATTCCCATCTATGGAGATGGCAAGCAAATTCGAGATCCGTTGCATGTCGATGATTTGGTTCAAGCACTTTTGCTTGCTGCATTGAGTAAACACTCAACTGGGCAAATTTTCAACCTAAGTGGTTCTGAGCCTGTCACCCTAGATACGCTTGCCCAGAAAATGATTCAAGCTTATGGCTCTGGAAGTTGCCAATACATTGATTTCCCAGAAGGCAAGAAATCCATCGACATTGGTAGTTATTTTGGCGATAGTCAGAAGATTAAAATAAACTTGAGATGGGAGCCATTGGTCTCGCTGGAAGATGGCCTTAGGGATACCTTAGAGTATTATCAAAAACATCAATCTTTCTATCTATAACAAGTGACGATGATTAGTTTGAATCACTTTCAGGCAGAGCCAGAATCCCTTATTCGTGCAGAGCTAGATGCGGTGGAAAGTGTGCTTCGCTCTGGATGGTATGTTCTGGGCGATCGCGTACAAACCTTTGAAGATGAGTGGAGTAAGTCCTGCGGAACTCGATTCGCAATCGGCGTGGGCAATGGGATGGATGCCATTGAGATCGGCCTTCGTGCCCTTGGTATCGGGTCAGGGGATGAGGTGATCACCACGAGTATGACGGCGTTTGCAACAGTCCTCGGTATTTTACGGGCAGGGGCAACTCCAGTTTTAGCCGACATTGATTTAGATACTGGGCTCATTCATATTGACAGCGCCCAACGTTGCATTACATCCCGTACCAAGGCAGTGCTGTTGGTTCATCTTTATGGTCGGATTTGCAACATGGCTGACTGGGTTCAATTCTGCCAGCAGCAGCATCTTTATCTTTTAGAAGATTGCGCCCAATCCCACCTCGCAAGTTGGGATGGTAAGGTCGCTGGATCATTTGGCGAATGGGGTGCCTACAGTTTCTATCCCACCAAAAATCTTGGGGCACGTGGCGATGGAGGTGCATTAGTCACGAATTCGGATTCAATTAATGACCAGGCGAAAATCTTGAGAAATTACGGGCAGGATGCTCAATATCATCACGAAATTGAAGGGCTAAATAGCCGACTCGATGAATTGCAAGCTGCCTTACTATCTGTGCGCATCAAATGGTTAATGTCATTTACGGATAAGCGCCGCGCGATCGCGGATGCGTACTATTCAGGGATTGATAACCCCGGTGTGAAGCTATTGAGGCGAGAGTCCGATCGCCAGCACCATGTGTATCATCTATTTGTCATTCAAGTCGAGTCCCGAGACAAGTTGCTTCCCCATTTAAGAAACCACAACATTCGAGCAGGAATACACTATCCCATTCCAATTCATCATCAGCCCGTATGCAGAACAATTCAGTACGATCCAAACGGGCTTGCCGCTGCGACCACCCATGCCCAGCACTGTCTTTCGTTACCTTGCCATCCTCAAATGAGTGACTCAGAGATTACTACTGTCATCGAGGCTGTCAATGCATTTAGACCCTAAGCACGAACACTTCTGCACGTTATTCAACAGTAAGTTTTTGCCCATGGGCTTGGCACTCTATGAGTCCCTGCGACAGCACTATGGGGAGCATTTTACGCTATGGGTAATTTGCATGGATGAAACGTTAGAGGACTACTTCCAGCGACTAAACCTGAGACAAATTCGAGAAATTTCCCTTCGCCAAATTGAAGATCAGGACTTACTTCAGGCAAAACAAACTAGGAATTTTCAGGAGTATTGCTGGACAGTAACGCCCTTTACATTTTCTGCCGTTTTCTCAGCAGATCCTGGCATTCAGAGAGTTACCTATCTAGATGCGGATCTTTATTTTTTTCAACGAGCAGATCTGATCTTTCAAGAACTAGAAGATAGTGGAAAGGATATTTTGATTACAGAGCACGCCTACGCTCCTGAATATGACTACTCGGAAGTTTCGGGTAGATTTTGTGTCCAGTTTATCACGGTTAAGCGAACGGAAAAAGCTCAAAAAATTATTGAAATCTGGCAAAAGCAATGTTTAGAGTGGTGCTATTCATACCCGGACGCTGGCAGGTTTGGCGATCAAAAGTATTTAGATCAATGGCCGACTGAATTCCCAGATAGTGTTCACATTTTGGAGGATCAGCAGCTTGCGCTAGCCCCTTGGAATGCCAGTTATATTGCTAGGACTAGAGGGAGTCTAGTCCCTGTGTTTTACCACTTTCACGGCTTTAGAATCTTTTCGGAGAAAAAAGCCCGAGCATTCTTTGGATATCGTATCTGTCCAGCGGCTGAAGTGTTTTATTTAGCCTATGTTCGGCATCTCCGATCGATCCTGATGCGAATAAATCAGCATGGAATTGCAACCCCGTTAATCCCTCTTAGTCCAGAGTCTCTGCACTGGAAACTCCCTTTTCGCCTCATTGCTCGGCGATTCAGAAAAGAAGTCAAGTATTATGCACTGAAGTGATTATTAGTTCTTGCAATATGCTGTGAGGTCGAGATTGAATTCCTGTCTCTGTCTCTGTGTCTAGTTGTCAAGGGTTGTTAATTCCCAACTTAGTCTGGGGGCAATCACTCCTGGCCAAGATTCAGGAAGGAAGGAGCCATGCTGTCCTGCGCTTTCGATAAAAAAGCTCAGAAACTTTGTTTCTGCAAGGATGACTTTAAAGCCAGGGATGTCAATTGCGATCGCAACGTAGTGCAATCCAGGCTTGAATAGGTCGCCATAGATGTGGCACTGTGACCGATAGCACCCTGGCGGTGAGTCTGGGGGGCGAGTGGCATGATCCGTCGATGCAAACAATATGACCCCAGACAGATCAGATACCTCGACCGTGAGCCGAAACCCGCTCACCTTCTTGAAGAGACAGTAATCAATTTCAACGGTGATTGGAGCGGCGGGATCAAAGGAGCTTTGGATTTTTCCATCTGGGTTGAGTAGTCTCACTGCACTCAGCCGGATTTCATCATTGCCGGGTGCCTTAGAGAGATCAGCCCACTTTTTCTCGCCCTGGGACGAATCTTCATCTTCTCCAGAGGCCAGATAGGCTTCAATCACAGCATCCGTTGTCCCGTGTTGAATCAATTGTCCTTTTTCTAGAAAAATGGCGGAGTTGCATAAAGATTTCACTGCCCCCATGTTGTGGCTGACAAACAAAATACTTCTGCCATCTTTTCCAGAGGTATCTTCCATTTTTCTGAGACATTTTTTCTGGAAGTTGACATCTCCGACGGCAAGGACTTCGTCAATGACCAGAATTTCTGCGTCTAAGTGTGCAGCTACTGAGAACGCAAGTCGCATATACATGCCTGATGAGTAGCGTTTCACCGGAGTATCTAGAAAGCGCTCCACCTCGGCAAACGCCACAATTTCATCAAACTTCTTCCGAATCTCGACGCGACTCATGCCTAAGATTGAGCCATTGAGAAAAACATTTTCTCGCCCTGTCAATTCTGGATGAAATCCCGTACCGACTTCTAGCAAACTCGCAACCCGACCTTGGATAGTAATGCGTCCAGCACTCGGCTCTGTGATTCGGCTGAGAAGCTTTAGCAGCGTTGACTTACCTGCTCCATTGCGACCAACGACACCTAAGACTTCACCCGCTTTGAGGTTGAAGGAAACATCTTTTAGGGCCCAAAAAGTTTCTTGGTTTTGGTTTTCTCGGAAAACGTTTTTTCGTTGTCTGAGCGATCGCCCCAGGGTTTTCACACTATCGGTTAACACGTCGCGCAGTGCAGTGTAGCGCTGTGGTTGATGCCTTAGCGTATAGGTTTTTCCCAAGTTATTCACTTGAACTACGGTGTCTGACATGTGTTCTAGGGGCGTTGTCTATAACTATCTTTATCTTGCGATCGCGCGACGATCCGACATCAGCCACTTCAACCATCATTGGAAACTGGAGTTAGCACTCGGTTAGCCGCTCGAAGATGAGCCCACGATGGATGCCATCATGGATGACTGCCGCACTATCGGGGGTGTCAAATTCTGCCACCAGTTGGTATTTTCCTGAGAAATGGGAGAGAAACGTTTCTCGGTTAAAGAACCATGCAGGAAAGCTCGTTTGGGGATAGATGGACGGCGGCACCGTTTGAACGACGATACGATCTGTGCGATCGCTGAGCACAAATGAGGTGCGATCGATCAGAATCGTCTGAATCCCAAGACGGACAAACTTCTCCAAGAACTCGTGGGGACTTTCTAGGGCTTGCAGCACAGCCGACAGCAGTAGCACATGAATTGACGGGATCTGATCAAGGCACTCTTCCACGGTCGCGAAGAACTTTAGCTCATGATCTTGAAATTCAGCTTGGCCAATCTCGACAAACTTTCCTTGTTCGACAATGCACCACTGCAAGTCTGAAACTGGCTTAAGCATTTGACGGTTTTGATAGTAGCTACTGCCGAGCCCTCCGCCAAAATCTAGCACGTGGAGCTTGCCGCCGTGGGCTAGGGCGGCGCGTAGAAGACCACTTAGAAGTGGCCACGAGTAATGAACTTGATCAAATAAAACTGAGTCGCGCTCGTAAACTGCCTCGCCCTGCTTTACTTTGAGCGCTGCTTTGCGAACGCGACCAAAAACAGTGTCTGAGTTCCAACTTGTACTGACTTTTACTGCGGCTTCCCAGGTGGGATAATCCCCTGAAAACCCGAAGAAACTACCCTCTCTCAGATATTCCCGAATTCTAAAAAAGGCGGGCGGTATGAACTCTTTGAGATGTCGTTTAAGCTGATTCATGATGGGTAATGCAGGAAGGTCTTAGATGATATCGGCAAAGGTCTTTTCTACTTTGCGGAAGTTAAGGATGCCACTGATGAGTAGTAGATTAACAAGGAAGAACGACACCATAAATCCGGGCCAGTAGAGCTGGACATCGCCGCCGATAATAGCCCAGCGAAATCCATCAATGACGCTCACCATTGGGTTGAGGGAGTAGAGCAACCGCCAGCGTTCAGGGACGATCGCGCTGCTAAAGCCCACGGGCGAAATATATAATCCAAACTGCACCAAGAACGGTACAACATATCGAAAGTCTCGATACTTTACATTTAATGCTGCGAGCCAGAGCCCGCTGCCCATGGCTGCGGCAAACCCAATCGCGATGAAAATCGGTAGCGTGATAATTCGCCAGGAAGGGACAGCATCGTACCAAGCCATCAGCCCCAATAGGATAAATCCAGAGATCAAAAAGTCTACGAAGCTGACAATTACAGCACTGGCAGGAATGATTAGGCGCGGGAAGTAGATCTTTGAAATCAAGTTTGTGTTTTCAATTAGGCTATTGCTACATTCTGTGAGGGCATTGGAAAAGAACTGCCAGGGCAGCATTCCAGCAAATACTAGGACGGGGTAAGGGGCATTGCCTTCGCTGGGCAAATTTGCCAGTCTTCCAAAGACGACGGTAAATACGAGCATGGTGAGAAAAGGGCGTAGGAGCGCCCAAAATACCCCGATCGCAGTTTGTTTGTAGCGTACTAAGATATCGCGCCACGCCAGAAAGTAAAACAGCTCGCGATAGCGCCAGAGATCCTGCCAGTATTGGGCTTCTGTGCGGCCCGCTTCAATGATGATGGGGGAGTGTGGCGACATAAACTATCGGGGCTTGTGCAAGGGGCTGATGCTGCCAATCTAGCGGGGTTCAAACCCCTGGCAATGACAAGAAACCGAGAAATGTGGATGGACTGTGAAGCAAACCCATGGCGTTGTATGGTCATTGTGCCCTGGTTTGCCCGAAAAATTTATCGAGATTTTGCCGCGATCGCGATCGCGCAACCCACTGGGGAAAGCTGCTCCAAGCCTGAACCGCCTGCAAACTACCGTGGGGAGTGGAGCGCTATCCTGCGATACGAGTGTCGGCATGATGCAATCGCGCTTAGCTAAGGTTCGGGAAATTCACAGAGCGATCGCATAAAGATTTCTTAAGGGCTACGGGCATAATAATCCCAGTAAAATCCCGTGACTTTAATTCCCTGTGTGCTCTGCACTCTTAACTAGGGAACGCCGATGTTGTTTAGCTCTGCACTTTTGGCCTACATCCCCCACGGCCACTGTTACCTGTGGCAAACGGGGTTAGTCAGCCTTCATATCACCGCTGATCTGTTGATTGCGCTGGCCTATTTCTCCATTCCATTAGCGCTCATTTACTTTGCCCGCAAACGCCAGGATTTGCCTTTCAAAGGGGTTTTCGTCCTCTTTGGGGCATTTATTGTCTTCTGCGGTACAACCCATCTCATGGCGATTTGGACGCTGTGGCATCCAGACTATTGGCAAGCTGGTGCGCTCAAAGCCGCTACCGCCTTTGTGTCTGTGATGACAGCGGTGACCTTGGTGCCTGTGGTGCCCAAGGCCCTGAACCTACGTAGCCCTGCGGATCTGGAGGCGGCGAATGTGGCGCTGGCACAGGAAGTTCGCGATCGCCAGGCCGCAGAGACCCAACTTCAGGCCCAGAACCAAGCCCTGACTGACACACTCAACGAGTTGCACAAGACCCAAATCATGCTTGTCCAAAACGAGAAAATGTCAAGCCTTGGGCAGCTTGTCGCAGGCATCGCCCACGAGTTGAACAACCCCGTCAGCTTTATCTCGGGCAATTTGCCCCACATTCAAACCTACGCAGACGACCTGTTTCGCCTTCTTCAGGCGTATCAAACCTGTTATCCCAATGTGGATGAGTGTGTCGCCGCGATCGCGGCCGACATTGACCTCGCCTTTTTGCAAGAGGACTTACCTCGTCTGTTGGGTTCTGTGAAGGCAGGCTGCAACCGAATTCGCGAAATTGTCCTGTCCCTGCGCAGCTTTAGCTGCCTGGATGAATCAGGGATCAAATCCATTCATCTGCACACGGCCCTCAACAACACCCTGGTGGTGTTGAGCAATCGGCTGCGCGGCCATGGCCAGCGCCCAGATATTCAGGTCGAGACGCACTATGGTGATCTACCAACCGTGGAGTGCGATGCTGGGGCACTCAATCAGGTGTTTTTGAACCTCTTGAGCAACGCGATCGAAGCCATTGAAGCGCGGTGGTCACTGGACAACGAGCTTGCTGGGCAGGGCCGCATCACCATTTACACGGATCTGAAGGCTACGGGGATGGTGCGTGTTGCGATCGCAGACAACGGCATTGGCATTCCGCTTGAGGTGCAGCGGCGCATGTTTGACCCATTCTTCACCACCAAGCCCGTTGGCCAAGGGACAGGGATGGGGCTAGCCATCAGCTATCAAGTGGTGGTTGAGCAACATCGCGGCACGCTGACCTGTGAGTCTCAGGTTGGTGAGGGAACAACAGTGGTGATGGAAATTCCGGTGCGATCGCGGGTTTCCCGTAATCCGCGATCGCCCTTTCCGTCAGAATCCTCTTGCCCGTTGCCTGGTGTGCAAACCGTCCGCCCTGCGATCACATGAGTGACGAGTTTAGGCGTGGGGCAACCCGGCCTGGCGCACAATTTCGAGAATGCGCCGAGCGGCTTGACCATCCCCAAAGGGGTTCACGGCCTTGGCCATCTGGTCATAGGCGACGGGATTGCTGAGCAGCTCGCTCGCTGCCGCCGCGATCGCGGGGGGATTTGTCCCCACCAGCTTGGCCGTGCCCGCCTCCACCGCCTCGGGGCGCTCTGTCGTCTCCCGCAATACCAGCACGGGTTTCCCGAGCCCCGGCGCTTCTTCCTGCAACCCGCCAGAATCCGTCAGCAGCAGGGTGCAGCGCTGCATCGCGCCCACCAGGTGGTGGTAGTCCAGCGGTTCTGTCAAAAATACGCGCGGATGATCCCCAAGGCGCTGGGTCAAGGGCTCGCGCACGGTGGGGTTGCGATGCAGCGGCAACAGCAGCGCCGTATCGGGAAATTTATTGAGGATGGTCAAAAAGCCTGTGGCGATGTCGTGCAGGGGCTCGCCCCAATTTTCGCGACGGTGAACGGTGGCAAGAATAACGCGATGCTGGTTCCAGTCGAGCCCTGGAATGTCACAGGCGGGATGCTGTGCCGCGATCGCCAACAGCGCATCAATCACCGTATTCCCGGTTTGGTGAATGGCACCCACCACGCCCGATCGCCGCAAATGCTCCACCGAAGTCCGCGTCGGCGCAAAGTGCAGGTGGGTAATCTGCGAAATCAGCCGTCGATTCGCCTCTTCGGGAAACGGATTCCACAGATCATCCGTCCGCAGACCCGCCTCCACATGGCCAACCGCAATCTTTTGATAAAAGGCCGCCAGGGCCGCCGCAAAGGCCGTCGTCGTATCGCCCTGGACGATCACCAACTGGGGCTGATACTTCTGAAAACAGCGCTCTAGCCCGTGCAGGCTGCGGCAGGTGATATCGGTCAAACTTTGCTGGGGCTGCATGATGTCGAGATCTTCATCGGCCCGGAGTTGAAACAGGTCCATCACCTGCGCCACCATTTCGCGGTGTTGCCCCGTCAAAATGACGCGCGTGTCCATGTCTTCGGCCTGTTGGAAGACCCGAATCACCGGAGCTAGCTTAATTGCCTCGGGTCGAGTGCCAAGGGTAATGCAAACGCGAAGGGGGGATGCGGTAGACATAGCGGGCAATGGGGCAACACGCGGCAGGCAAACCCACCGTCAAACGACTGTCCTATCATGGCACGAGGCGACAGCTTGCCCACCCAACCTGGCAGAATGAGAAAGCTGGACTGTCTTGAAAGGCGATCGCATGGCGCACACCATTGCCCTAACTTCTGAAACCCTGCTCACCCTCAACCTGGCCCCGGCGACCCAGGTCATTGAACCCCTGTTGACTGGGGGCAAAATTCTCGACCCAGCAACTCAGTTACAGTTTCAGATCGACTTTGAGCGTGATCCTACCGATCCTCGTGAACTGTCCGAAATTCCCGAAGTGCGGCTGTGGTTTATTCGCCTCGATCAGGTCTACCCGTGGCTGCCCTTGGTGTTGGATTGGGAAGCGGGGGAGCTGGGTCGCTATGCGGCCATGCTGGTGCCGCACCAGTTCAGCCCGAAGGATGGGATTCGCTACAACCCGGAGGCGCTGGAAATTTTTGTGATGGGGAAGATTTTCGCGATCGCCCAGTGGCTCAACACCCAGGACAACCCCCAACCCACCCGGCTGAAGTTTATGACCCAAGTGCTGGGCTACGACATCGATGATGGCTTGTTTGACCTGTTGCGCGATCGCTAAATTCATTCCCGGCGTTGCTGATTTCCAGGATGAATTACCCACCCTGCGGGAAGCCGCAAAGCGTCTACATCCCAAACCCTTCTCCTTGGGAAAAAGGGCTTAAAAGGCAGCTTCCCTCTCCCCTCGGGTATCCTTCAGGCAGAGATCGAGCAAAGCTATGCCAGCAGGGGCTTCTTGGCTCCACTTGGGCGCTTAAACCCTCACCGTCTGCGGCAGCTTTCTTTGACTGAGGGTTATTCACAAGTGGGTGAAAAATTTGGCTCGCCTCTGACAGGGATTTCGGTTCCTCTCCTTGCCAAGGAGTGCATTGGCTGTTTGATTCGCCGGAGAGTCGTGTGGTGACTGACAGGGGTTCCGGTTCCTCTCCTTGCCAAGGAGAGGTTAGGTGAGGTTCTACAGCCTGTAAAACTGCCGCAACCGTTTTGCTAAAACCGTAAACTGACTAGCGATACAGCAACCTTTGTGTAATGGATAGCCCCTCGGGAGAGGGGCTCGGGAGCGTTCATCTCCAGATACAGCAACGCCGCCACTTTGAACCTTGAAATCTTGAACCTTGTACCCTAGCCATCGCCGGGTTTTTCGGGCAATGCTAGCGCAGGGGGCGCAACATTGAAATCTTGAACCTTGTACCCTAGCCATCGCCGGGGGCAGTGTGATGCCGCCCTTCACCAGGTTGAGGTTTTGTCCACAGCTCTAATGGCGCTCTCACTGCCCGCCTTGCCGACAACCTCTTCACTCGACTCAGGCAATACCAAGCTTAGTTCGTGGCAGGGCAAAGATAGCTAAGACACTCCCATTATGGTGATACTTGGGCTGGGCGGCAGATGCCAAACACCGACGTATAACCGTGGAGAAACGTCGTGCCGCCAATGGGGCCGATTTCACCCCCGCAGAAAAAACCCGATAGCGGCACCGTGTCCAACACTCGCCCAAACAGTTGCGAGTCAAAGTTGGGTTTGCGATACAAACCCTCGCCTCGGCCCGCACAGGCAAACATCAATGCGCCTGCCGCAGGGGCTGATGCGTTGAGCGATCGCTCGGCTTGGTAGCGCAGCAGCAGCGTTTCCAAATCTTCCGCCGAGGTGCGGGCATCGCGCAGGTGAAACTGCACCCGCTGCCCCGGACGAATGCGATCGCCCACCGCGATCGCGCCACTGCGCGGATCCACCCCCAGCAAATTGCGGATCAAAAAATCCCCCGGATGCAGATCAATCTTGAAACCATCCTGCACCACACCGATAAAGAGAGAATGCTGAGCCAGCTTGCGATCGCCCTCATCCAGCCCTTTCAAAATTCCCTGCAACGCTTCCAAGGGCGTCTGTAGGTCACCATCGCCAAAAGAGTCTGGACTTTCGAGCTTGAGCACAATATTTCGCTCAGCCTCTACCACGCGATAGGGCTTGCCAATGGGACGGCATCCCTGGGCCACGATCGCATCAATCGCGATATTGCCCGCCAGCGCCACGCCAACCAATCCACTACTATGCAGTGTTTGGTTAAGAAACAGGGTGCTGCCCCCCTGAAAGTCATTGACCCCAGCCAACCCGCCCACCTTCACCGCACCCGGATAGGCAAAGTCGAGCCCTTGCAGCACATCGTTTACGCTAGAGGAAAAGGGATCAGCCATCAAAATAAAGTGGGGGGCATCCGCAGGGTCAGCACCAATTTGTTCCACCCAGGTATCGGGCGGGCTGTCGAGATCAGGCAGGGTGCCTTGACTCAGGTGAAAGGGCGTCACCGTCACCCCAGGCAAGGTGGCCAAACACAGACTCAGGGCAGGCTTCTGTTCCACTTCGACGACTTGGCCGCGATCGTTCACCCCAATCACGCCGCCACCGCTGCACCCAATCAGCACTGGAAGTTCGATCGCATCGTGCAGGAGGGGTAGCAAGCGCGGAAACTCGCTCGTAAACGCTGACGAAATAAACACTAGCCCCAAATCGGGCATCGCAGAAAGGCGACGCTTGGCCTGTTCTGCCACATCGCGCACGGCAGCTTCTAAGGAGGCTTGCGTCGAGAGCACACTCACCCACTGCATGGGAGTCGTCATATCAAAACCTCCTGCCGCGATCCATCTACTAACGATTGTAAAAACTGAGTTCAAAAGGCGCGATCGCAAAAGTTAACGCCGCGTTGTTCTGGTGCATCCGATGCCTAAAACAGAGATAGTGCCACACTGTCACCATTTTTCGCACATTTCGATCGAAACGCCCGTCCTAAATCCTGCGGATGACCCAACTGTCGATCGCCTAAGCGCGCGGTACTCTGGGTTGTAGTAGCGCTATTCCTTCAGGGAAGAATATCGACACTGTGACCCATCAGATTTTGTCAAAATCTGCCGCAGTGATGACGTTTTCCCATCATCGGAGGGATGTCGTCATGCCGCGAAGTCCGATATGGTCTACCCTAGAGGCTGTTCGCACAACACCTCCGCAATCCAAAAACCCACTTTGCAGAACACGTTGAATGGGGTCCTATGAGCGATATTCAAGAAAAAATCCAACAAGAAGTTCAATCCGCACGGGAAGCGTGTGATTCCTCCGGGTCTTCCTCGTCTGAGTGCGCCGCAGCTTGGGATGCGGTTGAAGAACTCCAAGCTGAAGCGTCTCACCAGCGTCAAAAGCAGGCCAAAAACTCCCTGGAAACTTACTGCGAAGATAATCCTGAAGCAGCGGAGTGCCGCGTTTACGAAGACTAGGTTGTCTCGCGCAGTCGAAGGGCTGGGATAATTCTCAGTTTTCTAGGTGCTGCGTTGATAAAGCCGCTTTTGCTTTGGCAAGGGCGGTTTTTTAGGTGGTCATTGTTCTGGCGATCGCACCCACCGCGATTGTCCAACGACGCAACCCTTAACCTTTTCCTGTTCTCCCACCTAAGCCCCCTGCTCCCTTTCGTGAGGTTTTTGATGAGCACCCTTCAGGTCTACGGCATTCCCAACTGCGGCACCTGCAAGAAGGCGATCGCGTGGCTGGAGCGTCACGACATTGCGTATACCTTTGTAAACACCAAAGAACATCCCCCCACTCGCGACGCGATCGCGGCATGGGTCAACGCCTTGGGGGCAAAACCCATGCGCAACACCTCTGGGCAGTCCTACCGTGCTTTGGGTGATGTCAAACAGGACTGGGACGACGCCCAGTGGATTGACGCCTTTTCCCAGGATGCGATGTTACTCAAGCGTCCGCTCTTTGTGAAAGCGGGCAAAGCGGTGCTTGTCGGCTTTCGAGCTCAGGAGGCCGATCTCCTGG
Organism: Leptolyngbyaceae cyanobacterium T60_A2020_046; assembly: GCA_015272155.1. GTDB lineage: Bacteria > Cyanobacteriota > Cyanobacteriia > Phormidesmidales > Phormidesmidaceae > JACYME01. The sequence continues at coordinate 24,312 of JACYME010000010.1, forward strand.
CGCTGCTCAAAGACCAAAATTAGGGCCAGCGTGAGGCTCCCCCCTGCCCCCCTTGATAAGTATCCCTTACACAAAAGCTTCTGTATCGCCTTCTGGTCAATGGTTGCGGAAATTGGTTGTGGCAGTTGCAAGAACTGTAGAACCTCACCTAACCTCTCCTTCTAAAGGGATGTGCCACAGGCGATGAGGTTTTCGTCCAAGCGGAGTCTATAAGCCCCTGTTGACATGACTTTGAGTGACTGTGCTGCATGGATAGCTTGATAAGGATGGGGTCGGTCGCCGGGAGTATCTTGAGAACGTTGAGAATTCTGATCGTGCGTCAGTCCTGTACATCCCTCTGATGCCAGGGTGTGCCCATTGTGCACAAAAGTCGGCTCTCGGTGATTCTGCCATCAGCGCTCATTCAGCACCGGGATGAGGTATAGCGCAATAAACGCCTTGGCTGCTTGGGGATCCAGGGCATTCAGGGCGCGCACAATTTCGACAATCGTCTCGCCCGTTGGGTCAGTGCGCTCATGAACCCAGCGGTAGACCACTGTGCGCTCCATACCCATCGTGACGGCCAGCTTGTTTTGGCTGATGGCGTAGGTTTCCAAGGCTTCCTTCAAAGCTCGGCCCGCTCGTCCCATTGGTGATTGGTGTCTCGTTTCAGGATGAGTTTCTATGCTCACACATTGCGTAGGCGGGATCAAAAAGGTGGGACTTTTGCCGTCACGTTGGAGAGCTGCACTGGGCCAGTCGTGCTCGCGATCGCGGCGGTAGGTTAAGACTTTCCGGGAATTTGCTGCCCCAATTTGAAAAACTCGTCATGATATCAAAGGCCGAGCAAAGTCGGAAGAGGAAAATACGATGGGTTGTCGATGGCTTCATAGCGCGATCGCGGTGACGAGTCTGGGTGTCGCGAGTTTTGGGCTTTTCGCACCCGCGATCGCCGCAGAACCGCCCACCCTCGACTTTGGGAGCGAGCGTCTGAGGAACGCCACGATCGAGTCTGGCCCGGTGCGGGTTGTCGTTTCCTATACCCCGAGGGAGGGCTACGAAGAAACCGAACGCGACAACCTCAGATATCGCATCTTTGTCAACGGCACTCTAGAAGCTGAGGGGAGTGAAGCCATTTGGATGCATGGTCGAGTCACCCTTCAAGATTTGGATAGTGATGCGATTCCTGAAGTCGTTTTCAATACCTATACGGGCGGCGCGCACTGCTGCACAATCTTCACCCTCTATTCTTGGCGGGGTGACCAGTTTCGGCTCACCCAAACCTTTCCCCTTGATGGCGACGGGGGACATTTTGAAGACCTGAATGGCGACGGCTTCAGCGAGTTCGTTACCTTTGACAATACATTTCTCTATGCCTTTAGCGGCTATGCCAGCTCCTATCCGCCGACGATTGTGCTGTCTTTTCAAGCGGGTGGGTTGGTGGATGTGACGCGCAATTTTCAAGACCTGATGCGATCGCACGCCTATGGGATGTATTTGGCGACGCGTGATCGCGAGAATTCGGCAGGGGTGAATGGCGTGCTGGCTGGGTATGTTGCCCAAAAAATCCTGTTAGGCGAATATCAGCAGGGCTGGGAGTTCATGCTGGTTCACTACGATCGCGCTGATGACTGGGGCCTCGAAACCCTGAATCCGCAGGGGCAGCGCGTGCGCGAATTTGCTGACTACCCCAGCGCATTGCGCGCGTTTTTGATCGATCGCGGATATTTGACTGCTGATAACCGCCCAAATATCGCGATTGATTTGAGCGATCGCGTGGTGGCGTCTGACACATGGATTCCGCCTGCCGCGCGATCGCGGCCTCAAAATCGTCGGTGACGCCCCCCAACTCGCCTGTACTGCCCTCTCATGCTCTGGCATACCCTGCGGCACTTTGGCCTATTTTTCCAACGGCTCTGGCAGTACAGTAACGCCAGGATCACCGTAAGATTAGCGGGGCAGCAGGGGAGGAATGCGGCGCTGTGTTGCCTCAGCATCACAGGCGTTTCTACGATGCCTGCCCAAGCTCCACGGTGCAGTATCTTCTCGGAATTGGCCAGCGGCGAGGATGTCTTGACCCAGTCGTGGGTTAAGCACTTTTATCTTCACGGGGAATAAAGCCGAGCGATCGACAACATTTCCCCGCAGGGGGCTACGTGAAATCCAGCAAGGTCTCTGACTGTAATATGAAGGCGAGATGAAGACCATCATTTTCTCCCGTTTCTCTGAGGGGAGGACCAGAAGCCCCGTGTATCGCGGCTGGCCTGACTTCGGAATTTACGGAGAACACTTCACAAAAGCCTAGGCGAATTCAAAGATTGGGCAAACTCTTCCCTAGATCACTTTTCCCTCGCAAAGAGGACGCATAGGCTGTGACTAGCCTGAGACCGTTATCTAGGAGCTAGAGCCCGTGGTCAGCTTGTCTAGCCAATTTCCGCCCGCCCCCGCTGATAGTGATGCTTCCCAGACTTATTTGGTATCGAACTATACACAGTCTCGTCGGCTGTTGAACTCTACTACTTGTGATGTTACGCATATCTCGGTCAGGCACCCCATCAAGCGCATGGTGGATATTGTTGGTGCGCTGGTGGGGCTGTCGATCACGGCTCTGCTATTTATCCCGATCGCGATCGCCATCCAGCTCGACAGCCCTGGCCCAGTTCTCTACAGCCAAGTGCGCTGCGGCTACAAGGGTAAGCCCTTCCGCATCTGGAAGTTTCGATCCATGGTGGTCAATGCTGATCGGCTCCAGCACCTTGTGACCAACGAAGCCCAAGGGCTGATCTTCAAAAACAAGCAGGATCCACGGATTACCCGGGTGGGTCGGCTGCTTCGCAAAACCAGCTTGGATGAGTTTCCTCAGTTTTGGAATGTGCTCACGGGCGAAATGAGCTTGGTCGGTACCCGTCCCCCTACCCTAAATGAGGTGATGCAGTATCGCCCGCACCACTGGCAACGGCTGGATGTCAAGCCTGGCATCACAGGGGAGTGGCAGGCTCATGGACGTTCCACCGTCTCGGATTTTGAAGAAATCGTGCGGATGGATCTGCGCTATCAAAACGAGTGGTCTGTGGGCTATGACCTGCGCCTCATCCTCGAAACGGTGCTGGCTGTTCTCCAGCGAAAGGGCGCGTTTTAGCGCCTTCGTCAACGCCAGGGATGGTCTTGGTCTGGTTCTCAGATGTGGTTTTCTCAGTTGGGATTCGGAGTGTCCATCAACGATATCGGTTGATGGGCACTTTTTGTTGATTGACGCACGATGGCGATCGCCCCTTCGGTGATTCAGGGGCGAGGTTCTGGTGAAGGAAGGTCGCGACTGTGGGATATGAAGGTCACATCGGGGCGCGATTGCGATAGAGATAGGTGTGCATCATGCCCCGTCCCTTCACTGCGACGCGGCCTCGGTCTTCAAAGTCGTAGCGATCTTTCAGGCGCGTGTAAGTCATTTCGCTAACTTGGATGCGATCGATGACCCCTTGGGATTCCATGCGGCTGGCGATATTGACCGCATCGCCCCATAGGTCATAGCTGAACTTTTTGATGCCAATCACACCGGCTACCACGGGGCCGGTGTTGATGCCAATGCGGAGATGAAAGGGGTTACCATCACTGCGGCGTAGATGCGCGATCGCCTGCTGCATTTCCACCGCCATTTCCAGAATGGCTTCGGCATGGTCGGGGCGGGGGTTGGGTAACCCACCGACAACCATGTAGGCATCACCAATGGTTTTAATTTTCTCTAGGCCCAGGCGCTCGGCGATACAGTCAAAGGCCGAAAAAATCTCGTTGAGCAGGCATACCAGCTCGTTGGGCGAGACGCTGACAGACAGGGTGGTAAAGTCCACAATGTCGGCAAAGAGGATGGTTACTTCGTCAAACCGAGACGCGATCGCGCCGGTTTCGGCCTTCAGTTGCTCGGCGATGGACTGGGGCAAAATGTTGAGCAGCAGGCGTTCCGTTTTTTCGCGCTCCTCGGTTAGGGCGGCCTCGGCCTGCTTGCGGGTCGTAATTTCTTGATGCACCCGCTCAAACATTTCTAAAAAGGCTTTGGATACTTCTCCCAGTTCATCGTTTCGCTTGAGGCTGCGGGTGTAGAAGTTGGGCTCTCCATCCTGGCTCACCAGTTCTCCGGCTTTGCACAAATCATCGCGGAGGCGCAAAATCGGCATGATCAAAATCCGCTCCAATACGATGATCGTGACGAAGGTGACAAAGAGGGAAATGATGATCACTAACCCCGCGATCGCCAGCACATACTGGCGCATTTCTTGATTCACGCGGGTGGCGTCATGGCGCACCATAATCGCATACTCATTCATGCCCGATCGCCCGGGCCAGGCTACATCGTAATGGCGGCGATCGCGACTGATGCGCCGCACAATTTCTCCCTCTGCCAGGGCCGCAAAGGCCACCTCGGGCAAGAGCCCAACCTGGGCAATGAGGCGGCCATCCGGCGCATACACCGCCACCCCACGGATGACCGAATCGGGCTGGAGAAACAAATCAATGTTGTTGAGGATGTCCGAGGTGTCAGACTCGACCATCGCATTTGCCTTGACGGTGAACAACACCTCTGCCGACAACTCCTCAAGGCCCCGGAGTTTCTCGCGGCGGCGGCGGTGATAGGACGGCACAAAGATGATGCCCTCGATCACCAAGATGCTGAAGAATACCCACGCCACAATGCGCCGTGAGAGGCGCGATCGCAGCAGCCCTAGAGAGGATTGCAGAATGCTGGGCATGGCAAGGGTATGAATTGCGCAAAACTTCATTCCATCCTACTGGAGGTGCCAGGAAACTTCCGGGGTGATGCCCTAAGTTGCCCCTGAACCCCAACTGAGAATCTCCTGAGCACTGCCCCAATGCCGCGCGAGGGGCGGGTGCCAGAGCCAGAACGCTCGGCACATCGGACAGCCTGAACGGCTTGCGCAGTCAGCTCCTTGGTGAAACGTTGCGTCAGTTCTAAAACTGGGCTTCTAGCGACTGACTCTTGGCACAATTGAGGCATCTCTGACCTCCAACCAGTCGCATTAGAGGATTCTGAAGGGCTACTCTATCGAGAAAGACTGCGATCGCGATACGCCATGCAAGCCCCCTCCACAACGAAGAGTGACAGCAGGAGGTGGATATCCATTGAGACTCGATTCTGAATTCCCTCAAAAATACATTTGAGAGTAACTATCAACAATGCTACATTAACTCATGGTCATCTTAATCGAAGCTATTCTCAATAGACTGCGAGGAAATCCATGGAAACCCTGACTCGACGTATCTTTTTGGCCGCAGGAGGAGCCACAGCCGCCGCCGCTCTGACCCAGGTTCAGCGTCCTCAGCGGGCGATCGCCCAAACTGACGAACTCAACCTCTATTCCGCCCGCCATTACAACACCGATGATGAGCTGTATGCCGGTTTTACCCGGCAAACCGGGATCCGCGTCAACCTGATTGAAGGCGATGCTGACGCCCTGCTCGAACGGGTGCTGAATGAGGGGCAAAACAGCCCCGCAGACGTGTATATGACCGTGGATGCCGGTCGTCTGTGGCGCGCCCAGGAAGCAGGCATTTTGTCGCCCGTCTCTTCACCGACGCTGGAAGCCAACATTCCTGAAAACGTGCGCCATCCCGATGGGCTTTGGTTTGGCTTCTCAAAGCGGGCACGCGTCATCATGTACAACAAAGACCGCGTAAATCCAGCGGATTTGTCCACCTACGAAGATCTGGCGGATCCCAAATGGCGGGGTCGGATTTTGGTGCGGACTTCGACCAATATTTACAACCAGTCTTGGATAGCGTCGATTCTAGAGGCCAATGGCCGCGCCGCAACGGAAGAATGGGCACGGGCCTTTGCGGCGAACTTTGCGCGTCCGCCCGAGGGGAATGACACCGCCCAAATCGAGGCCGCAGCCGCAGGCTTAGGGGATATTGCGATCGCCAATACCTACTACTTGGCGCGCCTCGGAGCGTCCGAGGATCCGGCCCGGCGGGCGATTTATGACCAGATGGGCGTCTTCTTCCCCAACCAAGATGGCCGTGGCACCCACGTCAACATCAGCGGGGCTGGGGTGTTGAGAACTGCGCCGAACCGTGCCGCCGCGATCGCCTTTTTGGAGTATTTGTCTGGGCGCATGGCTCAGGCATTCTTTGCCCAGGGCAACTATGAATATCCTGTGCTGCGGGGCACCGCGATCGATCCGCTGCTGGCTGACTTTGGCAACTTCAAGGAAGATAGCATCAACGTTGAAGTGTTGGGTCGGCGCAGCGCTGAAGCAGTGCAGATCGCTGACCGAGCTGGCTGGCGTTAAGGTCTGGTCGGGATCTGGGCGCTGATCCTCATTCAGAGATCTGGGGTGATGGCGCAAACGATCCCTCAAAAACGGGTTACCCTAGCTCTCGCGTGTTGAACGGCACGCGAGAGTTTTTTGCGGTTGTCGTTCCCAGCGCTGGGATGGCATCCCACGGGGCCAGAATTCTGCCGTGCCGTGTTCTGCCTGGAGGCTAGCTCCTAGAATGGACGCATGTTGGAAAAACGCCTGTGGCATTGGTCGGGTTGGCCCTGGATTGTGGGGCTGGTTTTAACCTGTCTTTTGGGGCAGGTGTTGCTCTATGTTTGGGCGGAGAGGCTGTGGTTCCAGGATGTGGGCTATGTCGCCACGTTTCAGTTACGCATTTGGACGCGCCTGTGCCTGGGGTTGCTGGGGTTTGGGGTGAGTATGGCGGTGCTGGGGGGCAACCTGGCCTTGGCGCGCCGTTTTCCTTCTCCGCCGAGTTCCCTGCGATTGCCGCCTGTGGGTCAGGTGAGGCGGCCCCCTGGGCTGGGGTTGCGATCGCTGCTGCTATTCAGCTTTGCCTTAGCATTGTTGATGAGCCTCCAGATGCTGTATCTGGGGCGCGTGATGATAAGCTATTGGTCGCCCTCGGCTTCGGTCTATAACCCTGCGCCGCCGCTGCCCCTCTGGGCAAAACCCGCCGCCATTCAGGCGCTGGTGCAGCAGTTGATTCAGCAGCCGTGGCAGGGTATTGCCATTTTGATGGGGGCGATCGCGCTGCTGTGGGTGCCGCAATTTTTTACCGCGATCGCGGCGTTGTTTGCCAGCATTGCCCTCGGCATGGTGTTGTCTGAGCAGTGGACCAAGGCGCTGCTTGTCCTCAACCCAACTCGATTTGGGGAAGTTGATCCCCTGTTTGGTCGCGACATCAGCTTCTACCTGTTTCAGCTTCCAGTGTGGGAGGTCTTGGAATTTTGGCTGATTAGCCTTGTCTTTTTTGCGCTGGTGAGTGTCACCCTGGTGTATCTGCTGTCGGGTGAAACGCTGAGCCAGGGACGCTTTACAGGCTTTTCGCCACCCCAGCAGCGTCATCTCTATGGCTTGGGTGGCGTGCTGCTGCTGTCCACTAGCCTGAGCCACTGGCTGGGGCGGTATCAAGTTTTGTACTCGCAGCAGGGCATTGTGCGCGGGGCGAGCTTTACCGATGTGCATGTGGATTTGCCTGCGTACACCACCTTGAGCGCGATCGCCCTCTTCATCGGTCTGTTGCTGCTCTGGCGCACCCTGTTTTGGAGCATCAGCCCCCAGGGATTTTTAGAGTGGTTTGGCAAAATCGGTTCTCGCCGCTATGCCATGCCGCCGCCACTGCCCTATCGACCCTTGACCAACCGCAGCTTTGTGTGGGGCGTGGCAGTGTACTTAGTGCTGGCGGTCTTGGGGATTTTGTTGATTCCGGCGAGCGTACAGAGCCTGCTGGTGCAGCCCAACGAACTGCTGCGCGAAGCTCCCTACATTACGCGCACGATCGCCTACACGCGCCGCGCCTTTGGCCTCGACGACATCGACACCCAGTCCTTCATTCCCGATGGGGTGCTCACCGTTGCCGACCTTGAGGCCAACCGCCTCACCCTCGACAACGTGCGCCTGTGGGACACTCGCCCGCTGCTGGAAAGTAACCGCCAGCTTCAGCAAATTCGTCTCTATTACGAATTCAGCGATGCAGATGTCGATCGCTACACCTTTTACCAAGACGATGGTTCCGTCGACCGGCGTCAGGTCTTGATTTCGGCCCGCGAGCTGAACTATGAGCGCGTGCCCGAGGAAGCCAAAACCTGGGTCAACGAACATTTGGTGTACACCCACGGCTACGGCTTTACCATGAGCCCGGTGAATACGGCCAATGAAGATGGGTTGCCGACCTACTTCATTCAAGATATTGCCCATATTCCCAGCAGTGAGGCCGTCCGGCGCAGCATTCCGATCGAGAGCCCACGCCTATACTTCGGTGAGCTGACCCAGCCCTATGTGATGACCAACACCGCCGTCCCAGAGTTGGACTACCCCAGCGGCAGTGACAACGTGTATACGGTCTATGCAGGGCAGCGGGGCATTCGCCTCAATAGCCTGTGGCGGCGCTGGCTGATGGCGTGGCACCTTAAAGACTGGCAGATGATCTTTACCCAGGATTTTACGCCGCAGACTCGGTTGTTATTTCGGCGCACGATTACGGAGCGGGCACGGGCGATCGCGCCCTTTCTGCGGTTTGACACTGACCCCTACCTTGTGGTGGCAGATATTGGGGAAGACAGTCGTACGTGGGGCACCAATCCCTCGCCAAATGCACCGGATGAGGACGAGCGATCGCCCGCTAGCTACCTCTACTGGGTGATTGATGCCTACACCACCAGCGATCGCTATCCCTATGCCGACCCCATGGGGAACGATTTCAACTACATTCGCAACTCGGTCAAGGTCGTCATCGATGCGTATCACGGTTCCGTGCGCTTCTTCATCGCAGAGCCCGACGACCCCATCATCCAAACCTGGAGTAAGCTGCTGCCCGGCATGTTTGAGCCATTGTTGGCCATGCCGCCCAGCTTGCTTGAGCATTTGCGGTATCCCCAGGATTTGTTTCAGGTGCAGTCGCAGCATTTGATGACTTATCACATGACCGACCCGCAGGTGTTTTATGACCGCGAAGACCAGTGGCGCGCCCCCAATGAAATCTACGCTAGCGAAGCCCAGCAGGTGGAGCCCTATTACCTGATCATGAAGCTGCCGGAGGAGGACACGGAGGAATTTATTCTGCTGCGGCCCTTTACGCCCGCTCAGCGGAATAACCTGGTGGGCTGGCTGGCGGCTCGGTCAGATGGCGATCGCTATGGCAGTATGCTGCTCTATCGCTTTCCTAAACAGGAACTGGTGTTTGGCCCTGAGCAAATCGAGGCTCGCATCAACCAGGATCCCGCCATTTCTCAACGGATTTCGCTGTGGAATACAGAGGAATCGCAGGCGCAGCAGGGCAATTTGTTGGTGATTCCCATCGAGCGATCGCTGCTCTATGTCGAGCCGCTCTACTTGGAAGCGGAGCAAAACCGCCTGCCCACCTTGGCCCGCGTCATTGTGGTCTATCGCAATCGTATTGCAATGGCAGAAACCCTAGACGATGCCCTCAATGCGATCTTTTTGAGCGATCGCCCCACTGCGCCCCCTGTCCTGCGCGAATTACAAAACCCCGATGCCGCCCTCCAGGATCTACTGCTCGAATCAGCCCCTGCCACAAGCGATCCTGGCGGCCTTGCCCCATAGTTCTCCCAGGCCCCTCCTTTCCCTGGCACCCCCACCCTTGAACCCGTGTCCCTTTTCGGGAATAGTGGCGGAATGCCCTACCCATACCGATGAACCGAATGACTGAGTTAACCGGGACAGGCGTGCTGGCGGTGCCCCAGGGCGATTTGTGTGTCTCGCCGGAGGGAGCGGCGGACGCGATCGCCCTGTCGCTGATCATCCCCACCTACAACGAAGGCAAAACCGTGCCGCTGTTGATCGATCGCCTAACTGCGGATCTTGACCGCATGTTGCCCAAGCGCTACGAGCTGATTGTGGTGGATGATGACAGCCCCGACGAAACCTGGCGCATTGCCCAGGAATTGACGACCTGCTATTCGCAACTGCGGGTGATGCGCCGCACCACAGAGCGAGGGCTGGCCTCGGCGGTGATTCGCGGTTGGCAAGGGGCGCGGGGCGCATGGCTCGGCGTCATTGATGCCGATTTGCAACACCCGCCCGAGGTGCTGTTGCAGTTGGTGGCGGCGGTGCAGGATGGGGCTGATTTGGCCGTTGCCAGTCGTCATGTGGAGGGGGGTGGCGTGAGTGAGTGGAGCTTTACCCGGCGGTTTTTGTCGCGGGGGGCGCAGGTGCTGGGGCTGCTGATTTTGCCTGCGGTGGTGGGGCGTGTGTCTGACCCGATGAGTGGCTATTTTGTGGTGCGGCGATCGGCGATCGCGGGGCCGCTGCTCAACCCCAAGGGCTATAAGATTTTGCTGGAAGTGCTCGGGCGCGGCCACATCAAGACCGTCGCCGAGGTGGGCTACGTGTTTCAAGAACGGGCTGCTGGGGAAAGTAAGGTGACTTGGCGGCAGTATGTGGATTACTTGCATCACCTGGTGCGGCTGCGATCGCGGAGGCGCTTAGAGCGATTTCGCCGACAGCTTCCCCTCCGGCGGTTTCTTCAATTCGTTACCGTCGGCTTTAGCGGGCTGTTTGTGGATTACAGCCTGTTTTACCTGCTGTTTGGGCAATTGGGTCTGGGCCTGACTACCAGCAATGTGCTCTCGGCAGAATGCGCGATTATCAACAATTTTTTGTGGAACGATGCCTGGACCTTTGCCGACTTTGCAAAACGACAGCGAGGCTGGCAAGCACGATCGAAGCGGTTTCTCAAGTTCAACCTGATTTGCCTGGCCGGGCTGGTGCTCAATACGCTGGTGGTGAACCTGCTGTTCAATGTGTTTGGGGTGAATGCCTACGTCGCGAAGTTTGTGGCGATCGTCGCCGTGACGCTGTGGAATTTTTGGGTGAATCTCAAACTGAGCTGGCGAGTCACCCAAGTTCCCCGCCAGCCCTGATGCCAGGCTGGGTCGGGAATCTGTTGGCGGCTGGAACTGTTTTGGCGGCTGCAACTGTTGCAGATGTGCGGGTTTTGGGCGATCGCGGTTCTCATCTCGCGGCGATCGCCCAAAACCCACACCCGACCCCTCATAGGTGGACAGCCTGCCCCGTTTCCGCCGCCTGCTGCGCCGCCGCCGCCACCCGCAGCGCCGCCAAACTGTCCTGGGGCGTCACATACAGCGGCTTACCGTCAAGCAGCGCATCCAACACTTGCGCCGTATCCTTGGCGAACAAGCCCCGGCGACCGCCCACCTCAATCGGGCGCTGCTGCTCCGGCTGAATCAAAACGCCCGCATCGCCCTCAAAAATCAGCGCGCCCGCACTGCCCTGCACTTCCATACGGCGCTGGGGCTCCCACAGGTGTTCACCCTTGCCATAGAGCACCTCGGCAATGACTCCGTTCGTGAAGATCAGTTGGGCTGCACAGCGACAGGTTTTGAAATAGCGCCCAATCGACAACGGCCCCTGATCGTCGTAGCTCAGTTGGCAGGTCACCTGGCGCACCGGGCCAAAGAGATTGGTGAGGCGATGCACCCGCGACAACGCCCCCACCAGCGGAAACCCAAACTGTTCGGCGTGGTACGTCCACCTTTGGGGGGCAGGCCGCTGGGGCACAACGGTGGCATATCGCACGGCACTGGGCGCGCCAATCTCGGGAAGGTGGGCCTGCATGGCTTGGTGCAGCCCCCCCAACAGCTCGATATGCTCGACATGGAGCAGCAGCCCCTGCGCCTCCGCAAGCTGAATGAGGGCTTGGGCATCGGCAACGGTGAGGGCGAGGGGGTACTCTACCACCACGGCTTTGCCCGCCATCAGCGCCGCGTGAACCACTTCGCGATGGCCGCAGTTGGCATGGCAGACGACGACCAAATCTACCTCAGTCTGCTGGATGAGGGGCTGCCAATCGTCGAGGGGTTGGGGAATGGCGTGGGTCTCGGCCACAGCGATCGCGGACTCCAGGGTGCGCCCCGCGATCGCCACCACCTGCGATCGTGAATCTTCCTGAAATGCTGCCGCTCGTAGCTTGGCGGCGTATCCCGTCCCCACAATCCCGACCCGAATCAATTCCGCCACTGCCGCTATCTCCTTGCTCGTTGCCCTCATCCCCTGCCCCCTTCTCTGGGTGGGAGAAGAGAGGGTAAATCAAAGTCCTGCGCCCTCTGGTAAAGGGATTCAGGTGAGGGGTGCAACCCTGGGATGCGCGCACGGCCTAAGCCGCTTCAGCCTCGCCAGCGCTCGAACCCCTCGCTCAAAAAACGTCGTTTTATTGCTCAAAAACAGAGCGCGACTCCGGTCTTGAAAGCTTTACCATAAAAGACTCAGGCGTAGTTTGCAAACCCGGTCTTAAACACATTATCCCTTGTCTTTAAACCCTCGCAATACAACACTGAACCCCCCTGAATTTGCGAGAGTTTCTAATACAATAGACCCCCCGCTTCAAGATATAAGTTATTTTTATGTAAAAATAATTATTGATAACAATATGCGGTGTCATCTTTGCGCAACCCCAATTGATGAAGCGCTTGCCGACTCCCTGTAGTGCTTTTTTGAAAGGGTTTTGGGGAAATCCTGGGGTTTCACCTATAAGCCGACACTCTAGGAAATCACGATTTCGATTACGAATCCCATTGACTTATCAGGGTGGATTCTTCACACAGATTTGAGGTTTTCCCGTACTATCAATGATGGAACACAGCCAAGGCATCGGAGTTGCACCTCAATGCGTGATGGGTGCCTTTGGCTTTATGAAGACGATTGTTTTCATTCGTTGAGAGGATCGCAACATGGCAACTTACAAAGTCACTCTGGTTAACGAAGCTGAGGGCCTGAATCAAACGATTGAGGTCGCTGATGACGAGTACATTTTGGATGCGGCGGAAGAGCAAGGCATCGACCTGCCCTACTCCTGCCGTGCAGGCGCTTGTTCGACCTGCGCTGGCAAGCTCACCGCTGGCACCGTTGACCAGTCTGACCAGTCCTTCTTAGATGATGACCAGATCGAAGCTGGGTTTGTGCTGACCTGCGTCGCTTACCCCACGTCCGACTGCACCATCGAAACCCACAAGGAAGAAGATCTCTACTAGGTCTTGTCAACGTTCGATTTAGAACGTTACGAGTATGAACCGGGGATCCAATCCCCGGTTTTTTCCCGGTTTGTTGTGGCGGTCAGCCGCCGTGGCGATCGCGCCTACTGTGGGGCCATTTCTGTGGCGGGGGCGTCGTCCGTTGCTGTCGTCGGTTCTGGTGCGTCGGTCGCCGCACTGCCCGCTGCCCGCTGGTTGGGATCTCGCCAGAAAACTAAGTCATTGCTGATGGGGCGTAGCTCGGTGCCGGGGTAGTAGAACTGGAGGATGCGATCGCTGGGCCAATTCAGCGCGCCTAGGTTGTAGGCTCCGGTTTGGCTCATGCCGACCCCATGCCCAAAACCCCCGCCAATAAAGCGATAGCCCGTCAGGCGCTGTCCTTCTGGGGTGGTTTCATACAGTCCGCCCAGGTAAAACAGCAGGCTCAAAGGAGCCGAAAAGGCGCGGATGATTTCGTCCTTTTCGAGGGTGATGACCCCGACATCGGTGCCCACGTCAAGCTTTTGTACCCGGCCCGAGGCAGCGCGATCTCGCACCTGAATGCGCTGAATGGTGGTGAAGTTGGCGCGGGGATGCTGGCGAGTCTGGAGATAGCGCTTCAAATCTTGGGTGAGCTGGGTGAGGGAGCTGTCTTCTTGCCAGCGGAAGGTGCGCCAGGTTTCTTCGTTAAAGCCCTGATCAAGGGCGAGGAAGGCTCTCAGGTTGTCTTCATGGCTGAGGGGGCGTGCCGACAGATCCCATACGTTGCGCACGGAGTCCACCACGGGCCGCAGGTAGGGGCGATCGGGGCCATTCCACACGTCGCTGAAGGCGGCGGTGACCCCGCCCGCGTTGGAGGAATAGAGGGCGTCTACGAGTTCGCCTTGGTAGGTGAGGACGAGGCCACGGGTGGCCGCGATCGCGCGATCGCTGATTTCGGCTGAACCTGACAGCCCAAAATACACCTGGCACTGGGTATCGGCACAGAGTTGATAGTCATCGATCTCAAAGCGGCGCAGGTTGCGCAGCACATAGGTGCGCGCCAAAATGGCCTGGGCCTCAATCGTGGTGCGCGGTGCCCCAAGGCCAATTTCGTAGGGCACCACGCCGCGCAAATAGGTTTCGATGGGCACTAAATTGACGAGGGTATAAGTGCCGTAGGCGTTGGGCTGAAGCTGGGCATTGCCGCCATAGAGGCGCACGCTGTCTTGGCGATCGCCGATATTGCGGGTGACGCGCAGCCGTTGATTTTGGGTGGCAATTTGGACGCGATCGCGATTGTAGCGATAGCCATTGGCAATGACCGCCGCCTGAGGCACGCTCTGGTTGAGGCGACTGTCTAAAAACACCTCGTCGTGGCCCTCGGCCTGCAAGCTGTCGATCAGCAATCGCCGCAGCATCGGCGTGTCGTACACCTCGCGCTTGGCCCACACCTGCCAACTGCCGGGTTGGGCAATTTCGGTTTCGATGCCGCGCTGCCGCCACTGTTGGGCGCTATCTTCGGCACTTTCAAAGCTGCGATGGGTGCTGAGCACGACCCATTCTTGCAGTTGGGGTTCTGGGAGCGATCGCGGGGCCGTTTCTACCACCACCCGCGTTGTTGTTACGGTTTCTGGCTGGCCGTTGGTTTCAAAGCGCAGCGTAATCTGATCACCCGCGAGCGGCTCTAGGATGAGGGTTTCCGTCGCCTCTGCCCCAAACCGCTGCACCACGCCAATTTCCAGCACGGGGTTTTGGGCCGCTTGACTCCGCGCGGGCGACTGTCCGGCAAGGGCGAGGCCCAGGGCAAACCCAACCCCCAACAGGGGCCGTGCCCACTGGGGCAAACGCTGGGGGGGCAGGGGCGATCGCGCCATGATCCAATCTCTCCGTTGGTAAACCTGCCAGCATTCTAGCCGAGTCACTCCCCCCCATTGCCCAGAACTTTAGTCGTCAGGTTTTGCGAAGGCCCGGTGACTTGGCCCGATAGAATAAACCCTATCCAGACCATCCAGAGGCATGACAGCGGGATGATCTCGCTGGGCGGTTAGCTTGCCGTAATGTAGTCTGGCGCTGGTCTGCGTGATGTTGATTATGGCCTTCGTCATGCGCATTGAAGCGTTGCCCATTCACCAGATTTGACGCCCCCTTCTATCGCTAAAATGATGCCGCCAAGGTGGAGGCGTTGATGGCCTCGATCGCTGAAATTGGTCTGCAAGAACCCATCGATGTGTTAGAGGTCGAGGGTGAGTTTTACGGATTTTCGGGCTGCCGTCGCTACAAGGCGTGTTTACGCTTGGGGCACGACAGCATTCGCTGCCGGGTGCGCCGGGCACCGCGATCGGTGCTCAAGCTGCATCTGGCTTGACGGCAGCAAACGGCTCAGGGATCAATGGGGGCACTGACGTTTGTCTGTGCCCATGACTGCTCCCTCGGCTGAGTTTGCCACTGCCACCCTGCGCCGCCTGATGGCGGCTGTCGAGATTCCTAGCTTTCGGGCCTTGAGCCGTGCGGCGGGGGTGTCGCCGTGGACGATCGCGCAACTTCGGCAGGGGCGCATTGCTGCCTTGCGGGTGAGCGCGCTCCAGGCGATCGCGGCGGCCTTGGGCCTTTCCGTTGCTGAGGTGCTGGCCCAGTTTTTACCCGAGGCGGCGAGCCCCGTTGCAGAATCGCGCGATCGCGTAGCGGCCCTCCAGCACGAGTATCAGCGGCTCCAAACTCAGCTTGACACCGTGACCCAGGACGCCCGTCAAACTGTCGAACAGAGCATCTTGACCCAGCTTGAGCCGTGGATGCTGCAATGGCCGACGGCTCGCCACGCCGTGAGCCAGAACCCAGACTTGCCTGCATCGCGACTGATTCCGTTGGTGGCTCCGGTGGAGCACCTGCTGACGATGTGGGGCGTGGAGGCGATCGCCAGCGTCGGCGATGAAGTGCCCTACGATCCCCACTGTCACCAACTGATGGGTGGCAGTGCGGAGCCGGGGCAACTAGTGCGTGTGCGCTATGTGGGCTATCGCCAGGGCGATCGCCTGCTCCATCGTGCCAAAGTTAGCCCACTGTAGAGTGCTGGCCCAGCTTGGCGCGTTTGAGTTCTGCGCTGAACCTGGATTCACCCACGGCTTGGGGCGCAACATCGGGGCGTAGTCTTGCCCGAATTGAATTAGCTCGCGATCGCCCCATGACAGCCGCTGATCTCTGGGTCTGGCCCATGCCCATCAACGAGTCACCCTCACACGTTCCCGCAATGGCTAACCACCTGAGCTAATCTTGCTGCTTCAGGCGCGCCATAAAAAAGCCATCCATGTGGTGGCGATGGGGCCAAATCTTAATCCACCCTTCGGCACTGGCAAAGGCCGCCACATCGCTGCCGGGCTCCGGGGGAAAGAGCTGCCAACGGGGATGGGTGCTGAGAAAATGCTTGATTTGAGCTTCGTTTTCTTGGGGATGCAGGGTGCAGGTGGCATAAACCAGGGTGCCGCCGGGCTTGACCCAAGTCGCTGCCCGGGCCAGCAATTGACGCTGCAAGTCCACCAGCCCTTGCACGGTGTCGGGGGTTTGTCGCCAGCGGGCATCGGCGTGGCGGTGCAAGGTGCCCAACCCCGAGCAGGGCGCATCGACCAGAACGCGATCGCCCTGACCTTCAAATTTAGTCATCGTCGTGCTATCCCCGGTGTAGGGCTTCACGCTTGAGAGGTGTAACCGACTGATGTTCTGTTTCACCTTGTTGAGGCGAGAGGTGGTGCGATCGCAGGCCCAGACCACCCCGCGATCGCCCATCAGCTCTGCCAGGTGGGTCGTTTTGCCGCCGGGCGCTGCGCAAGCATCGATCACCACTTCCCCCGGCTGGGGATCCACCAACGCGCTCACAAGCTGAGCGCTGGCATCCTGCACGACCCACCAGCCCGCTTCATAGCCCGGTAATGTTTGAATCGCTCCGACGTGCCCCTTGAGGCGCAGGGCATTGGGCAAATGCGCCAGCCGTTCCGTCGCGATGTGGGCAGCGGCCAACTCAGCCTCCACTGCTTCCACTGTCATCTTCAGGCGATTGACGCGCAAATCAATGGAGGGAGGCTGATTCAGACAGTCGCACAAAGCTGGGGTTTCGTCTTTACCTAGGGTGTCGTACCAGAGCTGCACCATCCAATCAGGAAAGCTGTGTTGCAGTGCGATCGCGGCTACCGGGTCTTCTGGCACACGCAGCGGATCTCCATCGCTCTCTGCCAAACGCAAATACTGCCGCAAAATTCCGTTGACCACACCGGACAATCGGCCCTGCCCCGTTGCCTTGGCCAGCCCAACGCTGGTGTGTACTGCTGCCGAAGGGGGAATGTGGGTGAGATAGCGCAGTTGATAAAAACCAAGATGTAGCACTACCCGCAGGTCGAGGGGCTGCTGCTGGGCGGTTTTCTTCCCGAGTTGATCGATCAGTGCATCGAGGGTGCGTTGGCGACGCACGACCCCATAGACCAATTCTGTGACTAGGCCGCGATCAACCGCTGAGAGGGAGATTTGGGCGAGGCGACGATGAAGTACCACATCGGCATAGCCCCCGCGATAAATGTCTTTTAAAGCGTCAAAAGCCAGCCGTCGGGCTGGCAGATAGGTGTCGTCTGTGGCGATTGCGGAAAGTTCTGGCACTGAGAGAGGGAGGGGCTACTTACGGCGACGCTTCACGGGTTCTTCGGCGTTTTTGCGCCGCCGGCGGTCGCGCCACTCAGCCGCTGTGAGGTAAACGACGCCACCCGTCACCAACACCATCAGCCCTGCGGCCACAAGTGCCAAGATCGTAAAGGTTTGGGTTTCCAACGCTAAGCTCATTCCGAATGCAACCCCCTGGACGACGTGTGATTAGAACCCGTTGCGGCCCCAAATCACCATCGACAGCGAGAAGGTGAAAACCACCAGCAACGAAACCCAGCCCAAGGTCAAAATATCCATAGCGATGTCTTAAATCAGGCATTACACGGTGCTTCTTCATCATACGGTAAGACTGTTACCCCCGAGAATGCAGGATTGGAATGAGCACTGATACGCAATTTACCGCTGCCGAACGTGTGGAGTCGTTGAAGGCTGCGGCCTTGGGCAGTGGCATCGCCGCTGGTGTGAGTTTGGCGATCGCGGCGGTTCATCGTTGGCCCACTCCGGCAGCGCGGTTTCCCCTAGGCGCAGCGACCAGCTTGTCAACTCTGACCCTAGGCATTGCCGTCGCGATCGCGACCTTGTCCGGGGCGCTCTTTGCGCTGACCTATCGCTACGCCGTTCGCCAAGACACTAACCCGCAGTTGAAAGCAGGCGTCATTCTGGCCTTTGCCCTAGTACGCGGCCTTGCCCAGGTGAATGTAGGATCTGCGATCGCGCAACATTTTTGGCCCTTTGCCGCTGCCGGGGCGGAGAGTTTGGCCCTGTTTGGGCTGGCGGGGCTGGGGCTCGATCAAGCTCTGCGCCAGGGTTGGGTGAAGCCTTTTGGGAAATGAAGGGGTAAGAGGGTGAGAGGGTGAGGCTTAATTCAGGGGAAAGGGCGTGATGGGCTGATTGCCGCTGAGGCGATCGCGATCAACTGCGGAAAAGACGCGCTGCTCGGTGTTGGGGGTGCGGAGGCAAGCGAGAATCAGGGCGGCAACATCGGCGCGGGTAATGCGCCCGGAAATCGTCGGATCTTCGGTCAAAATGCCGGTGCCCGTTGGGGGTTCGGTGGTGAGGCCGCCGGGCCGCACGATGGTGTATCGTAAGCCGCTGGCTTGAAGGTAGGCTTCGGCTTTTTCCTTTTCTACAAGGGCGGGGCGCAGTGCTGTGAGTACCTGATCCGGTAGTGCTACGACGCTCTCGCCTGCGCCAATGGACGAGACCAGCACCCAGCGATCGCAGGGCAAGGTCTGGGCCACGTCAATCAAATTGCGGTTTCCTAAATAATCGGAGCGGGGCTGGTCGCCCATTGCGCCCGTGCCGCCGAGGGTGGAGATGATAGCCAGGGGAGATCGCGCAATCGCGGTCAGTGCGGTCTTGAGTCCTTGACTGTCGAGGGCGTCGGCCAGGACGACCTGTGCCCCCATTGTCTCTAAATCTGCACGGGAGTTGGGGGTGCGAATCAGGGCGATCGTGGGGATCTCAGCTTCGGTAACTACCTTGACGAGTTCTCGGCCTAGCCCTCGCGCAGCGCCTGCAATCAGGACGGTTGTCTCGGCTGTTGTCATGGGGGCATTCCATCCTTGTGAATTGTATTGATGTGAGTTGTGCTGATCTGGTCTGTGGCTGAATGGGCCTGAGCCCCGATCAAAGGGAACCGAGGCGAATTTGGGGATCGCGATCGCGCGATCGCGGGCACGGTCTGTCCTGAAGCTGTCCTGAAACTGTCCTGAAGCTCTCCGGTCGAACGGGTTGGGCCGGGGTTGCGGTGGCCGATTGATCAGATGGCGGTTATCCGCCCCCCTGAGAGAACTCCGCAAAGTAGGTAGAATCAAGACAGCAGTTGATGAAATGGACTTCGATGATTCCCACTGTCATTGAGCAGTCTGGTCGCGGTGAACGCGCCTTTGACATTTATTCTCGCCTGCTGCGAGAACGCATTGTATTTTTAGGCCAGGAAGTCACGTCTGATTCCGCCAACCTCATCGTGGCGCAGATGCTGTTCCTGGAAGCAGAGGATCCTGAGAAGGACATTTACCTCTACATCAACTCGCCTGGTGGCTCGGTTACCGCTGGGTTGGGCATCTACGACACGATGAACCACATCCGCCCGGATGTTTGCACCATCTGTGTCGGGTTGGCCGCCAGCATGGGCGCGTTTTTGCTCGCGGCGGGTAAAAAAGGCAAGCGCATGAGCCTGCCCAACTCGCGCATCTTGATACACCAACCCCTTGGCGGTGCGCAGGGGCAGGCGACGGATATCGAAATCCAGGCGAAGGAAATTCTGTATCTGAAAGATTTGCTGAATCAATCCTTGGCAGAAAATACTGGCCAACCCCTGGAAAAAATTATCGCGGACACTGAGCGTGATTTCTTTATGTCTCCCCAGGAGGCGATGGAATATGGCCTGATCGATCAAGTGATCGATCGTCATTCCGTTGGGGGACGCCCAAGCCCAGTGGGCGCAACGTAGGCGATCGCCCTAAGCTGCCCTACTTCCGCAGGTGTGGGCAGAGTTTCCAGATATAGCAAGAACTCCAGCAGTTCTTCGTCGCTGAGGTCGTGGCGCGATCGCTTCCCATAGGTTTTCTCTAGGTACTCGCGCCCCTGCTCCACCGACCAGCCCAAGCGCCGAAGTTCGACGCCAGTTTGGGCAATCACGTCGGACAGATCCACCGGGGAAGCCAGCGGTATCTCCGGCAAAGTCGGCGGGAGTGGCGTTGCAGCCTTACCCTCGGAGGGTTGTGGCTTCAATGCTGCGGGCTTCTCTGGGGCAGGTTGCTGCGGTTTGGTTTGGGGTTTCGGCTTGGGTTTGGTGCCAGCATCCGTCACCGCCAGGGTCGTCTGTGGGGGAGCCTGCTGTACCGTGGGGGCTACCGTCGCGACGGCAGGCCGCCCCGGATCTTCGGGCCAGGGCGATTCCTCAAGATCATCGGGCTCTGGCGTAATTGCGAGTGGCGTTTCTGGCGGCTCGGCTGGGTGGCTCAGGGGGCTGGGTACTTTAACCCCGGTTTTGCCTGGACTGGCTTGAGGATCTGGCCGGGGCAGCGTGACCGCGTCTACCGTGAGGCCAATGCCCAAGGCTGCGATCGCGCGATGCCGGGCTCGGTCTTCCGCCGTTTCGAGCACGGCATCGGCGGCCAACCCCGTGGCGAGCACTGCCGTCTCAAGCTGGATGGTGACGCGCACCACAAATCGACCCGCTTGGCTCTCCAACACTTCGCTACAGAGCCCTGCCGTGGGGTAGCGATCGCGAAACTGGCGTAAAAAGACGGTCATTCCAATCCTGGTCAGATGGCGTGAGCTGGGCCGCGCAGGCGGCACCGGGTTAAGAAGCCCGAGGGCTAAGGGAGTATTCTAAGCAAAGACCGTGCTGTTCCCGATGATGATTGCTAAGATGCGGCTTCACCGTGAGGCCCATTCCCCTGTTGTGTCGTTGTGAGTTTCCCCAGCAGCATGTTAGATAGATTGCTCGATATTTCATCCAACATCGGTGTCGATACGCTGCTGCTGATTCCGGTGCTGATTGCCCTAGAGGCGATTTTGTCAGCGGATAATGCGATCGCCCTAGCCGCGATCGCCCAGGGACTCAGTTCTGAAGAACTCCAGCGGCGTGCCCTTAACTTTGGCCTCGTGGTTGCCTTTGCCCTGCGGGTCGCTCTTATTCTAGCGGCGAGTTGGGTGTTGAACTTCTGGCAATTTGAGGTGTTGGGCGCAGCCTATCTGCTCTGGCTCACCTATCAGCACTTCACCGCCGAAACCGGGGCAGACCATCAACACCACAGCCCTCGCTTTTCATCCCTGTGGCAAGCGATCCCCACCATTGCCTTTACTGATGTCGCATTCTCCCTAGACAGCGTGACCACCGCGATCGCCCTCTCTCGCGACATTTGGGTGGTGTTGCTGGGTGGCACCATCGGCGTGTTGACCCTGCGATTTATGGCGGGCCTCTTCATTCGCTGGCTCGATGAATATGAGCACCTCGAAGATGCGGGCTTTGTCACGGTTGCCATTGTGGGCACACGCCTGTTGATTCGTGTCATCAACCCCGAGTGGGTGCCGCCCGAGTGGCTCATGGTGTGCCTGATTGCGATGTTGTTTGTCTGGGGGTTCTCGAAACGAACCGAGCCAGCGGAAGAGACAGAGGCGTCTTCGCGGGAGACGGTAGCTGTGGCTGAAGGGGCGCATCACACCGCGATCGCGCTGACTCAAGACGCTGACTCAGCATCGCGATCGCTGAGCCCCGATCTCGACCAAGAACCCGCAGATTGCTGACTCAGCATCGATAAGTAATATCAAGTCCGGTTGCTTACCCATACATAGAATTCCTGGAACCTTTACAGAGTTGGCATCGTTATTGCGGGTGATTAGCAGGACTTCATATAACGTGAAGCCAGACACCTCGGGAATTTGCGTGATTTCTTAACGTAAAGTCCTGTCGCCCCACGGGACGACGGGATTTTTTGACCGCTTTACAGCGTTTCCTTGCTTGGTGAGGTGCGCTTCATCCTCGGATGTCAATGGTTATGTAGCTGTTTTTGCATCTCACTGGCTTCAAAAACGCTGTATCCAAGGTTTTTTGGCTTGTGTCTAGTGATGACTTTCCAGTCAGGCCTAGGAAGCGAGCGCGACTTGCACCGTTTCTTGGAGTTGGCCGCTTTGGTATAGCTCGATCAAAATGTCTGAGCCGCCCAAAAACTCGCCATTGACATACACCTGGGGAATCGTTGGCCAGTTGGAATATTCTTTGATGCCCTGACGAATGTCGTAGTCCGACAAAACATCGAAGGTTTCAAAGGGCACGCCTAGGACGTTGAGAATCTGCACAACATTATTAGAAAATCCACACTGGGGCATTAGTTTTGTCCCCTTCATGAAGACCATGATCTTGTGGGTATTGATCAGGGTTTCAATGCGTTCTTTTACTTCGGGTGCCATGGTAACTGGGGTTCTCCTCGTTGAAAATACAGGACACGAAAACCAAGCTCGTTTAGCACAATACGGGGTACAGGAAGCGAAATGATGCGGTTATGCCGTGGTGCTGGACGGCAGGCATTCTCAAGCTTGGGCTGCGATCGCAGACCATGCAGCGGGGGTATAGGTTTTCAGGGCGAGGGCATGGATGGCCTCTGAGGACATCGCCGACTGCACGGCCCGATAGACGAGTTGGTGTTGCTGCACCAAGCTGCGGCCCTCAAACTGGGCAGAGACAACGCTGACTTCAAAGTGATCTCCGCCGCCCGTGAGATCGTTCACCTGAACTTGAGCATCGGGCATCTCAGCCTGAATCATGGAAATGACTTGATCCGCGCTAACCATAGAGAAAACCTAGCGATCGCCGCTTTAAGGATTGAAAAGGCTTACAGTCCCTTAGTCTAACGGAAAATTTTAGCGGGTCAATCTTAGGGGGTTACTCAGGGACTTCTTGGGATGTTGCAGGGGCGGGACAAATGGCGCTGATTTCGGCTTCAACCTTGGCGTTGTTGCTTAAATAATCCCAAAGCCAGCGACAGCTATCATTCAGGAGATCATCGAGGTTTTCAATGGCTTGAAGGGTCCAGACCAGAACCGTGCGATCGCGGCTGGCGGATACGACAAACTTACCCTGGGGATCATAGGTCACATCGTTGATGCCGCCGCTGTGCCCCGGCAGCGTTGCCAGTAGCGTCCCGTCTAGACTCCAGAACCGCAGAGTGTTGTCATTGCTGGCGGACACGAGTCGATGCCCATCGGGATGGAAGCTGACGGACAAAACCCCGTCCTGATGCCCCTCTAGGGAGTGCAGCATCACCCCATCGTCCACGCGCCAGAGCTTGATGGTGTTGTCATAGCTGGCGGTTGCCAGGGTTTTGCCATCGGGGCTAAAGCTGGCATCTTGCACCCAGCCCCGGTGCATATCAAGGGTGCGCAGCACTACGCCCTCCGGTGTCCACAGGCGGGCGATGTGGTCGAGCCCTGTGGAGACGAGCTTGGTGCCATCGGGGCTAAAGGCGACACTCAGCACGCTGTCTCGGTGGGCGTTCAGGGTTTTGATCGGGGTGCCATCGGTTTGCCAGAGCCGGACGGTGCGATCGTCGCCCGCAGAGGCGAGCTGATCTCCGTTGGGGTGAAAAGCCACGTCATTTACTGGGCCGACATGCCCTTGGAGAACGCGGATGGGCTCCCCTTCTCGACTCCAGAGGCGCAGGGTGCCGTCGGCACTGGCGGAGGCAAACTGGGTGCCGTCGGGGCTAAAGGTGATGCTGCGCACGGCGGCGCTGTGCCCGTCGAGGGTTTTGATGAGCTCGCCATCGGGTCGCCAGAGCCGGAGGGTTTGATCTTGGCTAGCGGAGACGATAAGGCGTCCGTCTGGAGATACTGCGACGGCATTCACCGAGCCGGTGTGGCCTTGCAGGATTTCGAGGCGTTCGCGATCGAGGGCCCACAGGCGCACAGTGCGATCGCCGCCCGAGGTTGCCAAGAGATCACCCACGGGATTAATGGCAATGCCAGACACATGCCCGGTGTGCCCGACCAGAGTGGCTTTGAGGTTACCGTCGAGGTCCCAAAGCCGGACTGCTTTATCGGAACCCACGGTCACGATCCCGGTATTGTCTGCGGTAAAGCGAACGTTGTGAACCGGGCCGTCGTGGGCCTGAATTTCGAGTATGGTATTGCCCTCGGCAACGGTGGATAGACGCACCCAGCCGTCATAGCCGGCTGAGGCCACTACATTGCCCTCGGCGTTCATGTCGAGCGCCGCGATCGCAGAGGGATGAACCTGGCGCGATCGCTGCAACTGCCCAGTCTGCAACTCCCACACATAGAGGCTGCCCCGCTCATCGCCTGCAATCAGGGTTTGGCCATCGGGAGTCATCGCCAAATCTTGCAGACCACTCTGCCCCGCATCAAAGGTTCTTACCAGCTTGCCGTCCATCCCCCACAGCTTGACA
The DNA here is from genome assembly GCA_015272155.1 of Leptolyngbyaceae cyanobacterium T60_A2020_046. Lineage (GTDB taxonomy): Bacteria > Cyanobacteriota > Cyanobacteriia > Phormidesmidales > Phormidesmidaceae > JACYME01. The sequence goes on from JACYME010000010.1 coordinate 48,828, forward strand.
CTGGCATCGGCACTCGCCGTCGCCACAAAGCGACCATCTAAGGAAAACTGCACCGCGCGGGTGGGTTGGGTATGGGCTTTCCATTGCTGCACCCGATCCCACTGCTGCCAACCATTGCCAACCTTATTCCAGAGGTAGACGCCGCCATCGGTGCCGACCGCTGCAATGCGATCGCCCGACGCCGCAAAATCCATATCACCCAGCGGGCTACCATTCCCCTTTAGCTCCGCCAGTTGCTCACCATTCAGACCCCAAATCGCCAAGGTACCATCGGCGCTGACCGACGCCAGGGCATCGCCGCCGGGGGTAAATTCCACCTGCCACACCGTCCCCGCGTGACCCTCAATGCGGTTGCGCTCTTGCACCCAAAACAACGCCTGCTGAATGCCGCTCGTCACCTGGGCTCGTAGCGTTGGATCAATGCCAGAGTCTTCTAAGGAGGTCAGCAGTCGCCCCGCCTGGGTTGCTCGCAACAGTGCCTCAAAGCGCTGATCGGATAAAAACAGCGCCTCTGCTGATTGGGTCAAGGCCCGGAGGCGCGCCTGTTCTGCGATGCGACGGGCTTGCTGCGCCTGCTGATACAGGCCCAGACTGGTGATCCCCAACGCGATCGCCAACACCGATACCGCCGTCACCGCCTTTAGCCATTGCCGCTGGCCCTGCAACGTCGCCGCCTGCTGGGCCAGTTCCGCCTCGCGCGTCGCGGCCTCCACCTCTGCACTGGCCAACACATATTGGTGGTGCAGCGCCGTCGGACGCGGTTCCTCATCGCGCCCTTGGGCCAAGTATTCATTGGCGCGTTGCAGATCCGTCCCGCGCAGGAGGTAACTGCCATCCCGACCGTTGCGATCCCACTCTAAGGCGCGCACCAGCAAACGGGTGTGGGTGCGCACATAGTCAATATCTTGATCGATCGCGGCCAACAACCCCTTGAAGCCTGCTTCATAGTCGTCCGTTGGTCGCAAAAAAATCCAGTTCAGCTTTGACAGTTCAGGATGCACCTGATCGGGCTGTACATCTTCGCACACCACCGGCACCAGCCGCTTGTTGTGCTGCACCGCATGGTCAATTTCCTGGCGACACACCTGAGACTGCACCGAGTCAGGGCTCAAGACGAACACAAAGGTATCTGCTAATTCGATGCCAAGCTGAATTTCCTGCCACCAATCCACCGCGAGGGGAATATTTTCCCAATCCACCCAGACTTCGCGTCCGGTACCCTCCAAAGCCGCATGGAGATTTTGCACATAGGGCTTGTTGCGGCGTGAGTAGGAGATGAAAACATTTGCCTGCTGGGTGTGACTTTCTAACACCCGCCACACATCCGTCGGCATCTGTCGGCCCGATTTCGGCGCAAGCCGCACCCGGTACAGCAGATCTGATGGCCCTTGGACGGTCTTGAGCAGCTCCTTGTTGAGCAAATCCGCTAGGAGGGGCTGCACGACCTCCAACGGTTTTCCCAGGTGGGTCGCTAGGTCAGCGGCGCTCGCCTCATATTGGCGCATCAGCGCATTCACTAACGACTGCTGATCCTCCGGCATCAGCAGAATATCCGAAACGCGCAGCCCTCGAGAAGAGCGCGATCGCCGCCGGGTCGAATCCTTTAAAAGCGCATCTAACGCATCTTCACCCATAAGTCCGTGTCTGGCAGATGACAACCCGATCTCAAAATTGGAACCCCTTGCCCCGCAGGGAAAACGCCGCACCCCCTCCCCTTCAGCCTAACCCCTGTTCTTCCTAGCACCTGAGAAAATTGCCAATGACTCACCCCGCCGAATCCATCGAAAAGGGGACATGCTCAGCCCTTTCAGCCTTTGTTGTTGGGCGGGGCGGGTGGATCGGGCCGCTGGGGTGGCATGGGGGGACGCCGGATCTGCGTCGGCGAAATATTGGCAGCGGGCGGCGTGGTTGTGGGAATCACATCATCGACCCCCAGGGGTTCGATGGTCTGCGCAGACCCCATTGACCCGAAAAAGCTGGTGCTCAGCGGCGAAATCTGACTCGGGGCGGCAACCACCTGATCCCCTTCCTCATCTTCTTTGCTATCGGTTTTAATCACTTCAGAGAGGTAGGTTTGCACGTCTCGGCGAATGATGCGCTCAACCCGCGTCGAAAATACCGGGTATGCCTGCAAATGGGTGCTGGCCTTGCGATAGGCTCCACTCAGTTGGAAAAATTGCCAGCCTTCGCTTTTCAGGCTTTCAGCGGTGGCGCGGTACTGCCGCCATTGGAGGCCGTACTGGAAAAATTCCTCGACTGCGGTACACACCGCCACCACCTGAGTCAGGCCAAACAGCGTCATGGGAAACACCGCCTGGAGGCGACGCTGGTTTGTTTCCTCCAGCCCAAAGTTATTGAAGGCGACCAGAGCCGGGATGATTACTCCACCGATGACCGTCGTGAGCCGGAGAAAGTGATACCGCTTTTGACACTTGGTGGCTTTTTTGTCAGTCCAGAGAGTCTGATCGAGCCAGCGCGCCTTCATCGATTGGCGATACAGTTCCGGCAGTTCCAGCTCATTAACAAGGGCGGATAATTCGCCCTTAAGCATGTCATGATATGTCTCTTTCTTCGGCATGGGGGCTATGCACCTCTGTTGTGAGCAAGGTATGAAGCTGACGTTTGAGGAGGCTCAGCTCAGCTTCGAGATCGATGGCTGACAACAGCCCCGACGCCATCAACGGTGATATACGGGGATCATCAACGGAACTGCCATTCAGGGCGGCGGCCATGATATCGGCGGTGCGGCCACTGCCCGCCATGATCAAGATTTCACGACCGGCCTGCACACTGGCATTGGCATCTTGCCAGGTCACAGAGCCGCCGTTGATGAGCACCGTCATGGAGGGTAATTCTCCAGAGAGCTGGGTAGCAACCTCGGCAATCCACGGAGATTCTGCGCCCCAGCGATCGCCCGGCACCAGCAAACAATGGGTATGGTGCGGCTCTAGGGTCGAGGCATCAGGGTGCGAGGCCGGGACATCAGGCAAATGCACCAGTTCCCGGGGGGCGACCCCAATGAGCCGAAAGCTACCTCCGATGTGGGTTCGTGCTTCGCCCATCATGCGCATCACACCAGCATCGGTGCCGCCATCGACGACATAAAGCTGTAATTCTTCTGCTAGGGGAGCCAGCACGTCATCAAAGAGCGACTGAAGGCGATCGCGCTGGGCGTCGTCTAACCCGCTCGCCCCACCGACAATCACCAACGTCGGACGCTTCGCCCCCAAACCCAGCGTTTCGAGGGCTGATACCAATCCCACTGCTGAATCAAGGGAATACACCTTCACCCCTGGATGAGAGGCCGGAGAAACAAGATCTAAAAGCGCATAAACCTGGACGGAGGACTGCATACAACGCGCGTGAATAGAGGACGGAGGGCGACAATTGCCAGGGCAGACTTCTCGATTTCGCCCCACCACAGTGGCGACACCGAGATCGAGAATGATTCCGGCATGGCCATCTCAACACCAAAATCATTTGGTGTTGAGTATAGTCGGCCCCTAAACCTTGCGCAGTGAATGTTGCAACATCTCAGCGGAATGTTACGTGCGATTGCGGAATTCAGGGGAAATCCCTTTTTTCAGGCTGTTGTACCCGGCGAAGCATCGCTCGAACGTTGCTCATCCGGCTTGCTACGGCGTACCACCCCTCCGATCCCGCAAATCTACGTGCAGTTCACCCTGAGGTATCCTCCATGTCTCACCTTCGCTATCGCTGCCGACTCGCCCTCAGTCTGGCCTTCATTGTGCCTTCCTGGCCCCGGTCGGGCCTGGCTGAATGATGCGTTTGGGGGCATTCTCTACGAGCTGTTTTGGATATTTCTGGTGGCGTGGATATGGCCCCAGTTGCACCCTGGGGTCGTCGCGATCGCCGTTCTCCTGGCCACCTGTGCCCTCGAATTTCTGCAACTGTGGCAACCGACCTGGCTCCAGGCTGTGCGGGCTAACCTACTGGGTCGGCGGGTGCTGGATAATGCCTTTGACTGGGGTGACTCCCGTACTATTTCATCGGCTGCGGGGTAGGGTGGCTTTGGTTGCGATCGCTGCGACCCACGCCCGATTATCCCCCCGCGATCGTGCCCGATACAGCCCCCCCACCCCCTGAATCCCGCGTGAGGCAGATTGCAAAAGGGTTCGAGATGTTGCAATTCTTAAAGCTTTCGCGGTCGAAACGCCCACATCTCGTTGGTAGACTATGGGACAATAGCAAAGCGTATTGCCAGCGCCCCAAAGGCATACCCAACGCCCAGTTCAGAACTCTCTGTTCCGAACAATGCGCCGGGTCATCCAGTGGATCTAGTGTCTGGGCTGGCAAATCACATCCTAGTATTTCGCCGACTGTGGCATCGCAACGTGCATTCGAGGACTCATGGTAGATTCCCTAAAGAAACCTGAATTTCAAGAAATGCGGCCTGGGGTTAAGGTTCCGACCAAAGAAACCATCCTGACCCCCCGGTTTTATACGACTGACTTTGACGAGATGGCAACGATGGACATCTCTGTCAATGAGGATGAGTTGCAGGCCATTCTCGAAGAATTTCGCGCTGACTACAATCGTCATCACTTTGTGCGGGATGCAGAATTTGAACAATCCTGGGATCACATCGACGGTGAAACGCGAAAGCTGTTTGTTGAGTTTTTAGAGCGCTCCTGCACCGCCGAATTCTCTGGCTTTTTGCTCTATAAGGAGCTGGGTCGTCGCCTCAAGGACAAGAGCCCGGTTTTGGCCGAGTGCTTTACCCTCATGTCGCGCGATGAGGCTCGCCATGCTGGCTTTTTGAACAAAGCCATGTCGGACTTTAACCTTCAGCTTGATCTTGGTTTCTTGACCAAGAGCAAGAAGTACACCTTCTTTAAGCCGAAGTTTATTTTTTACGCCACCTACCTGTCTGAAAAGATTGGCTACTGGCGTTATATCAAGATTTATCGTCATCTTGAATCCCATCCCGAAAATCGCATTTATCCCATTTTCCGGTTCTTTGAAAACTGGTGTCAGGACGAGAACCGCCACGGCGATTTCTTCTCGGCGCTGATGAAGGCTCAGCCCCAGTTTCTCAATGATTGGAAGGCGAAGCTATGGTGCCGCTTCTTCCTGCTGTCGGTGTTTGCCACCATGTATCTGAACGATCTTCAGCGGAAGGATTTCTACGCGGCGATCGGGTTGGATGCCCGTACCTACGATATTGAGGTCATTCAGGAGACAAATGAGACAGCGGCTCGGGTTTTCCCGGTTATCTTGAATGTGAACCATCCTGAGTTCTTTAAGGCGATGGATGTAGCGGCGGCAGCAAACAACAAGCTGCTCGAGGTGGAGGCTACTGGCCAGCCCAAGCCCGTCAAACTGCTGAAGCAGTTGCCCCATGTGGCGACGATCGCGTGGCAGATGGCGCGCCTCTACTTCATGAAGCCAATCGATGCAGTGCAGATGCGGTCCGTTGTTCGCTAGGGGAGATCGCGCATGGGATGCCTGGACAATACCGGGTATCTCACAATATCGGCGGTTTCTCGTGTGTTGACTTTTGGTAAGACCCCGGTTTTGGCTGGGGTCTTTTTGTATGGGGAAACGTCATGACTTAAGCTGCAGCAGGCGGCGATCGCGTCCCCATCGCAACACCAGAAATTGAACAGCGCGTGTTATGGTTTGGCAACGGAAAAATCATTGGATCAGACGACTCGAACCCATGAAAGCGATCGCGGGTCATGCTTGGTTGAGTTTTGGCGTTGGGGTTGGCACGTTGTTGGGAATGGCAACCCCCCTCCATGCCACTGATGTTTCCCTTGAGGCCAGTTATGCCGGGTGCGGTGGGGCTGCGATCGCGGCCACAGGCTCTACTCAAGGTGCCTGCCTAGAAATGCCATTGGCTGCTGCTGGGCCTCACACATCAGCGGCGATCGTTGAGAGGCACGCGACCACTCCCTTCATAACCCACACAGTCGCAGACCTAACCGCCAAAGCAGTGCCGCTCAAATCAGAGGGGCCAACGGCCACTGCTACGGTGCTGCCCCGGACGGCTGACGCATTCCAAGCACAAGCGGCGGCGATTGATCAGACCATTACGGCGATCGCCGCCCCGCTGCAAGATGCCCATGCCGACGCGATCGCCAATGCCAACCCCATTGATGTCGATCCCCAAGTCATCGAAGACAGCCCCGTGCTGCGGCGTTGGCTACAAGACATTCCCGACATCGCCGACGACATCCGGCGGGATCCCGCCCTTCGCACGCGGTTGCGGGTCGGGTACTCGCGCTTTCCCTCCACCGCCCAAACCAACGGCTTTCAGATTGGCGTGCAGGATATTTTTGTCGGGCGGACTCCCCTGACGCTGAGTGCGGACTATGGGCGCAACGGGCGCGGCGATCGCGAAAGCTACGGCATCGACGCTCAATATTACCTGCTGCCCCTAGGCTGGTATGGCAACCTGGCTCCAGTCGTCGGCTATCGCAGCATTGACACCCCAGATTTTGCCACCGACGGCCTTAACCTGGGGTTTCGAGTCATTGTGATTCCCTCCCGCACGGGGGCAGCGGATATCAGCTTTACCCAAACCTGGGTGCGCCCCGGCAGTTCCGAAGAAGTCGGCGTCTCGACCCTCTCGGTGGGCTATGCCGTCACCCGTAACCTGCGCATCGCAACGGATATCCAAAAGCAGAACACCCCCGCCCGCCAGGACAGTCGGGTGAGTTTGCTCTTGGAGTGGATGCCTTAAGCGCGGTGTGATAACCTGAACAAACAAAGTCGGGTGGCAACGCCCTGCTTTAATTTGCCTATTCTTGCTGAATGTTCTTGCCTGCGGGGCATCAACGCGACGGAACACCCAGTGAGGAGAATTTTGCGTTGTTTATTGAGTAGCTGTTGTTGATTTTCGAAGATCTGTATGACCCAAGTCGTTGTTGGTGAAAACGAAGGTATTGAGTCTGCGCTGCGACGCTTTAAGCGTCAGGTTTCTAAGGCCGGGATTTTTTCGGAAGTGAAGCGGCGGCGTCATTTTGAGACGCCTCAAGAAAAGCGGAAGCGGAAAGCGGTGGCCCGTCGGAAAAAGCGGTTCCGCTAAGCCAATGGGTCTGACTCTGACGGAGAGGCTTCGAGCTGAGATCGCACCGACGATGCAAGCAGGGCTGCCTGGGTGCGATCGCGGAGTTCCAAACGACTCAAAATATTGGTGACGTGGTTTTTTACCGTCCCTTCAGAGAGATATAGGGCGTGGGCAATTTCGCGATTGCTTGCGCCTTTGCCAATCAGGGCCAGCACCTCGCGCTCACGGGGCGTCAGGGTATGGAAGCCCGCTGGCAGAGGCGGACTCGCGGATGTCGGCGCGATCGCAGGCATCATCTTTTGCAAAATCCCTGGCCCAAACTGAGCATAGCCGCGATGCACGCTGCGGATCGCGATCGCCAACTCCTCGGAGGGCGTGTCTTTGAGCAAATAGCCCACTGCCCCCGCTGCGATCGCCTGCTGCACCAAGGCATCCTCATCAAAGGTCGTCAGCACCAGCACACGCACCGCCGGAAACCGCTGCCGAATTTCGCGACTGGTCGCCACCCCATCCATTACCGGCATCCGAATATCCATCAGCACCACCTCCACCTCATCGGGGGTGCCGACCCGCGCCTCAAGGCAGTCCAGCGCATAGCGACCATGCTCGGCATCGGCCACCACGCGAATATCTGCCTCCAAACCCAATAACGCCCGGAGCCCCTGGCGAATAATGGCCTGATCGTCCACCAACAGCACGCGAATCATGGTTGGTTACCCCTACGATCGCACCCACGGTAGCCACACTTGCAGCGTACAGCCCTCCCCCGGCGCGCTGATGAGTTGAAACCGCCCACCCTCAGCTTCTGCACGCTCCTTCATGCTGTTGAGGCCAAATCCTGAGCGGTTGTCATCCAAGAAAAAGCCCCGGCCATTGTCGCGAATAGTGAGGGAAAGCCCACCGCCATGGTCGGGGGGCACGGATTGCAGGGTGATGTCCACCGTGGTTGCCGCCGCATGTTTTGAAATGTTAGTCAGCGCCTCCTGCACAATGCGGTACAGATTGACCTGAATGGAGGGCGGTAATACCAAGGAACTGAGGCGCAGGGTGGGCGTGATGCCCGTGGCGTGGGCAAATTGCTGACTCACATCTGCGATCGCCTCCTCCAGTCGCTGAAACCGGAGCGGATTGGCCCGCACCGTCGCCACCGCCTGCCGCACATCGCCCAAAGCCGTTGAACCCAGTTGCTTGGCCTGCATCAAAAACTCCCGCGCCCTGGGAGGATCTGCCTCCCACAACTTGACCGCGCCTTCCAGTTGAATGTTGAGCGCCGTAAGCGAGTGCCCCAGGGAGTCGTGGATCTCGCGGGCGATGCGGCTGCGTTCTTGGGCCATTGCCAGGGCTTCAATTTGGGCTGCTGAGTCGCGCAGCTTGTCATTGGCCTCGCGCAGGTCTTCCCGGCGCTGGCGTTCGGCCAACAGGGCATTCACCATCAGCAGCACAAACACCAGCAACACCACAAAGAGAAAGGTGAAGTTGACCTGAATGCCCGCCAAAACGGGATAGAGGCGTCGCCCATCGCGGAAAGGCATCCGGGCTCCTAGGGTTTGTAGGCGCAACTGCACCACGCTGGCGAATACCACGATGGTGATACACAGTACCCCAATGCGCCCCGCTAAGGGCAGGATCAGGCAACTGCGGATCAGCACAATCAGGTATAGGAAGGGGAACAGCCGCAGCCCCGCCAGCCCCGCCTGGGAGGCGAGCAAAATCAGTACAAACTGCGCAGCAATGAGCACCCCCTTGAGCAGGGTAAACTGGGCAGGCAATCGTAGCCCCAAGGCTCCGAAGCACAGCAGGGCGGCGATCGCAACGCCGGGGCCTGCGGTTTGGCGGGGAATGGGCACTGGCGTCATTTCGCTGAGCACCGCAATGCCCAGGAGCACCCATTCGAGATGGAGCAAAAAGGGAAAGGGATGGTTGCCAGGGCGAAGGAAGCGAGCGGTGTTCATGGCGGGCCAGCAATGCGGGTGCCCAGGGGCTACAGCTCTATCAAAGCGCACCTTGATACCGGGCGCATCATGACTTTGGTCATGGTCGCAATCATGACCTTTGCCGCAGGCGATCGCCGC